>NZ_DASZBA010000209.1:0-10980 GCF_035944575.1 Noviherbaspirillum sp.
ACGATTATGCAATTCATCCTGATACAGGAAGCCCGGTGGTGACGCAACCATCCCACCAGCACGATGTAGTGAACACATATGCCTGTCTGGCAAGCGTCTCTTACCAGTCCTCTCTGCAGAATTGGTCACGCCCGGAACTGAAGAGATACTAGCTGCCCGAAAACGAGAACTCGGCGATGTGTTTCCATGGACCACCGAGGTATTGCCACAACAATAGCCCTTCCCCTGTACCCGGTGCCATCGTCCACGCCAGTCGAAGTGAATCAAATAGGTCACGCGCCTGCTGCGGTGACACCTTGTTCTGAACGGTTACATGCGGTTTGAATGATTGTCGATCCTGGGCCGTCAACCATGCACTGAAGCGTTGCGCGAGCTGGGTGTGCAAGCGCTGCAATTCGGCACTTGCAACGTCAACTGCGACGCCTCGGCCAAGCATCCGGATGCGAGGAAATTCGAGGCGAAACGGTGCTGTTTCAATGCAAAGTTGATTCAACCAGTCACAAATAGCCGGTTGTTCTTTGCCGGGAAGTGCATGGAACAAGGTTAGGTGGGCGGTCAGAAAGTTCCGCTCGGGCGGAAAATGGTCCTTACGCATCGCGTCGAGCCGCTTGAAACTGTCAGCATCAAGCTTGAGCGTCACAATGAGCGGTAAGTTATCGTTCACGATAAGCGTAATCTCGGTCAGCCCGACTAGATGAAAAATATCGATGAGTCCGATTCAGTGAACAAGCGGGCGCCGCTATGTCATTCGGCATCAGCTCACCAAGCAATGTGGAGTTGACTAACATCCAAAGGCTGGACTAGCCTGCCCTGTCCTGTGAAATCAGGTCGGGTCGTTCCCGAACCAGCATTTACCAGGTCGACATTTTCATTCACACGGCGAATGAGGTCGCCTCAGGGATGTCCCAGTATAAGGCCATCAAGGGGCAGGCGTACCGCGCATCGTGCCGCACGATGCGGCCATCATGCCACCAATGCCGTACCTGCGTGCCGGCATCTTCCGGTCACGGATGGGCAGGTCGAAACATCCATAAGCATGCTTTGGAACACTACCCTTGTGCAATACCGGACTCGGATGCGAATGCCCTCGTCTTGTGTTGAATTACATCTTGGCCGCTTCCGATGACAGCCTGTTCACCCCATGCGCGTCGATCTGCCTGCCAGCGCTGAAGCGATCGACGGGGAACGGGACCGTCCTGCTTGCGACCGCGCGACACGGTTATTGCTGCAACGCCAGGCCCCTCATCTCAGCCACGGCGGCGAGCACATCATCAGGCCGCACGACGCCGTCGCGGGCTCGCACCACCGCTCTCGATGTGCCTTCCGCAATAATGCGTCCGCCTGATTCGAAGGTGTGACGCATGTAAAAGAATTTTTCGTCCCAATGCGTGACGGCCAGCGACACATCGAAGCGTTCGAACAGTTTCAATGGCTTCTTGTAAATCATCGTGTGCTCGGCCACCATCGGCATCCACTTCTTCTTGAGCATCACCTTCAGCAGGCCGGTCCTGATGAACAGATCAACCCGGTTCAAGTCGCAGATAGTCAGGTAGCGCCCGTTATTCATATGGAGATTGACGTCGAGATCGTTCGGCATCGTGCGAAGGCCGAGACGGCTTTCCACGGCAGCGAGCGGCAGCCTCTCCCGGAATAGCGACAGCACCAGAACATACAAAAGGCGAAAGACGAGGTTCATGCGCCGCTCCCCGATGGCGTCGCTCTTGCCATCATTTCAGATTCATCATGATTTTCGCGGTGAAGACCCGCTTTCCCTCGGTGTCGAAGGCATCAACCGGAACCTCGACGTCGCCGACGGTACTCCAGTCCACATTCGCACCGTCGGCGACGACGCGCATATCGGTTTTTGCCTTGGCCAGGTATTTGACCGACATGCCCACCGGTATCCACTGCCGCCCGTCGGCAATCGATACGGTCGTCATGGTACCGGCGGCGAGTTCGGCGGCGTTACACAAGGCGATCGCGTGCACCGTGCCGATATGGTTATGCACCGAACGCTGGTTAGCGAACGTCACTTCCGCATAGCCGGGCCGCAGCATGGTGAACTGGGGATCGATGGTGCCGAAGTAAGGGGCGAAATTGACGACTGCCTTGCTGAAATTCTGGTTGCCCATGCTCTGGTACAGGCTAAGGGTCTGGTTCATAGTGCACTCTCCTTGATTGACTGCGCTGGCGGCGGAATCATGCGGCTTTACCTTCAGGCGCGGGTTGCGATAAGGTGCGGTTTAACGAAATGCCGGGAACGGCACCGCGCTTATTAAGTAGAATAGTATTCTAGAATATTATTCTAGTCAAACCGTTGATTGCAATGACTACATACAACAAGCCCGCCCAGCAGCCGGAAAAGAAGAGCCGGAAACAAGAGATCCTTGATGCCGCATTGAGTTGCTTCATCGAGAACGGCGTGGAAGCCACTACCATCGAAATGATCCGCGAGCGTTCCGCCGCCAGTGTAGGCAGCCTGTATCACCACTTCGGCAACAAGGAAAGCATTGCGGCCGCCATCTATGTGCAGGCGATGCAGAGTTACCATGAGGCTCGGGAGGATTATTTATCGAAAGCGCGCGATGCGGAGGAAGGCGTGAAAGCGATCGTTCATTCGTATATCGATTGGGTGGCCGACAATCCGGATAAGGCGCGCTTCGTTCTGTACAACCGAGGCGCCGTCGTCAGGAGCGATGCCGCCGGCGAGCTGGAAGCGCAGACGAAATCTCATTTATCACAGGCGCTGCGCTGGTTTAAGCCATACCGCGACAGCGGATCCTTGAAGGACGTGCCGCTGGAATGCTATCCGTCACTGATCATCGGCCCGGCCCACGACTATGCGCGGCTTTGGCTCGCCGGGAGGGTGAAATCGCACATTCGCGTACATCGTGAAGTGTTCGCCGACGCGGCCTGGAATGCTCTGAAGCTTTGAAGTAGTTCGGCTGGTCACCCTGCTTTCAGATTGAATTCCGGCAGATCCGGCGCGGTTGTGGATGTCGGAAACCGCGTCAGCGTATCGAGAAAGTGTTCACACAATGCATCGCGCTGCGGCGGCTGGATGACGGTCGCATGTGTTCCGCCGATATGCACCTTGATGAGCCGCCGGCATACGTTTTCCCAGCCGTGATCCGCTGGTTCGCCGGGCCAGTGGTCATCGGACAGAAACAGCACCGTCGGCACATCCAGCGAAGTGGGCGTCCATTGCCGTAGCGCCTGGTAGCGCAGTTCCTTGGTAAGTTGCCGCTTGAACCAGAACGAAAGCTTGGTCGGCCGCTGCATGAGGCTGCGTTCGACAAGGGACAGCGGCGTGAAGATGCGGTGCTTGATGCATTTCGTGACGGCCAGCTTGCACATGTTCACTGGCAGCCGCATCCTCCCCGGCGTCGCCCCTTCAAGCTGGTTGACCGAATCGGCGTGCGCCAGATCCCATCGGCGCGCATCCAGCAAACCGAGAAAGCCTACCGGCCGCCCCGACTGTACAAGTCGGCGGGCAACCTCGAACGCAACGATGCCGCCAAAGGAATAACCGGCGATGCGGTAAGTGTCGCATTCGGGTTCGGCGCAGATCGTCGAGTACACATAATCCACGATGGCGTCGAATTCACGGCCGTCATTGAGCGTTTGCCGCCATCCGGGATAGTCCAGCGTCCGGAAGCGGACCTTGTCGCCGAACGCAGCCCGAAAGCGCACCAGCGAAGGGTCATCGCTTTGAATTCCCGGCAGGAGATACACCAGCGGCGCGTCGGTGTCGACGCTTTCCCGCTTCGTTCCGGAATTGCTCAGATAATTCCTGATTGCGGCGCCAAGCTGCGCCGGCGTCACGTCCTCATCCAGCGCATCCAGCGGCAACTTGAAGCCGAGCTTGTCTTCGATGTAGAACCAGAACTCAATTGCCTTCAAGGAGTCCGCACCTGTCTCGGACCATGTCTCGCCGGCCTCGAACGACTTCGATCCAGCGACCGTAGTCCAGGCATGCCTCACCGCCTGGGCGATGCGCGCATCGAGCAAACCATCGCCGTACTGCCGATTCAGCGCAGGGATGCTGGGCATCTCATCCTGGCTTGATCTGGCTGCGGTCCGCGCCGCCTGCTTTTCCTGCTGCTCTTCTTCCTGCCGCTGCCGGTCCAGCGCTTCAAGGGCACTGACGTCGGGTTTGAATCCCGGAAGCTGTGGAATGCGGTCGACGATATGGATGCATGCCGGATGCATGTATTGCGGAACACGCGCATGCAATGCGGCCTTGAGTTTTTCAAGCAGTTCACCGGTTGGTTCATGTTTTTCAAGCCCCGCGACCGGCGCGACGAATGCTGCCAGTCCGCTGACCTCCTCCCCGCTGCGCCGTGCCGTCACGGCGGCATCCGCCACCTCGTGCACACTGCGCAGCGCCGCCTCCACTTCGCCCATATCGATACGCAATCCCCTGATTTTTATCTGCCGGTCCTTGCGCCCGATGAGCTCCCATAAGCCGTCCTCACGCAGCTTCACCATGTCACCCGTATGCAGGATGCGGGCGAGCGGGTTCGACGGGTCGGTGCGGAAGGGACCGGCGGTCAGCTGGCCCTCCTGCCATTGACCAAGTGCGAGATAGCGGCTGCGCACAACCAGTTCACCCAACTCGCCCTCGGGCACCGGCTGCCCGTCATCGCCGAGGATGGCGAAATCGATGCCGGGCCGAGGGCGACCAATCGGGACGCGTGGACCGCTGGGCATCCAGTCATGAGGAACGAACCATTGGAATACGGCCGGCGTCTCGGTGGAACTGAAACTGGCAAAGAAATGACAGGTGGGCGGTGCAATTTTCCGGAACAGCGCGAGGTCGCTGTCGAGGGTAATGTCGCCGCCGATACGTAGCACCCGCATGTCGGCGAACGCCTGTTGCGCACCCGGAAGGCGCAGCATCACGCGCAACAAGGACGGCACGGCGTATCCGATGGTGATATGCCGCTCGGCCATGGCATTGAGCACGGAGTGAATGCCGTCCAATTGCGGATCGGTGACATGCAGCGAGGCGCCGTTGAGCAGCGCCGTGAACATCTCGCGCTCTCCGGCAATCGTACCAGGGGAACTCAACAGGATGAAGCGGTCGTCCGCATTGACATGGCAGGAATTGGTGTACTCACTGACACGTTGAAGAATGGCATGCTGGTTGTTGCATATGCCTTTGGGCTTTCCGGTACTGCCGGAAGTATAAAGAATGATTGCCGGCATGTCTTCCCTGGACACTGCCTCTTGCATCCCGGCATCCGATGTTGTTTCCTCATTCGCCAGCACATCGACGGAAATCACATCGGCCGGGATCAGATCATGGTGACAGCCAGAAGCCTCGGCCGCATCGGTAATCACGGCACCCACGCCGGCTTCACGAATGATTGCATCGATTCGCGCCGGCGGATACTTCAAATCAATCGGCACATAAGGTCGATTCGCGGCAAGACATGCGAGCGCGGCAACTGGAAACAGTGCGTTGTGCGGCAGAAGGATGCCGACGGGCCGCCCGGCCGGGGCGCACGACTCGAGTCTTTGCGCGAGCGATTGAACATGGCGGCTTGCTCCTCGATAACTCAGGCTGCGCGTACTGTCCGTAATGGCAAGTCGATCTGGATGATGCTCTGCTGCTCGACGAAAAAGATTGATGATCGGTGTATCGATCAATGCTTCATTGAATGGAAGGAATTCTCTGTCGACCGGACCGTCAAAGTCCAGCTCTGTCGTGTCCGACAAATGAAACCATGAGACCATGCATCACCTATCAAAACAAAGTTTTTCCAAGCCGGGCTGGTTAGACCGACTGTAGATAAATCTGGTTCTGATAGCAGAATGTAACACCCGACCGAAGCGATACGACTCACTTCAATGCAGCATTACGATGCCATAGTCGTCCAATACAACCTGCAAACATTCCTGGTTTCCGTATGTCACCCGGTACGATTGCAGCGTGATGCCATGGAATATCGAACGATGCGCGAGTAAATTCTTCCACGACAAACGGAGGGCCGCCGCGCAGATCGCTTTGCGTGATTCAAAACGATTTGCCAGATGGGAAAGATTGTTATATCTGAATCAGCAGCGGTTACCATTCAGTCTCTACATGGTCAACGCACGATACAGTGCATCGCCATCAAGAGACTGATGCTCGCCCGATTCGGCTGCACGAATAAGGTCCACAACGCGCCTGTTGGCAGGCGCATCGCGGCCACGGCTTTGTGCAAGTTTCAGCACTGCGCCGTTCAGATAGTCGACCTCGGTACGGCGTCCCGCTTGCAAGTCTTCCCACATCGATGAGCGCGCCTGCGGATCAATGCGCAGCATGGCCGCCGCCAGCCGCTTGAAAAACGGATCAGGCAAACGCATCACGGTCGGCAATAGAACCGGGGCAACGCGGGCAATCTTCGCCGGTTTGATGCCGGCAATGCGCAGTACCGACAATGCTTCATCCATCAATAGCGCAAGGCAGCGGCGATAACTGCGTTGGGACAACTGTGCATGCAATGGCAAACCGGATAATGCATTGACAGGATTGTTCAGATTGAGCAACAGCTTTCCCCATTGCACCTCGGCGAAATCTTCACGCTCAATCAGCGGCAGCCCGGCTGCGGCGAACAGCGCACGCCAGCGTGCCAAGGCGGGTGACGCCTGAACCATCAATTCGCCTTCCGTGCCGCGATGAAAGCGGCCGTCCGGCAACTGCGCCACATTGAACGGCACCATGCCGCCTAATACCGTGCAGTCGGGCAGGCGCAATACCTCGGCATTGCCAACACCGTTCTGCAGGCTGATCACCAATGCACCCGGCTTGCCGTATTTCAGAATGGATGCTGCTGCCGATGCCGTATCCGCGCTCTTCACGGTAACGAGAATCAGGTCCGCATCGGCAAGCACTTCGGCGTCCTGCTCGAAGCGCACGTCGGAAGCCGCCATTGATATTTTCTTCCCGTGCAGATCGGTAAGCACCAGCCCATTGCGGAGGATACGGTCGCGAACCGATGCGCGCCCGATCAGCACCACGTCACCGCCTGCGGCAAGCAACGATCCGCCGACATAGACGCCAATCGATCCGGCGCCGAAGACAGCAATCTTCATCCTGGGTTAATAGGAAATACGCAGGCGGCGATACAGGAATCCGAGCACGAACAGCGGCCCGATCAGCAGGAAGCGCAAATCCTCGAAAAAGGACGGCTTCTTGCCTTCGATCTTGTGACCGATGAACTGCCCGATCCATGCCACCACGAAAATCGCGATCGACAACTGCAGCACCATCCCTTGCGGCAGCAGCGACAGTATCCACAGCATCGCGCCCGCCATCAGCAGCATGCCGATGGCAAACGGCACCGACAGTGTGCAGTAGTACACCAGGGAAACCAGGGTTACGCCCACCGCCGCGAGCGGATGCGCTGCCCAGATCATGCCAAGCAGCGAAAACACGATGGCGGGAACGCAGATGAAATGAATGATTTCATTGGTGTGGTTCAGATGGCTTTCGGAATATTTGGCGAGCAGCGTATCGATCTGGCGGTGTGCAACATGCTCCATGACGGTCTCCTGATGTTTTGAAGCCGCAATTCGACGTGATGCGGCATGAAATCATCTTAGACGCTCATTGCCCTTCCCGCTTGAACGCAATCGTCATCTTGCGCAATTCCGACGGCACCACGCCGAAGGTGCCGCGAAAGGTGCGGCTCATGTGTGCCAGATCGGCGAATCCGGCAATGTGGGCAGCCGCGGTCAGATCTTCGCCGCCAGCCACCGCCTCCACCGCCCACAGCAAGCGCGACCAAAGCAGATAGCGCGACAACGGCAAGCCGGTCTGCTGCCGGAACAGGTGGGTGAAGCGGCTTTCAGACAGATGCGCTTGAACAGCGAGCGATTCGCCGGTCACCGTTTCGCCGGGGTGGTCGCCGATCCATGCGAGGGCCGCCGAAATGCGCGGATCAAGGGCGGCAGGTTCCACCGCCTGAGGCACTGCGCAATCCAGCCAACGCTTCGCAGCCCGCTCCGCCGCATCGATATCCAGCCGGCTTTGCCGTGCCGTTTGCAGCGCCGCCATCACTTCCGAAAATTCCGGTCCCTGGCAATATCCTGCGTCGCACACTGACGAGATGGCTTGCCGGCACTGGGGCGAATCGACGAAGAGATGCGCGAGCATGGCCCCGCCGCAATCCAGCTGATGCATCTGGTTGGGCGCGAAAATTGCTGCTTGCGTCGATATCCATGGCGAACCTGCATCGAGGCGGACCCGGAATGGACGTTCCAGCGCCACGGTGATCTGCGCGGCGAAATGGGCATGCGGTATCGAATCGATGCCGGGACCAACCACCAGGGCGCGGCCATGCCACAGAAACAGACTGGCGGAACCGATTGCAGGATGGGATGGCGGGTTGCGGGTCATTGCGCCTTGATCACCGGCCACCGGCAACATCGACCAGCGTGCCGGTTGTATAGGATGATTCATCCGACAACAGCCAGAGTATCGCTTGCGCCACTTCCTCCGCCTGGCCGCCGCGTTTCATCGGCACCGCATTTCTTACCCGCTCAACCCGGCCGGGTTCTCCTCCGCTGGCATGGATATCGGTATAGATGACGCCCGGTCGCACGCCATTGACGCGGATGCCCTCGGCCGCCACCTCTTTCGCAAGCCCGATGGTCATGCTGTCGATCGCTCCCTTGGATGCGGCATAGTCGACGTATTCCTCCGGCGCGCCCAGCTTTGCGGCGATCGACGACAAGTTGACGATCGCGCCGCCAGCCCCGCCCTGCCGCGTCGACATCCGGCGCACCGCTTCGCGGGCGCACAGAAAACTGCCGATGACGTTTGCGGCAAACACCCGGTTCCACCTCGCCGCATCCATCTGCTCCAGCCGCATCTGGCGCTCCAGGACACCGGCGTTGTTCACCAATGCCGTCACCCTTCCCAGTTGCCGGTCCACGGTCTCGAACAGCCGCAGCACGTCCGCTTCCTGCGCCACATCCGCCTGTACCGCGAGCGCCCGGCCTCCGCCCTGCTCGATGGCCGCAACCACCTCGTCGGCCGCAGGCCGGTTATTCAGGAAACTGATGCACACCGCATAGCCGCGCGCCGCAGCCAATCGGGCGGTAGCGGCGCCGATGCCGCGGCTGCCGCCGGTGATGATAAGGATTTTGCTGTCCATGCCGGTTTGTCTCCGTTTGATGGGTGCGCTTGGGAATTACGCCTCTTACTTGTTCAAGCGCAGCATAACCGCTGCCGGGGCATCAGTAAAATACCGTTATGCCCGCCACCGACCTGCCCCTGCTGACCGGCCTCGCGCCTGTCCTTGACCGCAACATCCGCGTTTTGCTGCTCGGAAGCTTTCCCGGCGAAGCGTCACTCGGCGCCCAACAATACTATGCGCACCCACGCAACCATTTCTGGAAGCTCCTTTCCGCCGTGCTCGCGGAAGATCTGGTTACGCTGCCCTATGAAAAGCGGCTGCAGCGCCTGCTCGCGCACCGGATCGGCTTGTGGGATGCGATCGCCGCCTGCCAGCGCGAAGGCAGCCTGGATGCATCGATCCGCCAGGCGCAGGCAAACGATTTTGCTGCCCTCAAGCACGACTGCCCGCAGCTTGCACGGGTCTGCTTCAACGGCAAGACCTCCGGCAAGCTGGAGCCGCAATTCGCCGCCGCCGGCTTCGAGACGCTGGTGCTGCCGTCGTCGTCGCCCGCCAATGCCCAATGGTCGTTCGAGCAGAAACTGGCTGTCTGGAAGCGGATCGTTCTGTAAAATCGCTGGCTTTCTCCATGCGGCATTGCCGGCCCGACATGCTCATCAAACGTAAATCCATCGAAGCCCAAGCCAACCGCAAAGCCGGCCCCGGCAAGACCGACACGCCGAAGCCGCCCCGCAAGCCGAAGTTCGCACCGGTCACCCTGTCCGAACAGGAAGGCGTGCGTTACCTGCACTTCGGCACCGAATGGGTGCAGGGCGCGATGCGCATCCGCAAGCCGGACTGGATCGAGCTTGAATATGCCCAGCAGATGATGGCCTGGATGCTCTTCAATGCCGAACCGGCGCATATTGTCCAACTTGGTCTGGGGACCGGCGCGCTGACCAAGTTCAGCCACAGGCAATTTCCGAAGGCGCGTGTGACGGCGGTGGAACTGAATCCGTCTGTCGTGGCGATCTGCCGCAGCATGTTCAAGCTGCCGTCCAACGATGAACGGCTTTCCGTGATCGAAATGGACGCGATGGATTTCGTCAACGATGCCGCCAACCATGGCAAAGTCGACGTGCTGCAGGTCGACCTGTACGACGCCACCGCCAAGGGACCGGTGCTGGATACACCCGAGTTCTATGCCGCCTGTTCCGACTGCCTGTCGCCCGGCGGCATCATGACCGTCAACCTGTTCGGGGATCATCCGAGCTATGCGAAGAACCTGAAGGCCATGCGCACCGCGTTCCGGCAGATCCTCTGCCTGCCGGAGGTCCACGACGGCAATGTGGTCGCCCTGGCCTTCAAGACGCCGGTCACGCTGGATTTCCCTGCGCTGTATGAACGCGCTGCGCAGATTGTCCAAAGCACAAAGCTTCCCGCCAAATCGTGGGTCAACGGCCTGAAAACCGCGCAAACCGGCGAATGAGCGCAATGGCCGTGTGTTAACATCGATGCAGATATTGCTTAAGGGCATCGACAGTGAATTCCACGACAAAAGCAGTTCCCCGGACGCTCGACCTGCAGCAGATTTTTACCTGGCTGGTATCCGACGGCGTGATCGACCGGGGCAATGCCAAGGCTTTCTATAATCAGACCCAGGCCATCCTGAAGAATGCCGGGACGCCGATGCATCCCCTGACCGCCGTGGCCCAGGCCAAGTTGCAGTCTGCGCAGCCGCCGCACCGCCAGCTTACTCTCGACTGGCTGACCGAATGGATGGCGGGCAAGGTCAAGCTGCCCTTTTATCGCATCGACCCGCTGAAAGTCGACTTCACCAAGGTCGCCGACGTCATGTCGGCGACCTATG
>NZ_DASZBA010000210.1:0-7410 GCF_035944575.1 Noviherbaspirillum sp.
ATCGCTTTGGATTGATTTGGATAAACGTCTTGTAAGCGCAATCGGGCAGGCCGATCCTATAATCCAATCAACCACACCCCGCTATCAAGGAAAATGCAAAAAGACCATGGCGACGTGGGAGTGAAAACCGGATCATTTCCAATCATAAAAACCCAAGGAGAACAGCCATGAAAAAACTTTTTGCCGTCATCGCCGCATTGGCCTTTACCGGCTCCGCATTCGCCGCAACGCACTCCGAGAAAGCGGCAGCTGGCGACGCCCCGAAGACGGATCAGCAAAACAAGATGGCCAGCTGCAACAAGGAAGCGGCCGGCATGAAGGGTGACGAGCGCAAGGCCTTCATGAAGGACTGCCTGTCCGCCAAGCCGAAGACCAGCACCGCCCAGAAAGCACAACAGGACAAGATGAAGTCCTGCAATGCGGAAGCAAAAGGGATGAAGGGCGATGAGCGCAAGAAATTCATGAGCGATTGCCTGAAAGGCTAATTCAAGCTGGCACATGCAAGGCCCGCTGGTCCGGGGCTTGCATGGTGTGGCGCGGGCGGTCTCATCGCGAACCAGCCTGCGAATCAGGGAGAGAATCAACCTCTTGGAGAATCACATGAACGGTACTACCACCCGCACCGGACCAGCGGGAACCACGACTTTCCGTCTGGTTTCCGTTGTTCTGTCCATCGCCGCTCTTGCCTTGTCGGGCTGCGCAAGCACCAACATGGCGTCGGCAACGCACGGAAACATGGCCCACAGCCAGATCAACGAGTATGACAAACCCTTCCAGGTGGATGCTTCCGCCGAATGATCCCCGCGGAAGACAACCTTTCCAGGTCCGGATTTATCTCCGGACCTGTTTATCGACCTTGTCATCGGTTATCCGCATAGCCGAACAAAGAACCTAACACCGGCCGGTCCGGAAAATCCGTCTCAGGCGGCCATGCTGCGGCACACCGCATCCACATGCCGGTGATCCGTTCCGCAGCATCCTCCCACCACCACCAGTCCCGGCAGCGCCGAGCGCAGCGACCGGTATTGCATCGCCAGTTCCTGCGGGTTGCCGTCATCCAGATCGCTGGCTTCATCCAGTTCGGCATGGCTGCGCCGCGACGCGTTCGCGCGCAGTCCGCGCAGGCGCTGCCGCCATCCGCCTTCTTCATGGAGGACGGTGTCGAAATGCGTCGGGTGAGCGCAGTTGATCATGTAATAGACCGGGTAGCCACCGGTCCGTGCATCGGTGCGCTCGATTGCATCCCTGAGCGTGTCGCCCGACGGCAACCTGCCATCCGTTTCAAGGGTAAAGGAGATCGCAACCGGCATGTCGCAGTCTTTGGCGGCCAGCACGATGCCGACTGCCTCGTCGACATAGTTCATCGTGAACGCGGCGATCATGTCGGCATCGGTCCGGGCGAACGTATCGATCTGCGCGTGGTGGTAGGCGAGGGCTTCAGCGGCGGTCATGCGCGCATCGGCGCGATAGCCGTCGCCGCGCGGGCCGAGATTGCCGCTGATGACGATGGGACTGGCGGATGTCTCGTATGCCGCGCGTACCCGCAGCAGGAGCGAGATTGCTTTCCGGTTCGCCTCGGCAAGCATGCTTGCACTGTAGCCAAGCTTTGCCGCCCAGTCAGGATTGGCCCGCCAGGTCGGCGCTTCCAGCACGGCGCCGATGCCGCGCTCGACCGCCATCGCGGCGAAGTGCTTGTAGTAATCCTCCAGCACCGCGGTGCCCGCGGCATCCTTGAGCAGGTCGAAGGATGCGAAGTAGGGAAGGTCGATGCCGTTGTGGAAGATCAGCGTGGTTTCCAGTCCGCCTTCGGTCATGAAAAGGCGGTCGCCGAGTTGCGGCAGGTTGTGGCGGTATTTGCTCATGGTCGTTTTCCTTTAGGTTGCGGTGCATCGCGAAACGGCCGCATCTCTGTCACACGCTGCGATGCGTTGTTGAAAAAACCGGTCTGTGCGCTGAAGCCGGCAGGGGTGTGAAAGTGCCCATTGCTCCGTCCGCGTCAGGGAAACGGGGCAACAGGAAGAAGTAGAATAAGAACGCCGTCGGGCTGCGGCTTCTCCCGCCTGCGACAGCGGGAAGACGGCGGCCGGGGAGCATCCCTTCCCGCAGCATGAATGCGCCATACGACATGAACAGCGACACGGGAATGGTGACCAGTTCGACGGGGGTGGGCATGGGAAATCTCTTCAAGGCGTTGTTGCGGGACGGGATGCAACGATACGTCCCGCTGTTCGTCCGCACTAAAGCCATTTCGGCAAAAAATCCGACAAAACGGACAAAACGGCCATGAATGCAAAACCGCCTGTCCGCATCGCCATCCTCGCGATGCCCGAAACGTCCGCGTCCGTGATCTACGGCATGTACGACATGTTCATGTCCGCCGGGCGGGATTGGGCGCAGATCGTGGAAGGACGCGCCGGGGTGGTGACCATGGTGCCCCGGGTGGTGTCCTGCCACGGCGACTCATTCATCGGCGGCAACAATGTCCGCATCACGCCCGACGCATCGCTGGCCGCTTGCATGGACGCCGATGTGGTCTGCGTGCCGGAACTGATGGTTGCGCCGGGTACGCCGCTGGATGGCCGCTTCCTCGAAGAAATCGCCTGCCTCAGGACATGCCATGCGGCGGGAAAGATACTGGCAACCGCGTGCTCGGGCGCCATCCTGCTTGCCGAGGCCGGGCTGCTGGACGGGTACGAAGCGACCACGCACTGGGCCTATTGCGATCTGATGACGCGCCGCTATCCCAAGGTCAAGGTGCGCACGCAGCGGGCACTGGTCGCCTCGGGTGAAGGACAGCGCCTCATCATGGCCGGCGGCGGCACTTCCTGGCTCGATCTCGCCTTGTACCTGATTGCCCGCCTTGCGGGCGTGGAGGTGGCGATGCAGACTGCGCGGGTGAATCTGGTGGACTGGAACGATATCGGCCAGCAGCCGTTCGCCAGCCTGGCCCGCACCGGGCAGGCGGAGGATGCCGTCATTGCACGCTGCCAGACGTGGATTGCCGATCATTACGCGGAGCCGTCGCCGGTCGCCGCGATGATCCGGTACAGCGGCATCCCCGAGCGCTCCTTCAAGCGCCGCTTCGAGCAGGCCACCGGGATGTCGCCGCTGGAATATGTGCATACGCTTCGTCTCGAAGAGGCCAAGCAGATGCTCGAAGCGGGCAGCGAGCCGGTGGAGGCGATCGCCAACGAAGTGGGATATGAAGACGCCGGTTTCTTCAGCCGGCTTTTCCGCCGGCATGTCAATCTGACGCCGGCACAGTACCGCAAGCGCTTCGGCGGCATGCGGAAGGCAATCCAGGCAGTCACCTAAACTCCGGGCCGCATCTCTCCGCCCGGCGTGCCGCCCGCCCTGCGGAATGGGATGTGACGCCGATTTGCAACCATGGCCGCCGCATGCCGGTTGGCTTGATCATGCTCAAGCCCCGCCCGGTACTCGCTCCTAATATGGTTGAAAAACATAAGCACTGCGTTCTCAGGGAGCTTCCACTTACCTTAGGCAAACAAGATGCTCCCCACTACAAGAGACATGGCGTTCGCAGGACGCTTATCCGTATCCGCACTGGTGGTTTCACTGGCCGCATGCGGAGGAGACAGTGGCAATTCGCCACAAACCATTGCAATGAACAACGGTGCCGCTGTGCCGCCCGCCCAGTCAGGGCAGGCAACATCGGCATCGAGTTCGATCCGCGTCATATCGTCCAGGCCGGACACGGTGAGCGGCGGCGATGCGCTCATCGAAGTAACGCTGCCGCCCGGCATCGCGAAAAAGGACTTCTCGGTCACCGTCGGCAGCAGGAATGTGACGGAAAAATTTACCGAATTCGGAAGGGGCACTTTCATTGGACTGGTCGACGGCCTCGCCGAGGGTGTCAATACGATTTCAGTCAGGCCGGAAACCGGCCGCGGCCTCGCCAGCTCGGTGCAGGTGACGAACTATCCGATCACCGGCCCGGTCTTCTCCGGCCCGCATGAGACGCCTTTCTTCTGCGAAACCGACAAGTTCGCCATGCCTGACGGCAGCAATCTCGGCGCACCGCTGGACGAGGACTGCTCGATCAGGACCCGCGTGGATTACGTCTATCGGACCACGGCGAATCCGGCTGCCTTCAGGCCCCTGACCAGTCTGACCGCGCTGCCGTCGGATGTGGCGACGACCACGACCAACGAGGGCAAGCAGGTTCCGTACGTAGTCCGCATCGAAACCGGCACCATCAACCGCGCGATCTACCAGACATCGGTCCTCCATGACCCGACCAGGGAACCGGCGCCCAGCTATGCCGTGAAGCCGAACGGCTGGAACGGCCGTCTCGTCTATACCTTCGGCGGCGGCTGCACCGGCGGCTGGTACCGGCAGGGCTCGACCACCGGCGGCGTCCTGGACGATAACATCCTCAAGCAGGGCTATGCGATGGCCTCGTCCTCGCTGAACGTGTTCGGCAATAATTGCCAGGACCTGACGGCCGCCGAATCGATGGCGATGGTGAAGGAGCGCTTCATCGAGAATTACGGCCTGCCCCGCTACACCATCGGCTGGGGCTGCTCGGGCGGCTCGTACCAGCAGCACCAGATCGCCGACAACTATCCCGGCCTGCTGGACGGCATCCTGCCCGGCTGCAGCTTCCCGGAGGTGTACTTCGGCACCGTGCACTCGATCACCGACCAGCGCCTGCTGGGCAATTATTTCCGCAACTATTTCCCGAACCAGTTCACCGAGGAACAGCAGCGCCGCGTCGCCGGCGTGCAGAACGTGAGGACGATCTACACATCGACCGTCTACAACGGCGCGCTGCGCATCGCGCCGAACACCTTCTGCCCCGACGTCCTGCCGATGGGCCTGCGTTACAACGCGGTCACTAATCCGACCGGCGTGCGCTGCGATATCTACCAGCATACGGTCAATGTATTCGGCACCGATCCGGCCACCGGCTTCGCGCGGCGTCCGCTGGATAACGTCGGCATTCAATACGGGTTGCAGGCATTGAACGAAGGCGTCATCACCGTCGAGCAGTTCCTCACGCTCAACGAGCACATCGGCGGCTACGACCGGGATGCCAACTTCAACTGGCAGCGCAACACCGCCGACCTCGAAGCGACGCGGCAGTCCTACCAGACCGGCCGTCTGACCAACGGCGGGGGCGGACTGCGGGATGTCCCGATCATCGATTACCGTGCGTATACCGATGACCGGCCGGATGGCGATATCCACCTGCGCTATCACTCCTTCTCGATGCGCGAGCGCCTGATCAAGGCCAACGGCGACGCCCGCAACCAGGTGATGCTGGTCGAGGACTTCCGTTACGGCTACTACTCCAGCACCAGTCCGCTGCTGATGCATGCCTTGGCGCAGATGGACCAGTGGCTGGAAAACATCCAGGCGGACAGGTCCAATATCAGCCAACATGAGAAAGTGGTGCGGAACAAGCCCGAGGCGCTGCAGGAGGGATGCTTTACCCGTGATGATTACCCGACCTTCATCGTGGAAGAGCAGAGGATGGATGCCGGCCGGTGCGCCGCACTCTATCCTGCGCCGGCCTCTCCACGGGCGGTGGCGGGGGCGCCGGTTGCGTCCGACATCATCAAGTGCACCCTCAAGCCGGTGACGATGAGCGACTACACGCCGGCCTTCACCCCGGAACAACAGTCACGGTTGAGGACGCTGTTCTCCGGCGGCGTGTGCGACTGGTCGAAGCCGGGCGTGGAACAGCAGGGCCTGCGCGGCACCTGGCTCTCCTTCGGCGGTGCACTCCGGCAGTAAGGCGGCAGGGTACCTTCCGACAGGAAAACGGCGGGCTTTGGCCCGCCGTTTTCTTGAGCGCGGGGCCATGCACTCAAATAAATAGCCGAAGCGATGGAACCGGACCTCGACCATTCGCCACTTAACCAGCAAGCAGTCTCCACCCGACTCAACAATTCCGTCCGGCGGCAAGCGCCTACCGGTCTTGCTTCCGGTTTCTTCGACCGTGGCGGATTGCATCCGGCGTCGGTGGCCACCCCCATGCAAGTCGCCCAACAAAAACTGGAACACCGCCCGATGCCCCACTCCCCCATTCCCGGTTCGCGCAAAAGCCCTTCGCCTGGCCGGCCGCGAGCACATGTCACATCCACGCAAGGGAATAGTCAGTCCGGCAGCGCTGCTGCGGCCGGTCCCGCCGGCACACTGCATAAACTCCACCACTCGCCGCATATGAAGGCAGCGAGGCCCGACGCCATGTCGGACCGCCCGGAATTATTCGACATCCGCGAAACCCTGTTCGGGAATACGTTCCCGAGAAATCGGCTGGCACCGGCGCACGCCGGCCTGCAGACGAAAGCTCGTGAGATACACGACGACGCCGTCCGCAGCATGAGACGCAAGGAGTCCCTGGTCCGCGAACTGGAGACAACCGGGGAAGCCATACGGGAGCTCCAGGAGATGATCGCCAGGGTGCGGAGCGCCTTTTCCTCAACAAGCCCGGCAGGACGGACTTCGCATGATGCTTAGGCGACCAATCCTTGCATGCGGAGACAAAACGGCCGGTGTCTGCGATGCCGGTCTTCACCAACATTCCAGGTAAATTCAAATGGATATTTTCGGATTAGGATTAGCCCGAACTCTCGTCGGCATAGTTGAGGATGTGGTGGATCGGAAGAAGGAGAGAGCGCAAGTACCGCCCAGGCAGCAAAAGCCTGACGCCGGCGCGAGCTCCGGTACAACCCTGGCCGCGCCCCCGAAGGCCGGCTTGCGCCAGAAACTGGAGAAGCTGGCAAAAAAAGCTTCTGTGCCGAACCCGGATAAAGTGGGTAAGCGGTCGCAGAAAACGATGGCGGGGACGAACGGGAAAAGTGAAACGCCGCTGCTCCCGGAACAACAGCAGAGTCCGGTATCCGGTTCCACTGGCTGATCGCGAGAAACGAGATCCTGAGCATCCTGCTTGACGAAATGGACGATGCCAACAGCCCTGGCATCCAATTGGCGCTGCAACCGGATAAAGATATCAAGCGCCGCATCGTGGACCTTCGTCAAGCGAATGCGAGACTGGAGTTAAGGCATCAGAGAGGCCAGTTCATTGATGAACTCCGCGCCCGTATTGAAGCCGCGCACCGACCCGGCAACTGAGGGCGGGTAGCGGGATCACCGGGCCGCCTGGAACTTCTACGAGCAGGGAAGGGCACGTGCCCTGGCGATGACTTGCGAGCGCAGCAGAACATGGCGGCATGGCCGGCCATGGCGGGAAGCTGCAATGCGGTGCTGCATATGAGGTGCTGCTCTAGTGCGTGTCCCGGCACGACGATCCTTCCTGGCGGGACACGCGCTAGTGCAGCAGTGTTCCCGTCGCGCCGATCGCGTCCCACTGCATCCATATGGAGGGATCGCCTTCTTCAAGGCTGGACAGGGCGTCCGGCCCATTCGCGTGCAGGAAGGTGG
>NZ_DASZBA010000211.1:0-12563 GCF_035944575.1 Noviherbaspirillum sp.
CAAGCTCCTGGCATTTGCAATGGGTGCGTCGTTCGGCGGCGTGGCCGGCGCGATGTTCGCGTCGTTCCAGGGTTTCGTATCGCCGGAATCCTTCTCGCTGACGGAATCGATCGCCGTGCTGGCGATGGTGGTGCTCGGCGGTATCGGCCATATTCCAGGTGTGATCCTGGGCGGCGTCATTCTTGCCGCGTTGCCGGAAGTCCTGCGCCATGTGGTCGAACCCATCCAGCGCCAATTGTTCGGCGCGGTACTGATCGATGCCGAAGTGCTGCGCCAGTTGCTGTATGGGCTGGCAATGGTCGGCATCATGCTCTATCGCCCTGCAGGATTGTGGCCGTCGCCGCGCCATGAGGATCGTCCCGACGCGAACGCCGTCAAGCGTCTCGACGAAAAAGAACCTGCTGCGCTGGCTGCATAAGGAAGATCATGAGCGAACAAATCATTCTTAATATTTCCGGTGTCAACAAGCGTTTCGGCGGACTGCAGGCACTGTCGAACGTGAACGTCAAGATCCTGCGCGGCCAGATCTACGGCCTGATCGGCCCCAACGGCGCCGGCAAGACAACGTTCTTTAATGTGATCACCGGCCTCTACCAGGCCGACACCGGCACTTTCGAACTTGCCGGCAAGCCGTATTCACCATCCGCACCGCATGAGGTTGCGAAGGCGGGCATCGCGCGTACGTTTCAAAACATCCGTCTTTTCGGCGAGATGTCGGCGCTGGAAAACGTAATGGTCGGACGCCATGTGCGTACGCACCAAGGCGTGCTTGGCGCGGTACTGCATCATAAGGCCGCCCGCCTGGAAGAAGCGGCGATCCGTCAACGTGCGATGGAATTGCTGGACTTCGTCGGCATTGCCCAATTCGCCCACCGTACATCGAAGTTTCTTTCCTACGGTGACCAGCGGCGTCTTGAAATTGCACGTGCGCTGGCTACCGATCCGCAACTGCTTGCCCTGGACGAACCGGCCGCCGGCATGAACGCAACCGAGAAGCTGGCCTTGCGCGAACTGCTCGTCAAGATCAAGGCGGAAGGCAAGACCATTTTGCTGATCGAACATGACGTCAAGCTGGTGATGGGATTGTGCGACCGGTTGACGGTGCTGGATTACGGTAAGCCGATTGCTGAAGGCATTCCTTCCGAGGTACAAAAGAATCCGGCCGTGATCGAGGCTTACTTGGGAGGGTCTCACTGATGAGCCAGAACATTCTGAAAATCAGCAATCTGAAGATTGCATACGGCGGCATCCAGGCGGTCAAGGGCATCGATCTCGAAGTCAACGAAGGTGAACTCGTCACGCTGATCGGCGCCAACGGCGCCGGCAAGACAACCACCCTCAAGGCGATTACCGGTACGCTGCCCGGCGCGCGTGTCGAAGGGCAGATTCACTACACCGGCAATCCGATCATGGGGGCGAAGTCCTTTGAACTGGTGAAGCGCAGTCTCGCGATGGTGCCGGAGGGCCGTGGCGTATTCACCCGCATGACTATCTACGAAAACCTGCTCATGGGCGCTTTCACGCGCAACGACAAGGCCGGGATCCAGGCGGATGTCGACAAGTGGTTCGGCGTTTTCCCTCGCCTGAAAGAGCGTGCATCGCAGCTTGCCGGCACCCTGTCCGGCGGTGAACAGCAGATGCTGGCGATGGCGCGGGCGCTGATGAGCCATCCAAAACTGCTGCTGCTGGATGAGCCGTCGATGGGGCTGTCGCCGATCATGGTCGAGAAGATCTTCGAGGTGGTGCGCAACGTTTCCGCACAAGGCGTGACAATATTGCTGGTCGAGCAAAATGCAAAGCTGGCATTGCAGGCGGCACATCGGGGTTACGTGATGGATTCCGGCCTCATCACGATGAACGGTAATGCCAGAGAAATGCTTGATGATCCGAAGGTGAGGGAAGCGTATCTCGGCGAAGGATGATCGGCGCATGCGCCGGTCAGCATCGCACAGTGCTCAAGTGACCTGAACCGCCTTGCCGATGGTTATCGCGCAAGGCGGTTTTTTTTGGGGCGATTAACGGCGCCAGAGAGCCCAACGCGACATCAGGCGGTCAGCATCGGAATACGCATCGCGCAAAGCGGGTTGGGGCATGAGCTTCAGAATTGCCGGAATACCGATTGCCAGCAAGGTAACATCATCCATCCAGCCGAGTACCGGGAGGAGATCCGACAGCAGATCGACCGGGCTGATGATGTAAAGAGCAAGGAGCAGGGCGCCCAACTTCACCGCGCCCGGTGTGAGCGGATTGCGGCATGCAAACCAAAGCACAACTGCATCGCGGCCGGCGGCTCGGAACAGGCGGCTAAGACGTAGAAACATGGCATCTCCGGAAGTAAATGTCCAATGGAAAAAAGCAACATCGGGTGCGAATCGGTATCCCTGCGTACCAGTTGTTTAAGACCATCTCGGCATGGAAAAGTGCCTGATGTACTGACGCCACCGGAATAATCTTCAGGTGGCATAATTTAACAAAATTCAGGAGACCATATGCAATACGCTTTCCCGCCCCAAGCCCCTGCCGCTGTCCCCATCGCAGGCAGTGACGCCCTGTTTCCGGTACACCGCATCTATTGTGTTGGACGCAATTATGTCGAGCATGCAAAAGAAATGGGCGGCACCGGCCGCGAAGCGCCGTTCTTCTTCATGAAACCTGCCGATGCGATCCTGCCGGTGGCGCAGGGCGCGACCGGTGAAATGCCCTATCCGCCGATGACAAACGATCTGCACCATGAGATCGAACTTGTGGTTGCAATCGGAAAAGGTGGTGTCAATATCGCTGCAGCAGATGCGTTTCAGCATGTCTGGGGCTATGCGGTCGGCCTGGACATGACCCGCCGGGACCTGCAAGGCGAAGCGAAAAAAGCCGGGCGTCCGTGGAGCACCGGCAAAGGCTTCGATTTCTCGGCGCCTATAGGTCCGTTGCATCCGGTCGCCGAAACGGGCGAGATTGCGCAAGGCGCCATCCGATTGAACGTGAACGGCACGCCGCGTCAGCAGAGCGATGTACAGAAGCTGATCTGGAATGTCGCTGAAACTATTGAACATCTATCCAAATACTTTACGTTGCAGCCGGGTGACCTGATTTTTACCGGTACGCCGGAAGGTGTTGCGGCAGTGAAAAAAGGCGATCTGCTGGAAGGCAGCATCGCCGGCCTGGGCGAACTTCGGGTCAGGATCGTTTAAGCAGGACGTCGTCATATCATCACGAGGGCCAACCATGAAGCTGTACGCCTATTTCCGTAGTTCCGCATCATATAGAGTGCGTATCGCTCTTCACCTGAAGGGGCTGCCCTACGAGGTTGTTCCAGTGCACCTGCTCAACGATGGTGGCCAGCAATTTTCGCCTGATTATCGCAGGCTCAATCCGGATGCCCTCGTGCCTGTACTGGTCGACGAGACGGCGGACAGCGCGGCGGCAATCAGCCAATCGATGGCAATCATCGAATATCTTGACGAAGCGTATCCACAACCGTCCCTGATGCCCGCAAAGCCAATCGATCGGGCCTTCGTGCGAAGCATTGCGTTGAGCATCGCCTGCGAGATACACCCGCTCAACAATTTGCGGGTGCTGCGCTACCTTGTGAAGCAGCTGAAAGTCAGCGAAGACGACAAGAACGCGTGGTACCGGCATTGGTGCGAAAGCGGTCTGGCTGCTGTCGAGGCGACTTTGTCACAGGACCCGCGGGTCGGCACTTATTGTTACGGTGAAACGCCAACCCTGGCCGACTGTTTTCTCGTCCCGCAGATCGCGAATGCACAGCGCTTCAATTGCGACCTCTCCAACATGCCGACCATCATGCGCATCCATCAGGCTTGCACCGGGCTTGATCCATTTATCAAGGCAGCGCCGCAGAATCAGCCTGACGCGGAATAAGGCAAACGGTTGGCATTGGAGGGTGAAACAGCCGTTTGCCGCATGTGACTCAAGTAATCACTTTTTGCCGCTGCATGCCGAGGCCATCAATGCCGAGTGTCATTTCATCCCCTGCACGTAGGAATCGTTGCGGTTTCATTCCCATGCCCACACCGGGCGGTGTGCCGGTGGTGATGATATCGCCCGGCATCAATGTCATGAACCGGCTGACGTAACTTACCAGCTTGGCGACAGAAAAAATCATGGTCCTGGTATTGCCTGTCTGTACCCGTTCACCGTTAAGGTCCAGCCAGAGATCAAGCCTTTGCGGCTGTATGATTTCATCGGCCGTCACCAGCCAGGGTCCGACGGGGCCGAAGGTGTCGCAGCCTTTGCCCTTGTCCCACTGCGAGCCGCGCTCAAGCTGGAATTCACGTTCCGATACATCGTTGACGATGCAATAGCCGGCAACGTACTGTAAGGCGTCTTTCTGGCTCACATACTGTGCCTTCGTGCCGATCACGACGCCAAGCTCAACTTCCCAATCCGATTTTTTCGAGTCCCTTGGCAATACCACCGGATCGTCCGGACCCGACAAGCTGCTGGTGGCTTTCATGAACACAATCGGTTCGCTCGGCACCGGCATGCCAGCTTCAGCAGCGTGATCGGAATAATTCAACCCGATGCCGATGAACTTGCCGACTTGCGCTACCGGAACCCCGAACCGGGGCTTTCCCCTGACGAGGGGAAGGGAATCGGCTTTGATCTTCGACAGTCTGCTTAACGACTTGGCCGATAGCTGTTCAGGTCCAATATCGTCAATGATGCCGGATAGATCGCGCAGCTTTAGTTCTTGATCGATCAGCCCCGGCTTTTCTTTTCCCATGCGTCCATAACGTACCAGTTTCATACCATTCCCCTATGTCAATTCAGGCAGCGTTATGGTAAGGGAATTGTGAGAGGCGCGTTAAACGAAAGCAGTGGCAATATGGTTTGTCCCGGTGAAGAGGGCAATCAAGGTTCGACTGCATGGCTGCGTTTTTACAGTATGCATTTGTGATGAATGAAGATACCGGGGCAACATGTTCTTCGCGTCGGACGATGATGTCCAACGGGTGTCTTGCATAAACTTACATGTGTGCATAACCGGCGGAGGACCGGCTGCTGGCGGGCTGCTTTCGTTCAACCGGCATTGCAGTTGAACGAAAGCAGCAGGGTAAAGCCAGTCACTACAGCACCATGAATACCAGAGACAGGCCACCCAACATTGCAGCTTGCATCAACATCACTAGAACGGGAATTCTCATTTTGAATCTCCTTGACAGGTAAGACTTTCATAAGGTGTTTCCGCTCTTGTTTGGGTATGGGGAATGAAAAAAGTTCGCCGGTGTGGCAGGCGATTTAATCATGAAGATTGCCTGAAACATTGGCACCTCATTACTTATGGCTGCAAGTCATTAGTCGATGCAAGGCGGCAAGCAGATGCAGGACGAGCGCGATCGATCAGCCGCCGGCGACATCAATTAAAAATCCAGCTTGCACCCGCACGGAGCAAGGTGGAATTGCCGGACACGCCGACACCTGCGGAATACATGGTCCCGCCTTGACGCGACAAGTGGTTAACCGAGAGCCCGACGGCAGCCTGCCCGTTGGAGGAGCCGACGCCGGCGGCCAGGGCGGTTGTGCCGGGCTTTGCGAAAAACACCGGTTGAGCAAGTGCGGTCGCTGCAGCTACGGCGCCGTTCAGCCTCTTTTCCGCTGCCGTGATACGGCGGTCGACTATGCTGCAAACTCGGACCATGCAGCTGTCAAGGCAAGGCATCTGAAGGCCCTGTGGGAAAGCAGAGGGACCATGGAAAGGCCGGACAACCGCCGGGCGGTGTTGGATAGGGAGCGTGAAGGCCTGGCTACCGTGGATGTGCCGGCTCTGGCGGCGAAGTTCGAAGCCGCGTCAGGCGCATGATGGACAACCGGACGCAATTTTCTGCGGAGCGCAGCGTAAGCACGCGATGGCCAGGCAACGCGCCGTTCGTTCATGCATCGCGCCAATCATCGGCATGGATCCTGCCGGATCGTGCAAAACGGACACACTGCACGGCCGAATGCCCGCAATCTTGTTTCTTGTTGGAAATTATGTAACTATCCTGCAAAGGTAATCACCTCAGGTGAAAGAGCGGCGCGCCGGAGTCCTGCCACATTGCGCACGATAAGCGCAGTCCAAGCCGCCAGCCGGACGGCAACAGCCGTATGAGCCTGTTTGAAGCATGACGCGCGTCCCGACTCCAGGGCTGCGAAGCTGGCCGTATCTTTCGTATGGCTATGCATCCCGGCCCGTATTCGATCCGCTCACATGAAATTCAAGCGGGCTCCAAGAAGAATATGAATGCAGAGGGAGACACGGCATGAAACCGACGCGGTCCGGCGGTACGCGTACGCCGGAGGAGATCGCCGGCAATCTGGCGGCCTTGCGCATCGTGGCAAGGACCTGGATCACCGACGGCATATTGCTGGCTGTCCTGGTTTATCTTGCCGGTCTCACTTTCCTCGTGCCGGCTTTGTACGTGTCCACCGGATTGACCTACGTCGCGGTGATCTACTGGGCGATGAGCCGCGGAATGACGGAACGTTTCGTCGATCCGACGGTCACCTTTCCCCAACTGATTCTTGCCCTCTCCAACCAAACCCTTTGTCTGGGGCTGGTGCCGGAGGTTGGCATTTTCTTTCTGTTTTCAATTTTCCAGACCATCGCATTCGGCTTGTTTTCGCTGAACGTGAAGCAGTTTCGCATCCTGCTTTTCATCGTTACGACAGAGGTGCTACTGGCGGTTCTGATCGCAGGAGCGAAAATTTCCTTTCCGGTCGATACGCTGCTGGGCCAGTTGCTGCTGTTCGCGTCCTTCGCACTTGCGCTGCGCCGTTTTGTATGGATCGCCGGTTATATGTCGAGCCTGCGCCGACGCATATCGGCAAAAAACCTGGAACTGGCCGAGAGCGAGCTGCGCTTCCGTTCGCTGACTGAGCTGTCCTCCGACTGGTATTGGGAGCAGGACGCCGAGCTGCGCTTTACGCGGCTTGAGTCCGGCAAGGACAGCAAAGTGCTGCCGCAGGATCTTCTTCTGGGCAAGCGGCTCTGGGAAAGCGCATTCGGCGTGGAACTGGAAGGTGGCTGGGACGAAGTACGGGAAATGTACGCGCGCCGCCAGCATTTCCGCGAGGTGGTCATCAAGCGGGCGTTGCCTGACCGGCGCGAATATTTCGTCAGCCTGAGCGGCGGCCCCATCCTGGACAAGGGTCTTTTTAAAGGGTATCGCGGCGTTGCCAGGGAAGTCACCGATGAAAAGCTGGCCGAGGAGCGCATCCAGCATCTTGCAACGCATGATGGCCTGACCGGGCTCCCCAACCGCTTGATGTTCAACCAGTTGCTCACGATGCAGATACAGTCGTCGCAGCGCTTCGGCCGCCGGTTCGCGGTGCTGTTCATCGACCTCGATCGCTTCAAGCTGATCAACGACACCCTCGGCCATGAAGCCGGTGATTTCCTGTTGAAGGAAATTTCGTTGCGTTTCAAACAGGCTGTGCGTACCAGCGACCTCATCGCACGTCTGGGCGGCGACGAGTTCGTCGTATTGATTCCCGAGCTTGTCGATGAGAAGCAGGCTGCCGCAGTGGCCCGCAAGCTGCTGGTCGCGGCAGTCACGCCGGTGGTCCTGGCAGGCCAGGAATACCGTGTTTCGGCCAGCGTCGGCATCGCCGTGTACCCGAACGACGGAACCGATGAGCAGGCCCTCCTCAAGAACGCCGACAGCGCGATGTATCTAGCGAAAGAAGAGGGCAAGAACAACTTCCAGTTTTATTCGACGTCGATCGGCGCGGAAGCGATGGACAGGTTGTCCGTGGAAGTGGGTTTGCGGCATGCGCTGGAGCGGAAGGAATTCGAGATTCACTACCAGGCCAAGCTCGACCTGCGTACAGGCCATGTGTCCGGCACCGAGGCTTTGCTGCGGTGGAACAATCCTTCGCTCGGCCAGGTGCCGCCGGTGCATTTCATCCATGTCGCGGAGGAGTCCGGCCTGATCATCCCGATCGGGAAATGGGTGCTGCGAACCGCCTGCGAGCAGAACATGGCATGGCAACGCAAAGGGATGCGTCCCATCCGCATGGCGGTCAACCTCTCGGCGCGGCAATTCTCCGACAGGAACCTGGTGGACGATATTGCCGCCATTCTCACGGAGACAGGCATGCCGGCCGGCCTGCTTGAACTGGAAATCACCGAAGGCATGGTGGCGCACAACCCGCAGCAGGCGGTGCTCACCCTGCAGGCAATCAAGAAGCTTGGCGTGCGTTTGGCCATCGACGATTTCGGCACCGGGTATTCGTCGCTGGGCCAACTGCGCAATTTCCCGATTCACGTGTTGAAGATCGACCGTTCCTTCATACGGGAGCTCGAAGCCAAGGCGGAAGACCGGGCCATTGTCGAAGCCATCGTGGCGATGGGCAAGACACTGCATCTGACCGTCGTCGCGGAAGGCGTGGAGACTGCCGGACAGCAGGACTTCCTGCTCCAGTCGGGGTGCGATGAAGTACAGGGATTCCATATCAGCCGGCCGATCCCGGCAGACGCCTTCGCGGCGTTTTTCGACGGAACCCGCAATCCGCCTGGCTTGGCGAACAACCCGGGCATCAGCGTCACGACCGGTTGAACACGTATCGGGCCACGGATCTCACCGCGTACACCAGTCGTGGCGGCAAGATCATGTTCATCCACGGCATCGGCGATCTGGTCTTTTCGTTTAATGACACGGCCGACTATTACAAGCGGTTGGTGAACGCGGCCGGCGACCGATTCCCGCGACAGCCTGACGGCTCCGGTCAACTGAATATTTGTGCAATGAATGAAAAAAGCCTGCGCAACGGCAGGCTTCAGGGTTTATCTGTGCCGGCCAAAGCGCCGGATTTCATCTAAGGCGAGACGGGCTTCCAGTTGCCGTTCTGTACGGTAAGCATGACGCGTGCATTGTCCTCCAGGCCGAAATGATCCTTGGGTGTGAACCGGATCACGCCCTGCGTGATGGGGACGCCCTTGGTGGACTCGAGCGCTTCCTTCAATGCGGCGCGGAACTCGGGCGTACCGGGCTTGGCTTTCTTCAGCGCCTGGGGCACCACCTGATTCAGCACGAGATAGGCATCATAGCCGTGCGACGCGAACTGATTGCGGGTGCCCGCGCCGAACTGCTTCTCGTAGCGATCAACGAAGTCGGTGGCAAGCTTCTTGGATGGATGGTCATTGGGCAGGCCCTCCGGCATGATGGCGAGCCCGGCCACGACGAAGGATCCCTCGACATCCTTTCCACCGATCCTGATCAGGTCACGCGACGCGGCGCCATGCGTCTGGTAGATCTTTCCCTTGTATCCGCGCTCGATCATGGCCTTGTGCGGCATCGCGGCGCCGCTGCCGGACGCACCGAGCAATACCGCATCCGGTTTGGCGGACATGATCTTCAGCGCCTGGGCGGTGACGGTGGTATCGGCGCGGGCAAATCGCTCGGTGGCGACCGATTGCAAGCCGGCCTGATTGGCCGCGGCAGTCATCGCCTTGAACCAGGACTCGCCGTAGGCGTCGGAGTAACCGAGGTACGCATAGGTTTTCACGCCGGTGCGCTTCATGTGCTCCGCGACGGCATTGGCCATCAATTGGGTCGACTGCGCCACCCTGAACGTCCATTCTCCCTTGGCTTCCGGCAGTTCGACCGGCGAGGTGGAAATCTGCGGGGTCTTCAGTTCCGACGCAACTTCGGCAAGCGCGGCGGATGCCGGCGTCGCGGTGGAGCCGACGATGACGTCGACTGCCTCGTCGGTGATCAGGCGACGCCCGTTCTTGCTGGATTGGGTGGAGTCCGATGCATCGTCAAGAATGATGAGCTTCAACTTTTCGCCGCCGATCGTGTCCGGCCACAGCGAGATGCCGTTCCTGGTGGGTATCCCCAGTCCTGATGCCGGTCCTGTCAGCGGCAAACTGACGCCGATTGTTATGTCCGCAAAGGCAGGTGCGGCAGCGGTACCGACCAGCATGCCCGCCACCAGGATTTTTAATGTGGTTTTCATAGTTGTCTCCTCGATGAATAAACAATCAAACAATGGTGGTTGCATGACACCGCCTTGCATGCATCCGCCCCATGCCGTGGGCCGGCGCATGCAAGGCGGCGTGCGTTCAGCTGGAACGGCACAATTTCTGCGCCGCTGATTTGCAACGCGGCTACCTGCGAGGGCCTGCTGTCAACCGACCATTACGTTATGAATCGTTATTGTTATGAAACAAAACAGTTATTTACTATAACTAGGTCGGCATGTATATGCAAGCCGTCAAAGGGCTTTTTATCCTGAACGGCTTTATGTCTTGGGAAGCGAGAATCCGGTCGCTATTCCTGACGAAATGAAAAAGCAGCGGATGTGCAGTACGCCTGCAAGCACGCGCTACGCAATGTCGCGTGATGCTTTGGCATCAGTGAGTGTCCAGATATTCATCGTCGACCTGCCAGAACATTTGTCGTCTTCAGGGAGGACAGCACGGGCATGCCATCCACGTTACTATTCCACCTATCAATCAAAGTCTTCTAAGCTGTCAAGTGAAGACCGTCACGATCATTGTCCGGCTTGTTTGAAAGCAAGCCTGGCTGCCCGATCCAATGCGGCGCGCGGATCAGGATGCGCCCGGGTGGATCGGTATTCCCGATGAATCAAGTGAAATGGAAACCAGCGATGGAACGACAAGAGAACCCGGCCCGGAATGGAGACGCATCAACATGAATGCACGAACAGGCGACCAGGTGTCGGAAGAGACAATGCAGGCGCCTGAGCTGCGCTTTCTGTGCCGCATCACGGCACGCGTCTCGCCCGTGGTTTCATTGGGAGCGGCGCCATTCGGCGAGCGCCGGTTTGTGCCCATCATCGGCGGGGAAGTGCAGGGCGGCATGCTGTCAGGCGAGGTGCTCTCCGGCGGCGTCGACTGGCAGATCCAGCGCAGCGACGGTGTGCTCGATATCAGTGCGCAATATGTGATACGGGCGTCTGATGGCGCCCTGATCGAGGTGGTCAGCCGCGGATATCGCCACGGCCCCGAGGAAGTCATGGCGCGTCTGGCAAGGGGGGAGCAGGTCTCTCCCGACGAATACTATTTTCGGACGGCGATGTCATTCCAGACAGGAGCGCCGGCATGGGCGCATCTCAATTCAGTGCTGGCAATCGGCAAGGCTGTCAGGAAACCTGATGCCGCCATGCTGGACGTTTTCCTGATCGGATAAACACGCCCAATGCAGGGACTGCTCCTTACGCTGGCGGAACGCCGCAGATCTTGCCGAGAAGCTCCCGCAGTTGCTGGCGCTCCTTCTCCGTCAGTTGCTGCGAGATGCGGTCGTCATGCTCTTTGACGGCATTTTTGTATTTCTTCAGCTGCCGTTGTCCTTCCCTGGTCAGCTGCAGGTTGTAGGAACGGCGATCTCCGGAGTCCTGGCGTTCCACGAGGGCGGCCTCTTCAAAGGCGTCAATAATCGATACAACGCCGGAACGGGCGATGCCCATGACCTCGGCCAGCTTCGTTTGCGAAATGCCGGGATTGCTGCCGATGATGACTAGCGAGGAAAAACGCTGCGGCGTCAATCCGTCGGCGCCGAGCGTTGCAGCGAAGTCTTCATAGATCGAGAGCTGTGCGCGCCGAACCGCGTAACCGACCAGTTCTTCGAGGATATCGTAATTGATTCCCTCGATTCTGGCGTTGAATGAAGTGGCGTTAGATCTGTTTCTCAAGTGTTTCCCTTCTCCCGTTTTGTGACGGTTTTCTGGTCTAAACATTTTTACCTTGCCACGTGAATGATTTGTTCCCAGTCGTCCGGCCAAAGTTGCCCGGCCATGACGAATATTGTAACTGGTCGGGAAGCGGCGGAGGAGGGTGGAACGGTTCACGCAGGAAAGTAATTGCGCCAGTGCCATCGCTTGGTTATACGGCCGATATTCCTGGCCTTCGCAACGCATGCGGGAGGCCGGCGCCAGCGCCATTTTTCACTTGTGGTTTGGTGCGTAACTGTTATAGAGTAGAACAATACAGCGACATTACAATTGATCCATCGCGCGTGATTTTGCCTGCGGGTTTGGCCCGCGCATCCCACGGCCGTCATTGTTGCATCGCTGCACCCGGTGTCCGACCCGTGCAATCTTTGCCGGGAAACCGGCACATCGGACAATGCCATTTATGCCTTGGAGACGAACATGAAAGTTGCAATTGCCGGCGCTGGTATCGGTGGACTGACTCTGGGACTGATGCTGCACGAACGCGGCATTCAGGTCGATATTTACGAAGCGGTCAGCGAAATGAAGCCGCTGGGCGTTGGCATCAACCTGTTGCCGCATGCGAGCCAGCAATTGTCCCAGCTCGGCCTGGAAGAATGCCTGGCCGAGAAGGGCATCGAGACGTCGGCCCTGGCATATTTCAACAAATTCGGCCAGCAGATATGGCACGAGCCGCGCGGTCGGGCAGCCGGGTACAGTACGCCGCAGTTCTCCATTCACCGCGGCGAATTGCAGATGACCTTGCTGGAAAAGGCAATCGAACGGCTCGGGGCGGATCGCATTCATCAAGGACTCGCATTCAAGTCATTCGAGCAGAATGCCGACAAGGTGATTTCGACTTTTGTCCGGCATTCGGACCAGTCGGACGT
>NZ_DASZBA010000212.1:0-17081 GCF_035944575.1 Noviherbaspirillum sp.
TGCGGCAGCAGTGAAGATGTTCTTCAGCCTGCCTGGCAGAGCGGCAACGAACCCTGGCATCTCGAACCGAACCTGAATTGGCTGACCAATTTCACGAGAAGGTAGGTTAGACCTCTTGACGCCTCTGTCCGCCGGGTTGGCGGCAGAGGCTTTTGTTTTGTTACTGCTTTATGGCCGGTTTCCTAACACGTTCCTCAATACATATCGGTTACTAAGCCATAACTTACACGCGTTTTCGATGGCGGAAACAATTGACACAGGTGTAACATCTTGCACAATAGTCATGGACACGTTCCATCTGTGAATCGTAATGCATTTGACGAATACAGCGGGACAGGTTTTGCCGCAACTTACGAGAACAAATGATGCAGTGTAGGCAATGCCTGTTTCGCGGTCATTTATCGCTATGCGCATATGCAGATTCGTGCCAAATTTTGGATTGATGGAGATTTAGCCAAATGCAGTCACAGTGCTTACCGGCTAAGTCGCATGCATGCCGGGCATAACTGTCCTATAACTAGGAATTGGCAGGACCAATCATGGCAGCAATTTTCGCGTTTAAATGCCTAAGCTGTGCCGAAATCCATGAAGGAGCACCAAGCTTCGCTTTTCGCGCCCCTGCACCATTTCTCGAGCAAGCGAAAGAAGTGCAGGAAGCGGGAATGATTGGATCAGACTTGTGCTGGTACGAAGACGAAGATGGACATAACTTTTTTGTAAGAGTGTGTCTAGAGGTGCCGATCATCGGAGTATCTGAACCATTCACTTGGGGCGTATGGGCATCGTTGAGTGAGGTCAGTTTCAATCCCTATCGTGAAACATATGATTCACCAGACCCGAGCGCTTCATATTTTGGTTGGCTCTCCAACTATCTACCGTACTATGAAAATACATATGCGTTGAAAACACAGGTTAGGCCAAGGGCAGATGGGATTAGACCGTTCCTGGAGTTGGAAAAAACCAGGCATCCGTTATCGATTGATTTTTATGAAGGGATTAGCGTTGAAAGAGCGCAGGAAATCGCCGAAGCACTCTTGCACCGCTAACACATCACTCGACTCGGCCGCCTTGCGCCGGTCAAGTCAGTTTTAAATGGCACCAGCAATTGCCTCAGAAGGGCAGGATAGCCTCCATGAATTTAGATGAGATTCACGAGCTACTTACCAAAGATATCGGCCTCCTCGTAGATTCTCGCGAGCGAGGTAATGGGAGAACCTACTTTTTCAAGAAAGTCTCATGGATGCCGTCCGACTCCACAAGGGTCTGTCGTGTCCTCTGGGATGGTTCGTCGACGCCCACATCGATTCAACTATGTATTTCCTCCGACAACAACAATAGTGTATTCCTGCGCACTCCGCTTCTTTACGACCGCGTGCTTGCCGCCGTTTTAGCGGAGATTGCAAATCTGAAGGCAATAAGAAGGCGGTCGAAAGACACCTTGGACGCATGATCGACCACACAGGAATCAGGGTATCGGATCTATCGCTAAGCAAGGCGTTCTATTGCAAGACACTTGGCGCGCTGGGTTATAAGGTCTGTCTTGAAGTAAGCGGTGCGGTCAGTTTTGGCGCGCAGCAAAGCAGTCATGACGATCCGGGTGGCGATTTCTGGTTGTTTCAGGGTGAGCCATATGCTCCGCGCACTCATATCGCTTTTCGGGCGATGAGCGAAGAACAGGTTGACTGCTTCTTTCGACAGGCGATCTCTGCGGGAGGCAAAGACAACGGGCAGCCGGGTTTGCGTCCCCACTACCACAAGCGCTACTATGCCGCGTACATCCTCGATCCAGATGGCTATAACATTGAAGCCGTATTCCATCAGGGCCGCCCTGGCGAGGCAATCTGAAGCCGTTGCGGACCCAATATTCAGCCGGGGAGCTACGGTCTCGCGCCATTACCGTTCGGCCAGTATCACGATGAAAGTGTTTGCGAACGCTGTAGTGCTGACGATACTTTTATTCCTATTGCCGTGCATGGAGATGTGGCAGGAGGTAGGCTTTCGCGATCCCACTCAACAGGACGATACGCACGAAGCTCATCGGTGAAATCCTCAAACGTTCGGAATGGATAAAGTCGACTATATTTCGTGGGGTGTTTCGGGAGCTTGCCTGACAAGTTCGCTCATGTTTCCCACTCACGCAACGACCGTCTGGATGGCAGGCGTAGCGCTGTTGCTTCCTGTTTTGTGGCATCAATTGCGGAGGCCAGTGAATTATGAATCCTTGGCATTTGACGCTGAAGGTTTTGTCTTTCGGCCTCGCACGGGTTCGGCCCCGGCGCTGAAGTGGTCGGAGATAACAGACGCTTTCTACTGCCGGTACTTCGAACCGTTGGCCAATCAGGTTGAAACCTATTGAATGTTTTATCGCAAGCAGGGCGGCGTGGTAGAAGTGCTTGTCGAGTGGCCGCATAGGAAAGTGTTTGCGCGCGCAGTCGAGCAAACCTGAAGCTGGTGTCCACCGAGGCCATACGTAAGGCGATGAAGCGACGTGAAGAAGGCCGGTGGTCAGTCATGCGAAATGCAGACGCTGACTGACATGCAAATGAAGACACCCGGCTTCGCCGCTGGATATCCAGTACATTGGATCGCGAAATGAACAAGACCTATGCATGGAGGTGCTTGGCCTGTGGGGCAAGCAACATGCCGGACGAGTCCCGGTGCGTTGCCTGCGCGTGTCCGAGCAGCCCTACCTGCACGGATATTGAGGCATGCAAGCCCAAGCCCTCCCTGCTTGAGCATGATAGGGAAACTAAGTTGCTTGACGAAGATAGGCAGCGAATCGGGCGATCTTTAGTGACGAGTAAATATAGGCGCTTTTATATCGCAAGCCTTTGCTTGTATGTTGCGTCGATGTTACTGCCAAGTGGTGCCGGGCTCTACATGTTGATGTTTGGATGGATTGACGCCGGCGCAGGTATCTCTCCGGGATGGTTTGCGAACGTTTTCATGATTTTTGCCTTTCTACTTGCGGCAAAGGGACGGGATCCCCGGCCATGGTGCTGGCTGCCGGGCTGTGCATTGTTCCTGATGCTGGGGGCACCTTTTGTGTTTCCGTTATCGAAGGATGCCATGGGGCTTCAGATAACTTTCTTGCTTTGGCTGGCATCGCCCATACTTTTGCTGCTCGGTATGTGGCGGTATCGCAGGGTGCACGCCCACGCTCTGCGCATGGATGACAAATCCAATCTGCTGCCGGGTGCAGCGCGCAACACAGGCCATTCTCAACGTTAGTTTTCGATCATCAATGTTGCCCGGCTTCGCAAGCGCTCTATTCTGGGCCGGCCTCTTAAGGTTGATCGCCCGGTCAGAAAGGGTGGGTCATATTGGCAGGAACTAACGAAGCGATGTGAAGTGCACCATGAACAAAAGGCCAAGATTTTATTTAGATAAGCCAAGCTACTAACTACCTCACACAGCGGGCGGCCCCGCTGCTCATAAACTCTTCCTCAATTTCACTGCCGGAATTTGCTTCCTTACGGAACTATTTTCCTGCAGGAAATCTCTGACGCAGGCACGGTTGATTCCTACAAGCAACCGATTTGCCAAGCATGCATGGATTCGCAGTCATGGAATCGCTTGCATTGCTTGTCCGATTTCACCGTTGTCAGGAGAGACGTATGACCATGCAATTATCGCCAGCAAACTTTCATGCCGCATCGTCGAACGTCAGGCCTCTCCTGATGCCCTCGTTTCCTCGGACCGAAACTATCGAGGAGACGTTGCCCTTTACGGTGCGCATGGCGAGCGATGCGCAAGCGCTTTCGAAAGCGGTGGAAATACGTCACGCCGCCTACAAGCGGCATGTGCCGCTGTTTGCCGAATCCTTGAAGGAGCCGGAGGCAACCGACGCTGAAGACGGCGTGGTGGTACTGCTTGCGGAGTCCAAACTCGACGGCACCGCATTGGGCACGATGCGTATCCAGACCAACCGTTTCAAGCCGCTCTGTCTCGAGCAATCGGTTGCCTTGCCTGATTCGCTGGCAGGGCGTACGCTGGCCGAAGCCACGCGCCTCGGCGTGACGGAGCAGCGGATCGGCCGCGTGGTGAAGAATGTGCTCTTCAAGGCGTTTTATCTGTATTGCCGGGACAGCGGCGTCCATTCGATGGTGGTTGCCGGCAGGGCGCCGATCGATCGGCAGTATGCGCGATTGATGTTCGAGGATGTCTATCCCGAGAAGGGGTTCATTCCGCTGCGCCATGCCGGCGATATGCCGCATCGCATCATGCGTCTCAAGGTCGCCGATGCGAAGGCAAAGTGGCAGGACGCTATGCATCCCCTGTATGACTTTTTCATCCGTACATCGCATCCCGACATTCATGTAGGCGCAACGAAGAATAATGTGTTGCCGTTCGCACCCCTGAAGACGCTCAGGCTGCGATAATCTTGCACTGTTCGGCGAGCGTGATGACTGCAGCACCAAACTGCTTTCCTCCCTCGCCGATGCCCTCGGCGCAGACATGGACAAGCGACGCTGCATGTCTTATTCGCCACATCCCACCCCAGGTCGATTGACCTGCATCAAGCAAAGCCGACTTGTCCGTCGGCATATCTATTTCCCGTAGAACGTTCCGCAATTCTTTCCTATTCTGGAACGAAGAGTAATAGCGTCTGGTCGTACTTTGTACATCATCTGCGAAAGCGGAAGCATTTGCCTCGCCGCGTCATTCTAACGGCAGTCACATCTCCGGCCATCGCTTGCGAACTTATGCCTCAACAGTTGGTACAGCGGAAAACTACGGCTTCACCCATCCACGATGCGCTGGACAGGTTCCTGTCGTGGCTGGGGACGTACGCGCTGCCGGCGGCAATCATGGTGATGTCCCTTGTGGCCATCACCGGCTGGCAATCGTATTTCCAGGTCGAAGACGCGCAGCAGTTGCAGTTTCAGTATCTTGAGGAGACGGGAAAGCCGCTCTCTCCCGAGCAGGCCAGATCCGGTTTGCTTGGGCAGCCAGGCGTCCAGCGCTTCGACAGCGGTCGCTCGGAGGCGCCGTTCTGGTTCCGGTTCTCATTCTCCGACATGCCCGCCGACCAGGGCGTGACGGTGGAATTCCCGTCGCGTCATATGACCGAAATCACTTGCTGGGAAGAGGACGCTTTCAGCGTCGTCGGTGCAGCCACGCGTGCGCAGGCGAGCGGAAACATCAGCAGGATGAAAGCGGGGTTTGCGCTCGGTCCTTATGCACTGACCGAAACTGCCTTCCTGTGCCGGGCGCGCTTTGTGGGCCCGGCCAGCCTGACGTTGTTGCAATGGCGAGCCGAAGATCTTGCGGTGTCCGCGCAGAAGTTTCACCGCGAATCGGGATTGCTGGACGGCGGGCTGATCGTGCTTGCGCTGTTCATGCTCATTACCGCGCTGATCATCCGTCAAACGATCTATGTCCTGTTCTCCGCCTGGCTGATCGTCAATCTCCGGCTGGCTGCGCTGTCGGCCGGATGGGATGTCCAATGGCTGGGGCAGACCGTGCCGCACAACCTGGTTTTCCAGATGCGCCTGGTGACCACGGCCATTTATTACGTACTGACCGTCACCATGTTCAGGACCCTGTTCCGCGACGATCTGGCGCGTCTCGGCTCGCCGGTTCCCATGCGTATGGTGCAGTGGATGTGCGTGGCACTGCTGCTGCTTTCGGTCTCTTTGTCATATCAGGCTTTCCTGCCGGTGCTGTGGGTGGCATCGGTCGTCACGGTACTGGTGGTCGGCTTTCTGCTCGTCCGCATCCTGCTGGCCCGGCGTACGCCGGTCGCGGTCTGGTATGCCGCCTCGTTCGCCATCACCATGGTGGCCGGCATTTCCGAAGTGATCTCGGCTGCCTTCGGCTTCCGGGGGACGATAGGTACGATCAACAGCGTCACCGCCGCGCTGTCATCCAGCCTGCTCGCGGCACTCGCCGTGGCCGAGCATATACGCATGGAGCACAGGGAGCGGATCAATGCGCAGGAGGAACTCGAGCATACCTATGAAGCCATGCCGATCGGCTTGTTCACCCTCGACCTGGAGGGGCGCTTCAAGAGCGCCAATCCGGCATTGTGCAACATGCTCGGCGATGAGGTGATGAAAGGCGGTGGTGCGGAGTGGGAACGTTATTTTCAGCCGGGTTCCTGGAGCGAGTTGCTGACCATGGTGCATATGCAGCCCGACGGCGAACTGGAGATCGACGACGCCGGGCAGGACGGCACCGGAGCGCGGAAGCGGTTTCTCGTCAAGGCTACCCTGGCACGCGGCAAGATCGAAGGTTCGCTGCAGGATGTCACCGAAAAATCCGCTGCGATACGGGAATTGATGTATCTCGCGGAGAATGATCCGCTGACGAAAGTATTCAACCGGCGCGGCATCGAAGACACGCTCGCCCGCGCCATGCAGCAACTGGCGGAGGGCAGGCCGCTCTCCCTGGCATACCTCAACATCAACCGCTTCGCGATCATCAACAACCTGTACGGCCATGCCGTCGGGGATGCGATATTGCGCATGGTGTGCGAACGGGTCAAAGGCATGCTGGCGACAGGGCAACAGATGGGCCGTGTCGGCGGCGACGAATTCGTTATCGTCATGCCGGACACGTCGATCCAGCTTGCCGCCTGGACCTGCCGCGGCATCATCGCCGCCGTCGGGGACCAGACCTACGGCATTGCGGACAAGGCGTTGCAGGTGCATTGTTCCATCGGCCTGATCGAGATCAGCGAGCCCACGCATATCAAGGATGCGCTGGCGCTGGCGGACCGTGCCTGCCGCGAAGCGAAAAAGGGTGCGCAGCTGGTGGTGTATGAGAAGGATGCGAATATCTTCCGCCAGCGCGAGGCCGAATTCTCGCTGGCCGAGCATCTGTCCGGCCAGCTCGCGACGAATGGCCTGTATCTCGATATGCAGCCCATCATGTCCCTGAAGGACCCGCATGCATCGCTCAACTTCGAAGTCCTGGTCCGCATGCGCGGCAGGGACGGCGCTCTCGTTTCCGCCGACCGGCTCATTCCCGCCGCCGAGGGATATGGGCGCACCGGCGTGATCGACCGCTGGGTGATGTCGACGACGCTGGAGTGGATCAACACGCACCTCCCGCGCCTGTCCAATACCCAGTTCGTCTGCATGAATCTCAACGGCGCGTCATTGAACGACGGCCGCTTCGTCAGGGATGCATTCGACATGCTGGAAAGAATGCCGCGCGCCGCCAGCCGCCTCTGCATCGAGATCACCGAAAGCGTCGCGCTGCACGACCTCGGTAACACCCGCGACTTCATCGACCGGGTGCGCAGCTGCGGCGCCAAGGTGGCGCTGGATGACTTTGGCGCCGGCTATACCTCATTCTCGTATCTTAGGGATCTGCCGGCCGATGTGCTAAAGATCGACGGCAGCTTCATCGTCAACATGGTCGCGCATCCGGCGAACGTCGCCATCGTCGAGGCGATCGTCAGCCTCGCGCTCAGCCTCGGCATGAAAACCATCGCTGAATGGGCGGAGGACAACGTCACCGTGCAGACGCTGTCCGACATCGGCGTCGATTATGTACAGGGCTATGCGATCGCACGGCCGCAACGCCCGGAACATATTCTGGCGGCGGCGTCGGCGGCGGCATTCATCCAGAACGCCGAACTGGCCTATTCCATGCGGCGGCTCAGCGCCTGATCCAGGGCCTATGTACCGGCCATGCGCCGCTGCATATCCTTGCGCAATGCCGCCGCATACTCCCGGAAATCCACTTCCAGCGTGTAGCGAGCCGAGCCGACATAACGCTTCGCGATCCGGCGGGCATGCAGGGCGATTTCCCGCTCCATCGTCTCCCGTCCGGGCAGCGCGGTCTCGCCCGCCAGCACCGATGCCAGCCAGCGCGCCTGTATTTCGACCAGCGGGATCGTCGGGCCGATCGGCTGCACCAGTCCGACCATATAGAGTCCCGGCAGGTGGGGCGGCAGCATGCGCCGGTACAGGGACACGCTGCCGTCGCGCACTTCAAACAGCGAAGGATCGATGAAGGGAAAGCTGGCCCGGTATCCGGTGGCGTAAATAATCGCATCCACCGGCGCGATCTGCCCGTTCTCGAACGCAACGCTGTCCCTGCGCAGTTCCTTCACGTTCGGCGCGATCCGTATCCACCCGTGACCGACGTAGGGCAGCAACTCCTGGCTGAGAGTCGCATGTTCCTGCCAGATTGAATGCGTCGGGCGCGGTACGCCGTAGCGGGCCTGGTCGCCGACGGCGAGAAACATCAGCCGGCGGATCAGCGCCCGCGTCACCCGTGTCGGCAGCTTCAGCTTGCGGGAGAAGAAGGCCGACCAGCGGTCGGTGGGAATGCCCATGATGTACTTCGGCATGATCCAGGCGCTGCGCCGCGTGGACAGCGTGGTGCTTTTTGCCGTCTTGCAGACATCGACCGCGATATCCACCGCCGAGTTGCCGATGCCGACGATGAGCACGTTCTTGTCCCTGAACGGCTCGGCGGTGCGGTAGTAATGCGAATGCATCGCCGTGCCGCTGAAGCTGCCGGGAAAATCCGGATAGCGCGGGTCCCACAGATGACCGTTGGCCACCAGCACGGCGCGGTAGCGGCGCACTTCGCTATCGTGCAGACGCACATCCCATGCGCCGTCCGCGGCCGGTCGCACATCCTCGACCCGCGTCCTGAAGCGGATATGCGGCCGGACGCCGAAGCGCTCGGCGTAGGCTTCCAGGTGTTCCATCACCTGGTAATGCGACAGGAAGTCGGGATAGTGACCCGCGATGGGGAAGTCGGAATAGCCGAGGTTGTTGCGGCTGGTATCGATATGCAGGCTGCGGTAGGCGGACGACAAGCCGTTGTCGTTTTCGTAGCGCCACATGCCGCCGATGTCGGAACCGAGTTCGAAGCACTCGAAGGCGATACCCTTTTCCTTGAGGGCCTTGGCGGCCGCCACGCCGGAGGAGCCGGCGCCGACGATGCAGACGGGCAGCGACTCAGGTCCGGCCAAGCGCGGTCTCCTTGTAGTCGTTGATGATGGCGGCAATCGATGCGTCGCCGGCAATACCGAGCCGGAGCGCCGTTCCCGATGTGAAGGCGCGCGGCCAGCCGTTCACGATCCGCTGCATGGCCTCGTCGCGTTGCCAGATGATGCGGCCGGACGGCGTGCCTGCTCCGGCCTTGTCTACCGCGGCGGCGATGTCGGCCGGCGTGACCGTCAATGAGGGCAGATTCATCGCGCGGGTGGCGCCGAATGCGGAGGACGGAATCTCCGATGCGCGGATGAGCCCGGCAGCGGCGGTTCCCGCCGAGGCCACGGGAAACCGGGTGCCCGCATCCAGCGGGCATACCGCGTCCCTGCCGTTCAGCGGTTCGCGGATGAGGGCGGAAATGCGGTCCGATACGCTGGCGGTCGGCGGACCCGGATGCGTAAGCACGATCGGCAGGCGCAGCGTGCGGCCATCCACGAAGCCCCTGCGCGAATAATCATTGATCAGCAGTTCGGCAATCGCCTTATGCGTGCCATACGAAGTCTGCGGTGTCTGGGCAACATGATCGTCCACGGTGACGGGCAGCGGTCCGCCAAAGGTGGAGATGGAGCTGGCGAACACGAAAACAGGCGCCTTGCCCGAGTGACGGCAGCATTCCAGAAGGCGCATGAGCGCATGAACATTCACTTCCAGTCCATGCACAAAATCCATTTCCGCATCAAGCGTGAGCGTCGCCGCAAGGTGAAATACCACATCGACGCCGGTGGCGAATACGTGGTCCAGGAATCGGGCATCGCAGATGTCGCCCTGCAGCATGCTTATGGGAATGCCGCCCTGCGCAGCCGGCGGCAGGGGCTTGCTGTCGACCAGGATCAGTTCGGTGATGGGTCGCGCCGGACCGCCCTGCTGACGAAGTGCACCGCGCCCAAGCAGGGACGCGCGCAGCCGCGTGCCGATAAACCCTGCGGCGCCAATGACGAGAACTTTCATAGGCAACTCCTGTGCAAACAGTTTGCGGATCTGGATCAATACCGGTCCCCATTGCAAGGATGGGGCGCTTCGGCGGCAGTGCCGTCTTGCCAGACCGTCAATGAATGCTACCAAAACTATCGGATCATGTTTTGACCGAACGTGGTTTCCGTCCGCCGTCGAAGACTTGCATACCCATCGGCCGCACGACCGGCGGAAATCTGTCCGCGCGTTGGAAGGAACTGCGCCACATCGGGATGTCACTCATGAATACAACGACGTGAGAAAGTGGAGCGCGTTTCCTCAAAAGGACTTTGGCTACCGGGAAGAAAGCGGCGATGCACTGCTTCTCACACAGCCAGGCTGGTTCTGTGGCCTCAAGGTTTCCTGTACGCGGCAACAGCCTTCAAAGGTGATGGATGATTTGTGTTCTGCCGCGAAAGCCTCGACAAAGGGCGACATCTTTGGTCCGGTAACCGGTGTTTCCTCAGTGAAGCGACTTTTGAAAGTTTCCTGCAATGTATCAAGCCATTGGAAAACCAGCTTTCCCGTCCGGCATGCCAGCGCAGCCTGGTACGCAATCCACGGAGCGCGAGGTGCTCACATCCGCCATTCGCGCAAACGATGCGCACATGTTGGGACGGCTCCTGTCCAGGCCGCACCATGATGTTTCTCCCATACTGCTGGACCTTCTGGCACAGGCATGCGAACACAAATGCTCTAGTGCGGTCATGCGTACTATCCTTGAGCACAAGGCATTTTCAGTCTACGCGGTCTTCGGCCCACGGAAGGAAACCGCGCTTGATATCGCCATCAAGCACAATGACTTCCCCTTGGCCTCCGACCTTCTGAATCGTGGCGCCGACCCGGACGAGTGCAGAGGTATCCTTCGCAGTGACGAAATGCGCCATGCGTACTCCTGCGTCAGGATCCGCAACCACCTCTATCCGCAAGGGAAACTGCCGCAGGACGCGACCGATCTTGATCGTGCCCTGTTGGGCGGAGAGTGGGATCGCGCAACCGACTTTATGAAAACACTTCTTAATGTCAACAACATTGATGGAACGCGCATCATGCTGACAACTGCGCATCTGAAAAGCCGCTCTGTCCACAACAATGTTGAAGCATCCGTCATGCTGGCGTGGCGGGCTGCGGTTAAGGACAATCGAACCGATGTTCTGCGTGCAATCATCATGTTGGGCTACGCCTCCGCCCATCGCACATTGCGCTTGTCGCAGGAGGAGAAAGACAAGTTGGCCGATCCCGGCATCATCGCGGCCATAAAGGAACTTCCCACTTTTTCTCCCAAGCGGAAGACACTGGAAATGTTAAATGGCCTGGCTTCCTTCAAGGGCGTGAAGAAAAAGATCGTGTGCCGGCACTTGGTTACTCATCAGCACGATGTGCAGTCGGCTGGTCCGGCAATCAAATTTGACTACGATACGCATTTCAGGGGCCTGGCAACAATATCAAAGCGGGTCAAGCCGGATGTCGAAGCAAAATTCAGGCATCTGATGGCGAGAGCATCTGAAACCTACCTGATCAAGAACACGGAGTTCGGCGCGTTTCTCGCTCGGCAGTTCGAAGAAATGGAACGCCGCGCCGGAGCTGGCATGCCGACAGCCAAGCTCTTGACGGTAGGCTCCGACAATCATGTGATGAGTTTTGGGTTGAGGATCAAGTACAAGGAAGGCAGAAAAATTTATGTCGCGAAATTTTATGATCCGAATATTACGAGAACGCATGTACGCAGCGCGTCTGGCAGCTTGAAAACGTTTGAAACCCACAAGCTGGCAATGTATATCAATGGTTACAGGTCGATGAAAGATTATTACCCTGAAGGGGATGCCCATTCATTGGTGCATGCACGCCCTGTGACAACAAGAAATGCCGATGGATCTTTCCTGTCTGCCAAAATGCCGGAGAACAGGACGCTGACAAACGCAATAGACGAGGGCGAAGCTAGCGCTTCGATTATTTCGATATTGCTGGCTCGTGGTTTTTCGGGAAATTTGCGGCAATTGAAGAAAGAGATAGAGGGATGGCCTGAGGCTAAAAAAATAGCGCTTGTTGATGTGTTGTCGGACCCTTTGAAATGCGCGTTAATGGATGGGTATGCCGATGCAGTCAAGGCATTTGGAGAAATATCGAATTTGGTTCCGGAACATGCTCGCACAAAGGCGGTCGTCGCAAGAAGTGAGAGTAGCGCAGGGACTTGCGGGATCCATTCGCTATTGATTTCCAAAATTCCGAATGAGGATGAGGTCGATGCCACGATCAAGGAGTATGAAGCGCTGCTCTCCGGGCTGCCGGAGCAGTCACTTTACGAACTGCTCGCAACAAAGGACAGTTCGGGTAAGCCATGGCTGCATGGCGCCCTGCGGAACAACGATCTGAAGGCAGTGCGCCGCTACATCAGGATCGTCAACGATATGGCGCCGGGACTAAGCAAGGAGAAGCGGACCGACCTGCTCAATGTCATCAAAAGCTGCCATGCATTCCGGCTTGGTGGCAAATGGATCGACCATCCCCATTACATCCTGGCGAAGACAAAGCATCCGGAGTTTTACAAGGAGTTCAAGGCCATGAAAACCGCCCTCAAGGCCTGAAGCTCAGACTGCTTCAAAAGGCGTAATCCAGCCCGACGGTAATGCCGTTCCGGTTATAGAAGTCACCCTGGCGGGTATGCCCGATCGCGTAATTCGCCGACCAGTTGTTGTTCAGCCAGTGCCGCCCGAAGATTGCGATGGTGCGCACATCGGCCAGCACCACGCCCGTGCCCACGTTGGAGGCTTCGCGACCGCCCGATAGCGAGATGCTGACTGAATTCCGGTCGCCGTAGTAGTAACCGCCGCGCAGTTCCGTGCTGTTGGCGCCGCTGCCGAAGGCGCGGGAGGGCCGGAGCGCGACCGCCCAGCTGAAGTTGGAGAAATAATGCTCCAGCATCAGCAATCCCTGGTTCACCCGCACATCATTGAATTCGGTGGTCTTGATGCCGCCATGACCGAGCCAGCCGCGCGTGAATTCATACTGGAATGCGCCGCCCAGCGAATATTTCGCCAGCACGCGGTGCGTCGGGCTGTAGCTCCCCTGGACACTGCCGCTGAGTTTGGCTGTGAGCGGCGTCGAGTACATGCCGCTGATCTGGTTGTCGTCCAGGTCGAACCGGCTGGAGCGGGTGAGGGCGCCATCGAAGATGCGGCGGCCGCCGAAATTCTTGTTCAGCCTGAAGTTGTAGTCATGCCAGCTCGGCTGCGTGCCGCTCAGATTCTCGTACGAGCCGGAGACGCCGACCATGGTACGGCGGTCCGATGTATCGGGCGGCGGTGTCGGCGCGCCGGTACGGGCGGTGCCACCGGCACCGCTGGGAGAAACGCTGTCGGGTATCGGCGTGGCCTGCTGCGCCATGACGAACGGGGCATGGGCAGCGAGGACGAAAAAGGCTACTTTCATCATGTTCATCTTATTCTCCAGGTAGCCGCAGGCATGACTGCGAAATGCCGCACATTGCGGCGTTGAAATAGTTATGTCGGTTCGTTGCGCATTCGCCAACGCGAAAGGGTGAGTATAAAAGCTGCGATTGCCATAAAGGATGATCTAGAACAAATGTCGGCAGGCATTATTTGGCGCATGGAAACTGCCTGGCGACGAAAAATCCTCCAAAGCTATCGCGTATTCCGCACGAATTTGTCCCAGCCCTTGTCGCCGCGCAGAAATTGCCAGGATCCACGCAGGCCTGCGTAAACCAGAATGGGCCGGTACAGCAGCAGATCCATCGGCCCCAGGATCAACAGCCGGGCCAGTTCGCGCACGCTGTAGCGCCGGTAGGCCTGGTCGTATAACAGGATCGCCATGGTGGTCGGGATGGCATTGGCGAAGACGACGGTTGCAAGAAACAACGTGTACATTTGCCAGTCGACCTGACCGAAGACGATGAGCAGGGCCAGCGCGAGGAAAGACAGGGTCTGCATCAGCGGCGCGAGCGCCTCGAAGATGATGTAGTACGGCACGCCGAGCATGCCGACGATGCCGTAACGCGGTTTCAGGAACATGCGACGGTAATGCCAGACGGTCTCCAGGGTCACGCGCTGCCAGCGCGCCCGCTGCCGCACCAGGGCCGACGCATTGTCCGGGCCTTCCGTCTGCGCCACCATTTCATGCAGCGACATGATCTGGTAGGGCCGTCCTTCGCGCAGGAATTTTTCATGGATGCGGAAGGTCATCTCGATGTCTTCGCAGGTGAAATTGCTGGAGAAGCCGCCGGCTTCGATCACCACATCCCGGCGCCATACGGCGAACGCGCCCGGAACGCACAGCATCGAACCGAGCTTGCTCCAGGCGAGACGGTAAATGATGAAGGACCGCATCAGGTCCAGGTGCTGGAGCCTGCCGAGCAGATTGCGCTCGAGCGCGAACGGCCCGTGTTCCGGTTCTTCTTCCGCCGCGCTGCCGCTGGCGACGCCCGGAATGTGGCTGATGCCGAACAGGCTGGTCACGCCGACCACCGTGGCCGGATCCTTGACCACCAGCGCCATGGCTTTCAGCAATGCATTGCGCATATAGACGGTGTCGCCGTCGACGCAGCAGACATAGCGGTGCCGGGCAAGTCCGAGCGCGCAGTTGATGGCGCTGGCCTTGCCGCCGTTGTTCTTGTGTACCACCAGCAGGCGCGGATCGATGCGGCTCGTGTAGCACCGGACCTTGTCGTACTGAGGCGGAAGCCGGCGGTCGGCAAGGTCGTAGGGCTCCAGATCATAGTGCTGGCGCAGTACGCCGAGAGTGTTGTCGGTCGAGCCATCGTCGACAAGAATGACTTCGAACTCCGGATAATTCTGGCGCAGCAGCGAGGCCACCGCCGCCAGCACGCCGGCTTCTTCATTGAATGCCGCAACGAGAATGCTCACCGTCGGTGTGAAGCGGGAGCGGGCGACGCCGGCGTGATCCTCGAAGCGCTGCTGCTGGCTGCGGTAACGTCCTTCGATCAGCGCGAGCACCAGCATCGTCAGCATCACCACCGCGACGAGTCCGGCATACGCCAGCGATATCAGGAATATCGCTTCCACCACCGTATTGAGCCAGGCGGGCACTGTCATCATGAACGTCTTTCCTCCGGTCTTGCGTGCACGGGTGTTTTCCTTCCCAGGTTGGTGAAATCGGCGAATGGCAGGGTAGGCAGTTCCGTGGAATCGGCGTCGGCGGCCTCGTGGGGCGCAGGAGCATGCATGGATTCATCGTGCCGGGTATCGCCCACCTGGTCGATCTCGGCAAGTGCCTCCCTGGCGGCCACGCGTACCCGCCACTCCGGATCATCCAGCATGGCAGCGATCGATTCCCTGAAGTCCGGCCAATGGAAGCGCGCCAGCGCCTTCACCGCATGTACCCGGACGAAGGGCACGTCGTCATACAGGAGCTTCAGAACGACCAGCGCTTCTTCGGATGCCCCCAGCAAGCCAAGGGTTTGCACCACCACCTTGCGCACCGCGGGATCGGGATCGTCGGCCAGCCGCGCGATCTTGTACAGCGGCACCTTCCCCTCGCTGTCCTGACGGGCGAGCAGGGCCACCGCCCAATAGCGGGCCTGCGTCGTGTTCACCTCCAGCAACGGTTCGAGCAGGTGGTTGAGCGGGATGGTGAATTTTTCAAGCTGCCTTGCAATGAAGGATGGCAGGAAGAGTTGCAGCCGCAATGCGGTGACCAGGATTTCCGCCGCACGCTCGTCCTGCAATTGACCGAGAAATACGATCGCGTTCGATACGACATCAGGGTCCTTGTCCTGCAGCGCATCGAACAGGAGCTCATGAATATGGTCGGCTTTCGCCCGTGTCAGTATGCATAGCGCGGAAATGCGTTCCCAGCGGTCGACACCCGGCCCTGCCCGCGAGGCGGCAGCAACCAGGCTTTCCGATCCCCAGTGCGACAGGGCATGCTCGGCGAACGCGGTGGCGACCGGCGTGTAGGGAGCGACATCGGTCGCGGTGCGATAGACCAGCGGCTTTGGCAATTGCGTGATGACAGGATTGCGGGACGTGGTCGGGACATCCGCCGTCAGCAACAGCGGCTGCGCGGCGGGCGAATGATCCAGTTCCCGCAGTTGCGATACCACCTTGCCTAGCCAGCGCCTGCGGCTGTCATGCCGCATGCGGCTCGTCAGCACAAAGATGGACATGCCCAGCCATGCGAGGAAGATGAATAGAAACAGGCCGAATTGAATTGAAAAAAAGTTCAACACACCCTCCGATGGGATAGACCTGTATCTTCCACCAGCACGACGGTTGCAGCAGCCATTATGTCCTGGCCATCTGCTGTTCCATGATGAGGTCGATGATCTGTTCGATGCCCACGCGCGGCTTGTATCCGGTCGCTTCCTCGATGCGCCTCAAGTCCGGTATGCGCCGCTGCATGTCCTCGAAATTCTCGTCGTAGGCGAGATGGTAGGGAATGAACACGATCTTCGAACTGCTGCGCGTTTTCTCCTTTACCAGCCTCGCCAGATCAAAAATCGTAATCTCCTCCGACGCGCCGATGTTGAACACCTTGCCGTAATGCTGCGGCTGCATGATCAGCTGCTTCATCGCCCAGACCACATCGCCGACGTAGCAGAAGCAACGCCGCTGATTGCCATCGCCGTACACGGTGATCGGTTCTTCCGCCAGCGCCTGTTCGACAAAGCGCGGCAGCACCATGCCGTAACGCGCCGATTGCCGTGGGCCGACGGTATTGAAATGCCGGCCGATGACGACCGACAGCTTGTGCTCGCGCGCGTAGGCCAGGCAAAGATGTTCATCGATCGCCTTGCTGCAGGCATACGACCATCTGCCCTTGGTGGTCGGGCCGAGCACGAGGTCGCCGTCTTCGTGGAAGGGAAGGGCGGTGGACTTTCCGTACACCTCCGACGTGGAAGCGAGATAAACGACTTTCCCTTTCGCGCTTGCAAGTTCGAGCACGAGATCGGTGCCGTTGACGATGTTGTGTATGGTTTCGATCGAGCTTGCCAGTACGCGGCGCGTGCCGACGACCGCAGCGAGGTGGCAAATGTAGTCGGCGCGATCGATCATCTCCGCCATCCGTTCGCGATTGAGCATCGTATCGACGACCATCGTGAATCGCGGGTGCTCGATCACCGACCGCAGGTTCTTCAATGAACCTGTCGAAAGATCATCGATGACCTGAACCTTGTGACCGTCCGCAATC
>NZ_DASZBA010000213.1:0-2803 GCF_035944575.1 Noviherbaspirillum sp.
TGCCATACGCGATCACGCTGGCGCAGGGATTGCCGGAAGGGTCGAAGATGGACTGGATCATCGAAAAGGCAGTGGAATTGGGTGCTGCCGCGATCCAGCCGCTTGCGGCGCAGCGTTGCGTCACGCGACTATCGGCCGAGCGGGCTGAAAAAAAAATGTTGCATTGGCAAGGCGTGATCACTGCCGCCGCTGAACAATGCGGCCGCAATCGCCTGCCGCAACTGGCGGAGCCGGCAAACTTCAGCACTTGGCTGACGCGAAAGGAATTGCACCACCGCATCCTGCTCACGCCGCGGGCGGAACAGTCGTTGTCGGATTGGGCGCGACACCATCCGCCGCAGGCAGTTACCCTGCTGATTGGACCGGAGGGCGGATTTACCGATCAGGAGGAGGAGCTGGCCCTGTCTGCCGGCACCCTGCCCCTGTCCATCGGTCCGCGTGTTCTGCGTACCGAAACCGCCGGGCTGGCCGCTCTTGCCGGATTGAATGCGCTTTGGGGTGAAATGTGAATACAGATCAAACAACATCCTGATTCCCGCACACCCGATCCGGAGCTCCTCTATGGTGGAGCTTTCATCGTTCAGGAGTCATGCATGGGATATCTCGACCCCTCAGTCGGCGCGTCCGGCGGCGGACAGCCGCATTTGTTCAATACGCAAACCAGGCTGCTTCAGGCAGCCCTTTCATTGCTGGCCAACAACGGCCAGACCGGCGGCCTTTCCGGCCTGACCGAGCGTTTCCAGATTGCCGGCCTTGGCAATGTAATGCAGTCCTGGATCAGCCAGGGTCCGAACATGCCGATCTCCGGCGACGAGATCGAATTGGTGCTCGGCGACGGCCACCTGCAGCAACTCGCCGAAGAAACCGGTCTGCCGCAAAACCAGGCAGCCCATCAACTCAGTGAAATGCTGCCCGACCTGGTCGACCGACTGACGCCGAACGGCAAGGCACCACATGGCGGACTGGGCGATCTCGGTTTCCTTCTTGGCGAATTCATGGGCAACCAGAAATAGTGTCGAAAACGTCCGATCCTTCGGAGTTGCCGATCCGGCATGGTTTCCATGACAATGGAAACCATGCAATGGATTAAACAACTTTTCTCGCGCAGCAAACCATCGATTCCCGATCCGCTCTGGCAGGCCACCATCGCGCGCCTGCCTTTCTTGCATTTCCTGGGGTCGCAGGATCTGGCGGCGTTGAAGCACTTGTGCGAACAATTGCTGGACAAAAAGACAATGACCGGGGCCGGCGGGCTGGAGCTGACCGACGACATTGCCGTCATGATCGCTGCACAGGCCTGCCTGCCGGTGCTGCACCTGACGCTCGACCTGTACGACGACATGGCCGGCATCATCGTCTATCCGGCGGAATTCGTGGTTCCGCAGGCGGAAGTGGACGAGGCGGGGGTCGTGCATGAATGGCGCGAACCGGTTTCCGGAGAGGCAATCGGAGCCGGCGGCGCCGTGGTGCTGTCGTGGCAGGATGCGGACGCCTTCGATGTGCCCGGCTATAACGTGGTGATCCATGAATTCGCCCACAAGATCGACATGGGCAATGGCGACGCCAACGGATGTCCGCCGTTTCTTTCCGCTTTTCATCGCGACATCGGGTTGCAGGAATGGAAAGAGGCGTTTTCTTCGGCGTACGACGATTTTCTATCTCGCGTGGAATCGCTGGATGCGGGGTTGCCGGAAAACTTTGACCCGGACGATCCGCACCACGCTCAACATTACGATGAACTGTTCGCGTCATTGCCGCTCGATCCCTACGCGACGCAGAATCCCGCCGAATTCTTCGCCGTCGCAACCGAAGCGTTTTTCGTGCAACCGACACCATTGGCGCAAGCGTATCCACGGGTATATGACTTGCTTTCACGCTATTACCGCCAGGATCCGATGATTAGCCGCGCCTGACGGCAGCTGAACATTCGGCGTCCTCCTGTTGCAATCGAGAAAAGCAGCGGAAAGCATTTATAATTCAAGGTTTTGCGATCAGACTGATTCCCCCAGCATGAAGGTATTCCGCGGACTTCCCAATGCCGCCTCACGCGCCCCTTGCGCGCTGACCATAGGCAACTTCGATGGCGTGCATCGCGGCCATCAGGCGCTGCTCGCGCGCGTCCGGGAAGCCGCCGACCGCCTCGGGGTGGAGGCGGCGGTAATGACCTTCGAGCCGCACCCGCGTGAATTCTTCGCCCGCATGGCGGGTGATCTTTCCAAGGCGCCGGCCCGCATCGCCAGCCTGCGCGACAAACTGCAATCCCTTTCCAATGCTTGTGTCGACCGGGTGATCGTCGAACATTTCAACGCGCATTTCGCCTCCATGTCGCCGGAGGATTTCGTCGAAAAGGTGCTGGTGGATGGCCTGCATGTGAAATGGCTGATGGTGGGTGAAGATTTCCGCTACGGCGCCAGGCGGGCAGGCAATCTGCAGACCTTGATCGCGGCGGGCAAGCACTACGGCTTCCACGTCGAAGCGCTGCCGGCCGTCACCAGCGACGGCACAAGAATTTCCTCTTCCGCGGTGCGCGCCGCACTGGCGGAAAGCGATTTCGAGCGGGTCGCCACGCTGCTCGGCCATCCCTACTCCGTCTCCGGCCATGTCATTCACGGCAAAAAACTGGGCCGAACCATCGGCTTCCCGACGATGAACCTCGCCGTGACGCACAAGCGCCCGGCGCTGTCCGGCATTTTCGTGGTGCAGGTGCACGGCCTTTCGGACAATCCTCTGCCAGGCGTAGCGAGCATCGGCGTCCGGCCCACGGTCGAAGACAGCGGGCGGGTGCTGCTGGAAACCTATGTAT
>NZ_DASZBA010000214.1:0-4713 GCF_035944575.1 Noviherbaspirillum sp.
TCTGCAGCTTGGCGTGGTCCAGCTTGCCCTCCTTCATGTGGGCCGGCAGGTTGACCGAACCGAGGTTGCAGACGGCGATTTCGGAATCGTTGGTGTTCAGCGTGATTTCGGTGCACAGGTTGGAGCTGTGCACGACGCCGACATGCTGCTGCGGGGAACGGATATTGCACGGATCCTTGAATGTGATCCATGGATGGCCGGTCTCGAACAGCATCGACAGCATCTTGCGCCACAAGTCGAGCGCTTGCACTTTCTTGAACAGCTTCAGTTCACCGCGGGCGGCCTTCGCCTCGTAGCCGGTATAGGCTGCTTCGAATGCCTTGCCGACTTTGTCGTGCAGGTCCGGCACATCGCTCGGGGAGAACAGCGTCCATTCACCCTTTTCCATGACCCGCTTCATGAACAGGTCCGGAATCCAATTGGCGGTGTTCATGTCATGGGTACGGCGGCGGTCGTCGCCAGTGTTCTTGCGCAGGTCGAGGAACTCCTCGATGTCCAGATGCCAGGTTTCCAGATAGGCACAGACCGCGCCCTTGCGCTTGCCGCCCTGGTTGACTGCGACGGCGGTATCGTTCACCACTTTCAGGAAGGGGACCACGCCCTGCGACTTGCCGTTGGTGCCCTTGATATGGGCGCCGAGCGCGCGAACCGGCGTCCAGTCATTGCCGAGACCGCCGGCGAATTTGGCCAGCAGCGCATTTTCCTTGATTGCCTCGTAGATGCCGTCCAGATCGTCGGCGACCGTGGTCAGATAGCAGGACGACAATTGCGAACGCTGGGTACCGGAATTGAACAGGGTCGGCGTGGAGCTCATGAAATCGAAGGAGGACAGCAAGTTGTAGAACTCGATCGCGCGGGCTTCGCGGTCGATTTCGTTCAGTGCCAGTCCCATCGCTACTCGCATATAAAACGCCTGCGGCATCTCGATGCGGGTGCCTTCGATATGCAGGAAATAGCGGTCGTACAGGGTCTGCAGACCGAGATAGCCGAATTGCAGATCGCGTTCCGGCACCAGTGCCTGGGCCAGCTTCTGCAGGTCGAATTGCATCAGCTTGTCGTCAAGCAGTTCGGCTTCGATGCCTTTTTTGATGTATCTCGGGAAGTAGTCGACATAGTATCCGGCGGCGTCTGCCTGTGCGACTTCCTGGCCGAACACCTCCTTGCGGATGGTATGCATCAGCAGGCGAGCGGTGACCTTGCTGTAGGCCGGGTCCTTTTCCATCAGCGCGCGGGCGGCCAGGATGGCGGACTTATGCAGCTCCTCGACCGGCACACCGTCATACAGATTCTTCACCGTTTCGGCCAAAATGGCTTCGGCGTCGACGTGCTTCTCGAGACCGATGCAGGCGGCAGTGATCAGGTCGCGCACCTGCTGCAGGTCGAGCGGACGGCGTTCGCCGTTATCGAGCACATGCAGTTGCGGCGCATCGATTGCTGCCTTTGTCGATTGCTGCTGGGCACGCTCTTCCATCCGCTTGGCGCGATACAGCACATAAGCGCGGGCGACATCATGTTCGCCGGAGCGCATCAGCGACAGCTCAACCTGGTCCTGGATGTCTTCGATATGGAATGTGCCGCCCGCAGGTTGGCGACGCACCAGCGCGGCCACGACGTTGGAGGTCAGCTGTTCGACCAACTCGCGTACGCGTGCCGACGCAGCGCCCTGCCCGCCGTTGACGGCGAGGAATGCCTTGGTAACCGCGATGGAGATTTTCGATGGCTCGAATCCGGCGACTGCGCCGTTGCGGCGGATGATCTTGTAGTCGCCCAGATTGATGGACATGTTGGATGCGGATGAGGTAGAGCCGCTGCGAGGAGAGACCAGACCAATTTCGTTGGAAGATTTAACGGATACTTCTTGAGTTGAGTGCATCTAGCCTCCTGAGAGCTGGTTGCGGCTGGCATTGCAGCCGCTTATATGGTTGTGGAAAAACACCCGTTGTACAGGTGTGCTCACGTTTATTCAGCAGATATCAAATATCGAACACCCCAGGTCTGCGAGCGTCAGTCGCGATCGCTTTCACACTTCGATGTTGTATGCAGGTTTTGTTCCAGAAGAATGGTGCGGCTTTGGAAAATCTCATGTGCATTACGTTGGAGTGAAAACGACGCGATTGGCTCGAAGAAAGATGCGCACCGGAAATGTCCGGCACACATGATGGAAAGAACCATCACTACATCTAGTGTTCTGTTCGCCGATTGATACTAATTCTAGTAGCTGGGTGCAGGGGACGCAAATGTTTTTTTGAATATTTCGTCAATTTCTCTGATGCATCGCAATGAACTTTTTAGAGTTCTGTAGGGAAATGCAATGTTTTATGCGCGGGAAGCGGCTTGCCACCGTGATCTAGCAGCTCACGGTAATGCGCCCAATCGAAAAAGGGGCCGGGATCAGTTTTGCGTCCGGGCGCGATGTGTTCATGTCCCGCAACAGAAGCGAGCGGATGGCGAACCTGAAGCGCGTGCGTGAGTTCGGCGAGCGTCTCGTATTGAGAGGCATGGAACGGCTCGAAGTCCGATCCTTCGAGTTCGATGCCAATTGAGAAGTCGTTGCACCGCTCCCTCCCACGAAACGACGATAGACCAGCATGCCACGCGCGCTGCAGCGTTGATACAAACTGCACTACGCTGCCATCGCGGCGGATCAGGAAGTGCGCGGATACCTTCAAGGTTCGAAGCCGATCGAAGTACGGATGCGCATCGCAGTCGAGCCTGTTGCAGAACAGATCGGCAATGAAGGTCCCGCCGAAATTTTCGGGCGGCAGACTGATGTTGTGGATCACGAGCAGATCGACGACGGTTCCTTCGGGACGTACATCGAAGTTAGGCGATGGCTCACGCGCGACGCCGTTGCACCAGCCGTCGTCCGCAATATGAAAACGATTCATTATTCAGGCTCGTGGATGGACAGGCGTTGCATGCGGTAGCGCAGTTGACGGAAACTGATGCCCAGCAATTCCGCTGCCTGGGTGCGATTGAAGCGGGTTTTGGCCAATGCACGCCGGATGATTTCACGCTCGACCTGGTCGAGGTGATCCGGAAGCGACGCCGGCAATGGTTCGTCGCTCTCCGGATGCGGTGCCGCTGCTGCGGGTGCCGCCGTGGCGACCGATGCTGGCATAACCGCTACCGGTTGAGTCGGCATCTGGGGCGCTTCCGTAACAGGCGCCACCGCCGGCTTGAGCGCCAGATCGGCAACTTCGATCACGCCATCGTTGGCAAACGCCAGCGCACGCTCGAGAATATTTTCCAGTTCGCGCACGTTGCCCGGAAACCCGTGATTATGCAGCGCGTCCAGTGCAGCCGGCGCTAGCACGGCCCGCGTTCCGGGAGCGGCAAGCCGTTGCAGGATGCCATTGGCCAGCAGGCCGATGTCCTCCAGCCGCTCGCGTAGCGCCGGCAGGCGCAGTTCGATGACATTCAACCTGTAATACAGGTCCTGGCGGAATTTTCCCTTTTCGACACATTCAGCCAGATTCTGATGCGTAGCACTGATCAGCCGCACATCCACGGGTTCTTCCAATGTTGCGCCGACCTTGCGTACCCGGCGTTCCTGGATGGCGCGCAGCAGCTTCACCTGCATCGCCAATGGCAGATCCGCCACTTCATCCAGCATCAGGGTGCCGCCGTTCGCAGCCTGGAAAAAGCCGTCGCGGTCTTCGCTTGCGCCGGTGAAGGCGCCCTTGCGGTAGCCGAAAAACTCTGCCTCCATCAATGCCTCGGGAATCGCGCCGCAATTGACGGCGATGAAAGGCTTGCCGGCGCGGGTACTGTTGGCATGGATGTCACGCGCCGCCACTTCCTTGCCGCTGCCCGACTCGCCGGTAATCGCCACTGGCGCCATGCTGCGGGCGAGGCGCACGATCTGGGTACGCACATCCTGCATCACGCTCGACTCCCCGATCAGGCGCGATACGTTCGCGTGTGACCGGCCGTCGGAAATTTCCGTTTCGGCCGCGGTCTTGTTGAGCTGCAATGCTGACTGGACCATTTGACGCAGCTGATCGAGGGCGACCGGCTTGGAAAGATAATCGAAGGCTCCTGCCTTCAACGCCGCGACCGCGTTGTCGGCGCTGCCGAAAGCGGTGATCACCGCGATCGGCAGGTTTTTGTGCTGTGCATTCACTTCCTTCACCAGGTCGATGCCGAGGCCGTCCGGCAGCCGCATGTCGGTCAGCACCATTGAATAGGTGCCGCCTGCCAGCCGGCTGCGTGCTTCGGCGAGTGATTCGGCACTATCGACATCCAATCCCATCCTGACGAGGGTAATTTCCAGCAGTTCGCGCAGGTCTGCCTCATCGTCGACAATCAGGATGTTCGGTGAACTCATTTACGAACCTTATACTTTTCGGCAAAAGCCGTGTTCTTCTATATATATAGTGTGGGCCGCATGACGGCGTGCAAAAGCGCTGACCTTACACGCGGGCCGGCATGGCGAATGTGATAACGAACCGGCCGGTGGGCTTCTCCTGTCCGGTGTGGGGAACATCAGTCCGGTATTCGTAATCCAGCATCGCACCGTTATTCAAACACAATTCGCGCGCCACGTAGAGACCTAAACCGGTTCCTTTGCTCGATGTTGTATAGAAAGGTTCGAACAAATGCGCACGGACCGCCGGCGTGATCGCCGGTCCATCATCCTGTACATGCAGTTCCAGCCGGCTGGCATTGTCCGCCAGCGCATGGATCCGGATGCTGCCCGGGCCCGGACTG
>NZ_DASZBA010000215.1:0-7584 GCF_035944575.1 Noviherbaspirillum sp.
CCCTCATGCTCTTGCGGAAAGGGAGCGTCAAAATCCACGATCGGCATGCAACTCCCAGATTGCTTCCCAAAGGTTCAATCGGTTTCTATCCGGCTCAGGCCGACTATGACGGAAGCAGATGGTCGGCCGGCAACGACAGTCTCTACAGCGTCCTCGAAATGCCCGAGGAGATCTGCATCGATCTGCTCGACCGTGCCCCCGCCTGGCTGGAGAGGCTGCGCAGGCCGTTGCGTTTTCTCGATTCCCGGGTGATGTGGTGGATTGATGAAATCGAAAGCCATTGCGCGGCAGGCGAACCGAACGGCACCTTGTATACGGAGGTCGTTGGCCTTGCACTCCTGACCTATCTCGATTCGCGGCTGTCGTCCCAGCCCATGCAGGACATCCCGCTCTCCGAATCGCTTTCACGGCAATCCGTGCGCCGGATGAAGGAGCACATCGACGAGCATATCGCCGGTTCATTGAGCATTCAGGAGTTGGCTGCGGCATGCGGTTACAGTCCGACGCACTTTACCCGCGTGTTCAAGCAATCCTTCGGCATGCCGGTGCATCAGTTCGTGATGCAGCGCCGGATTGAACTGGCGCGCGCCATGCTCAATTCGGATACCTGTTCACTCGCGGAAATCGCCATCGGATGCGGTTTTTCCAGCCAGGCGCATTTCAATTCCGCATTCAAGCGCTATGAAGGCACGACGCCAGGAAACTTCCGGGCTTCGCGCGCAAGGTGAGGGTACGGTCTTGCATTTACCCTCTGCGGGCCGTGTCAGCCTGGGGCGGCAATGAGCAGTTTATGAAACGAAGCACCTGATTTTGAAAGACCGCCACTTGCGGGTCCTACAAAATCTTGATTCCTGTAAAAGGTGCGGATTGCGCCAGCCGATCGGCTCTTTCCGCATTAAAGAGAACCACAACGACGGAGACAACCAAGTGAAGAAAGACGGATTTATCCAGCCGGCCCGGCTGCGTACGCTGCTTGCATCGGCGGCAATCACCCTGTTGGCCGCCTGCGGCGGCGGCAGCGACGATGATGCGAAGAGGGCGCCCGATGTCGCCAAGACCACAAAGGGCGAGGTCAGGGCGGTGGATCGCGCCGGCATGCGCAGTTATTTCGGTATTCCTTTTGCGGCACCGCCGGTCGGCAACCTGCGCTGGGCACCGCCCGCGCCGGCTGCGAACTGGACCGCCCCGCTGGCCAAGACCCAGTCGGCCGCACCCTGCCTGCAGACCAGCAGCAGCTCGTTCCGCCTGCCGAACGGCCAGGAGGATTGCCTCTATCTCGACGTGCATGCACCGACCGGCGATGGACCGTTCCCGGTCATGGTCTGGATTCACGGCGGCGCATTCAACACCGGCGGCACCGTAACTTATGCCGATCCGTCGCCCCTGGTCAGCAAGGGCGTCATCGTCGTCAACATCGCCTACCGTATGGGCGCCATGGGCTTCCTCGGCCATCCGGCGCTGAAAGCGGCTGACGGCAGCGTGGGCAACTACGGCATCATGGACCAGCAAGCGGCATTGCGCTGGGTGCAGGAAAACATCGAATCCTTCGGCGGCGCGAAGAACAATGTCACGATCTTCGGCGAATCCGCAGGCGGCTTCAGCGTCATGACCCACCTCGCATCGCCGTTGTCCCGCGGCCTGTTCTCGAAAGCAATCGTCCAGAGCGGCGGCTATGCCTTCGACCGTCAGTTGACGCGCGAGGCGCTTGAAGCGCAGAGCACCACCATCGTCAACAACGCGCTCACCGCGGCAGGCGTCACCTGTGCGACGGTCGATGCAGCCTGCCTGCGCGGTCTGTCGGCCGATGTCGTCAACAACCAGCTGGCAACGGCATTCACCACGGCGAACTCCAGCCCGGTGCCTTCCGTCGACGGACGCGTGCTGCCGAGATCGATCAAGGCGACATTCGCAGCGGGCGAAAACAACCGGGTGCCGGTGGTGAACGGTTCGAACCGCGACGAGTGGTCGCTGTTCGTCGCAGCGCGTGAACTGGCTGCGCCGCCCCTGACCGCGGCGGGATATCCGACTTATCTGCAGACCTCCCTCGGCCTGCCGGCGACCGTCGCATCCCTGTACCCATTGACCGACTACGGCACCAACGCCGCCCAGCAGCCGAGCCTGGCCGCCACGGCTGTCGGTACGGACGTCGTGTTCGCCTGCCCGGCGCTCAACCTCTCCAAGCGGATTGCAGCCCAGAATTCGCAGATCTGGATGTATGAGTTCCGCGATCGCACAGCGATTCCGTCGATCGGTCGCACCACAGTCAGCTTCCCGCAGGGCGCAGGCCACTCGTATGAGCTGCAGTACCTGTTCAATCTGAGGGATCTGGAAAACAACGAGCGTCGCGATCTGCAGACTTCGATGTCGCGTTACTGGACCAACTTCTCCCGCACCGGCGATCCAAACAACGGCACGGCAGTCGCCGTTGCATGGCCCGCCTTCACCGCGCCGGACAAGGTCCTCGCGCTGGATGTCGCATCCGGTGGCGGGAACAGGGTGCTGACCACGTTTGAAGCCGAACACAAGTGCGCGACAGCGTGGAGTTCCTTGACTTTCTAAGTGTTTCTTGCCTGTTTGGGCCCGCTTCGGCGGGCCTTTTTTTATGCCGGGAAAACAATGCAGTGGAATCTGCGACGGTGTTTATTGGGATGGAAGATTCAGGGAGACACCCTGTTCCGGACTGCCTTCCATGTAATCATGCCCCTGGTTTGTCAGGCGCCAGGCGCCATTCTCCGATTCCTGCACCAGCCCCTTATCCTGCAGGAGATGAAGGTGATGGCGAATGACCGGTAATTCGACGTTCAATCGCTGGGCAATACTGCTGGTTCCGACCAGCGGTTCGGGCGATTGCAGAAGCTGGCCCAGGATCGCCTCCATCAGCATTTGGTCGCGTCTCATGTTTTCCTTAATGATAAAAATCAAATCGTAATGGAATTTATTTTCCCGCCCGCACAAGCCCCGTCATGCTGAGGCAATGCGGGAAAATCCGATGGGATTGCCCCGCGCAACATGCAGGATTGCGCAGCGAATTCTACCTCCTTGGCTCGGCGTGCAGGCAGCGCAACTTTCCGGATCCGGCGGCAAGCTCTGCCGTTGGACCGCTATGCGGTTTAGTCGCTCGTTTGCTGTTGCTCTCACTTAATGATGGTGAATGTATTCGTCGGCAGGCTAGAATAAGCGTCGACCCTGCATCGCTCGCCTTGCCAAACGCTTCAGGCCGGTAAGCAACACTGCCGAAGCGAAAGGATGATGAGTGAATCGCTTTGGCACGCATTGCACAAAGCACCAACACGAGGTAAGCAAAACTTGCAAAATCCCCAGCCGATTTCCGAACCGCACGGCCGCAAACGCCCGGAGCGCATCAGCCTGCAGATTTATCTCGGCATCGCCTTCAGCGTGCTCTTTCTGATTCTCGCACTTGTCCTTGCCGGCACATTGGATGCATTCGCCAGGCGCGAAGTGTTGAAGCTGACCCATCAAAACCTGGAGAACGTCACGCGGCAGATGGCAAGAGAACTCTCTGCAGGGATGAATGAATTCGGGAAAGAAGTGCAGGCCCAGGCCTTGTCCCACAAGCTGCGTGACCCAAACGCCTCTGCGGCCGAAATGCGGGAAGTGCTCGATGGATTCGTGGCGATACATCCCGAGTTCGCTTTCATCGGGGTCATTGATATTGCATCCGCAAAAGTGATTGCGGCAAATGGCGGCATTTTCGAAGGCGGCAGCGCGAAAGGGCGGCCCGCCTTTGAAGAAGCGAAAACCAGCCTGTTCCTCGGCGACGTGCATGACGCTGTCCGGCTGGCCGAACTGGTGCCGAAAAGTCCGAACGGGGAGCCGGCACGCTTTCTCGATGCATCAACGCCGATCAATGACCCGGAAGGCAAGCCGTTCAGGGTATTGGCCGGACACATCAGTTTCCATTGGACCGACCAGGTCCGGAATACCGTCCTCGCCCCGTTGCGCGCGTCACGAGGCATCGAGATGCTTCTGCTCGATACGAAAGGTAAGGTCGTACTTGCGCCAAACGACCAGATCAAGACGGGAACCGCGATTCGATCACTGCTCCCGACCGAGATGGGAACATCGACAACAACGCAAACCTGGGCCGGCGGCCAGCAATACCTGACCGTGAGCGCGCCGGTCATTCCAAGACGCGGATTTGAAGGCTTCGGATGGCAAGTGGTGGCCAGACAGCCGGTCGCCGTGGCTTTGGAGCCCACCGTCGCACTGCGAAATTCCTTCTTCGCCGGAGCGGTGGTGCTGGGTGCATTTGCTTCCCTGATCGCCTGGTTCATCGCGCGGCGGATTACCGAACCGGTCCGCCGGCTGGCCGAATCGGCGAAGGATCTGGCGCGCGGCGCGCGTTTGAGCGACACCGAACGCAGCACCATCGGCGAGGTCGCAAGCGTCCAGGATGCCATCGTCGGCCTGGCGGACGAGGGGCGGCGCCATGCGTCGGCGAGCTGGGACCAGAAACAGCAGTTCATGACGTTCGCAGAATTTCTGCCTCACCTGGTATTTCAGGCCGATGCGGAGGGAACGATGGAATACGTCAACAAGCGATGGCTTGCCGAGCTGGACTGTGCACCGACCTGCGGCATAGGCACACTCACGGATTGCATGGATGAACGGGACCAGCAAGGTTTCATTGCGCAATGGCAGACATCGCGTGAACAGGGCATCGGGTTTGAAACCATACTGAGGCTGCGGACGAAGACGGATTTTGTCTGCGAATGGTTCAAGATCCGTACCCAGCCGGTGCTGGACGAAAGCGGAAAACTGCTCCGCTGGGTAGGCACACTGACTAATATCCATCAGGCCATGCTCCAGGCGGAACGGGTGGAGGCGGCGCTGGAGCAGGAGCGTGCCATGCGGGCGGAAACGGAACGCGTGTCGCGGATGAAGGACAATTTCCTGGCCACGCTGTCGCACGAATTGCGTACGCCGCTGAACGTCATCGGCGGATGGGCGCAGATGCTGGACATGCGCTCCGGGGAGGATCGCCGGGTGAAGCAGGCGGCCGAAATCATTACGCGCAATGTCGAGATCCAAACGAACCTGATCAGCGATCTGCTGGACATGAGCGCAGTCATCGCCGGGAAAGTCGTGCTTGACACCAGGGTGATCGACGGCGTTCGCCTGCTTCAGCAAATCATCGAACCGATGATCCATCTTGCCCATGCCAAGGACGTCGCGCTTCATCTTGCTGTCCCCTCGCAGCAAATCCTGATCGAGGCCGACGCCCGCCGGATGAGCCAGATCGTTTCCAATCTGGTGTCGAATGCGATCAAGTTTACCGATGCCGGCGGACATATTGACGTGCGTGTGACGGCGGCGCACGGCCGCTTCGAGTTCAGCGTGTCGGACAATGGCTGCGGAATATCAAAGGAATTTCTTCCATTCGTCTTCGACCGGTTTCAACAGCAGGACTCTTCAACCACGCGTGCAAAAGGCGGTATCGGCCTGGGTCTTGCCATCGTCAGAAGCCTGGTCGAACTGCACCAGGGGACGATTGCCGTTCGAAGTGATGGAATCGGGAAGGGCTGCCTATTTACGGTGAACCTGCCGGCGCTATCAGCGACATCGCTGGCCGTTCCGGAGGATGACCGCCAGCCGGAAAGCCCTATCGCGAAGATCAATCTCAAGCTTGCCGATGTGCGCCTTCTGGTGGTGGACGATGAAGCCGACGCCCGTGCCATGATGGTTGAAGTCCTGCAGTTGGCGGGAGCGGAAGTGCGAGCCGCGCAGTCGGCGCCCGACGCACTGAAGATGCTGGAGGAAAAACGCTTCGACGCCATCATCTGCGATGTAGGCATGCCGGGCATGGACGGCCACACCTTTATCCAGCGCGTGCGGTCCAATCCCGATAAGGCAATCGCCGGACTGCCTGCCATCGCATTGACCGCGTTTGCCATGCAGCACGATCTGAATGCCGCCAGGGAGGCAGGTTTCCAGAGACATATCGCCAAGCCGTTTTCGGTAGCCGGTCTTATCCGGGCGGTTCAGACCCTGGTCGGCAACATGGAAGAAACGTCTTCCTGAGGCTTATGTACTAAAAACGGCAACGGATGGTGATCTTCGGGCGCGGATACAGCCCGTACCATCCGCAGTCCCCTTTTGCAGGCTAGGTCACAATCTCATACGGCGCCGGCGGCGTTTCGGAATCCGCATGCCGGCCCTGCCGCAGGAAGATCAGCCCGACGATGGCCGCCGCGAGCGCGAAGACTGCGCCAATACCAAATGCGACGTGGTAGCCGGCGTTCAGCGCTTCGGCAAGCGTTGCGCCGCCGGCCTGCTGCACGCTGCTGCGCGCCGCCGCCAGGCTCGCCAGCACCGCCAGTCCGAGCGAGCCACCCATCATGAATGCGGTATTCACCATGCCCGACGCAATGCCGGATTCCGCCGGTGTGACATCGCTCATTGCCGCCATCAATACCGGGTTGAAAGCGATGCCGGCCCCCAGGCCGAGCAGGATCATGCCCGGCAGCACATGCGCGGTGTAACTGCCATCGACCGGCGCCAGTGCGAACAGGCCCAGACCGGTTGACGCCAGCGCCAATCCCGCCGCGAGCGGGATCCGGTTCCCCCAGCGCATCACCAGTTTTGCGGAAAAGCCCAGCGACAGCACCGCCATGATCAGGTTGGACGGCAAGAAGGCCAGGCCGACCTGCATCGGGTTGTAGCGCAGCACCAGTTGCAGGTAAAGCGCCGCGATGAAGAACCATGCGAACATGGCGGCCGCCCAAAATACGCCGACCACGTTGGCCGTCGCCACGTTACGCAGCCTGAACAGCGAAAGCGGCATGAGCGGCGTCGCGGTGCGCGACTCGATCACAATGAACAGAACCATCAGCAGGAGAGCCGCGGCGAGCATTCCAAGCGTGCGGGCGGAGAGCCAGCCGGCCTCATTGCCGTTGACCACCGCATACACCGCCAGCATCAGGGAGGCCGTCACCGTCAATGCGCCCGCGACATCCAGGTTGCCGTCGGCCTGGCCTTTACCGGCAGGAATCAGCCATCGGCACAGGATGATGACGGCCACCCCGATCGGCAGATTCACCAGGAAAATCCAATGCCAGCTCAACGTGTCGGTGAGCAGGCCGCCCAGCAGCACGCCGATGCTGCCCCCGCCGGCGCAGACGAATCCATACACGCCCATTGCCTTGGCGCGCTCAGCGGTATCGGTAAACAGATTCATGATCAGCGACAGCGAGATGGCCGATACGACCGCCCCGGCCAGCCCCTGCACGGCGCGCGCCGCGATCAATATCGCTTGCGACTGCGCCAGTCCGCATGCGGCGGACGCCAGCGTGAACAATGCAATGCCGAGCAGGAAAAGACGGCGGTGCCCATACAAGTCGCCGAGGCGCCCGCCGAGCAGCAGGCAGCCGCCGAAGGTCAGCATGTAGGCATTCACCACCCAGACCAGCGAAGTCTCCGTGAACTTCAGGTCTTCGCGGATGGACGGCAAGGCGACGTTGACGATGGTGGTGTCCAGCACGATCATCAGCACGCCGAAACACAGCACTGCCAATGCCCACCAGCGTTTCTTCCCCTCGATCCCGTGCATCGTCGATGTCATGC
>NZ_DASZBA010000216.1:0-20045 GCF_035944575.1 Noviherbaspirillum sp.
CGGGCGCAGGAAAAAGCCGCATGGAGAACGATTTCCATGCGGCGGCATGTCTGAAATCTATCCTCCGTGCGTCACCGGCCTGACTTTCGCCGCCGCTTCCTTGGCACGCTTGCGCGCCGTTTCCACGTCATCCGCGACAGCCAGCGCCACGCCCATGCGCCGCTTTTTGAAGGACTCCGGCTTGCCGAACAGCCGAATATCGACGCCCGGTACAGTCAGCGCGTCGGCCACGCCTTCGAAAGCAATCGCCTTCGCTTCGTGCTGTCCGTAGATGACGGCAGAGGCGGCAGGGGATTTCAGCGCCACATTCACCGGCAGACCGAGAATCGCCTTCGCATGGACCTCGAATTCGCTCTGCCACTGGCTTGCCATCGTCACCATGCCGGTATCGTGCGGCCTCGGGCTGACCTCCGAAAACCAGACCATCTCATCCTTGACGAACAGCTCGACGCCGAAGAGTCCGAGTCCGCCGAGATTCTCGGTCACCTTGCGGGCGATATCGCGCGACTTCGCCAGCGCCGCCGGATGCATCGGATGCGGCTGCCAGGATTCAACATAATCTCCATCGACCTGCACGTGGCCGATCGGATCGCAGAAAAACGTGTCCGTCTCGCCATTCGCACTACGGGCGCGAACCGTCAGTTGCGTGATCTCGTAATCGAAATCGATGAAACCTTCGACGATCACCCGGCCGGCGTTGACCCGGCTTCCCGCTGCGGCGTAGTTCCAGGCCGCCTCGACCTCGCCGGCGCTGTCGATCTTCGATTGCCCCTTGCCGGACGACGACATCACCGGCTTGATGACGCAGGGAAAGCCGATTTCGGCGCAGGCAGCCTGCAGTTCCGCCAGGCTGTCGGCGAAGCGGTAGGGCGATGTCGGCAAACCCAATTCTTCTGCCGCCAGCCGTCGGATGCCTTCCCTGTTCATCGTGAGCCAGGCGGCGCGGGCGGTCGGGATGACGGTTGCCTTGCCGGCCTTTTCCAGTTCCATGAGCGCCGGCGTGGCGATGGCTTCGATTTCAGGCACGACGAGGTCCGGCTTTTCCTGTTCGATCAGGGCGGTAAGGGCCGCGCCGTCGGTCATGTTGATGACATGGGCGCGATGCGCAACCTGGTGCCCGGGTGCATTCGGATAGCGGTCGACGGCGATGACTTCGACCCCGAGACGCTGAAGGGCGATGATGACTTCCTTGCCGAGTTCGCCGGAGCCGAGCAGCATGACCTTGACGGCAGACGGAGATAAGGGGGTGCCGAGACGGGTGGGGATATTCATGACGGAAATTGTGGTTGAGAGTAGGGCTTGTGGTTGAGAGTAGGGCGATGGAGCGGTGGATGGGATACCGGTGAGAATGGCTGCCCGACGATAGCAAAATCCGGGGGGCTTTGCACGCGGATCGGCAGGGATCGATGCCAGGGCGAGAAATGCCCGGACGAAAAAAAGCCGCCGTGATTAAACGGCGGCTGCAAGCCGGACGTGCGGGAAAGCGCGTCCGGGACGACTATAACCTTAATCTCCAGCGTAAATGTCCAGGTCCTTGGTTTCCTTGACGAACAGCATGCCGATCACGAATGTGAGCAGGGCGATGATGATCGGATACCAGAGGCCGTAGTAGATGTCGCCCTTGTAGGCCACCAGCGCGAAGGCCGTGGTCGGCAGCAGGCCGCCGAACCAGCCGTTACCGATGTGATACGGCAACGACATCGATGTGTAGCGGATACGGGTCGGGAACATCTCCACCAGCATCGCGGCGATCGGGCCGTACACCATGGTCACGTAAATTACCAGGATCACCAGCAGCACTAGGACCATGCCCTTGTTGATCTGGGCCGGATCAGCCTTTGCAGGGTAGCCTGCGGCCTTGATCGAGTCAGCCAGCTCTTTCGAGAAGGCCTTGTCCTTGGCGGCGGCTTCGTCTTTCGACAGCTTGCTGGCGTCATAGGACGTGATGACCTTGTCGCCGATCTTGACGGTTGCCACGGTGCCGGCAGGCGCTGCTTCGTTTGAATAAGCAACGGAAGCGGCAGCCAGTTTTGCCTTGATGATGTCGCAGGACGAAGTGAACTTCTTGGTGCCTGTTGGGTTGAACTGGAACTGGCAATCGTCCGGATTGGCAGTCACCACGACTGGTGCGTTGACCAGTGCGGCTTCCAGCGCCGGATTGGCGTAGTGCGTGATGGCCTTGAAGATCGGGAAATAAGTCACGGCGGCAATCAGGCAGCCTGCCATGATGATCTTCTTGCGTCCAATCCTGTCCGACAGCGAGCCGAACACGATGAAGAACGGTGTGCCGATCACGAGTGCCGCGGCGATCAGCAGGTTGGCGGTAGCCGGTTCGACCTTCAGTGTCTGCGTCAGGAAGAACAGTGCGTAGAACTGGCCGGTGTACCAGACCACTGCCTGGCCGGCGGTCAGGCCGATCAGGGCCAGGATCACGATCTTCAGGTTTTTCCACTGACCGAATGCTTCGGACAACGGTGCCTTGGAGGTCCGTCCTTCGGCCTTCATCTTGGCGAACGCCGGCGATTCATTCATCGACAAGCGGATCCAGACCGAGATGGCCAGCAGGAAGATTGACAGCAGGAATGGGATACGCCATCCCCAATCGGCAAACGCGGCTTCGCCCATCGCGGTACGGGTGCCCAGAATCACCATCAGCGACAGGAACAGACCGAGTGTCGCGGTGGTTTGGATCCAGGCGGTGAAGGCGCCGCGCTTTCCGTTTGGCGCATGTTCTGCAACATAGGTGGCCGCGCCGCCGTATTCGCCGCCGAGCGCGAGGCCCTGCAGGATACGTAGCGTGATGAGGATGATCGGCGCTGCAATGCCAATCGATGCGTAGGTAGGCAACAGGCCGACGATGAATGTCGACACGCCCATGATCAGGATGGTGACGAGGAAGGTGTATTTACGGCCGATCATGTCGCCGAGGCGGCCGAACACCAGCGCGCCGAAAGGACGGACGATGAAACCGGCGGCAAACGCGAGCAGCGCAAAGATGAACGCTGTATTGGGGTCGGTGCCGGCAAAGAATTGCTTCGCAATAATTGCGGCAAGTGAGCCGTAAAGATAAAAGTCGTACCACTCGAACACGGTCCCTAACGACGAGGCGAAGATGACCTTCTTCTCCTCTGCCGTCATGGTGTGCGCAGTTGTCTGTGCTGTCGCCATGCTAATCTCCTCGAATAATAAATATAAAGTGCAAAGCCTCGCGGCATTGCTTGCACGGGCCGAGTGTGCGACTTGAACCTTACACAATACTTGCTTCAAACTTACAGAAACTTACAGCCCCGAATGGGTGCTGCCGCGGGCGGGAACCGAACCGGAGAGCCGGGAATCGATGGCTTATCCGATGGAAATTTTTTGCGAACGATCGTGCTAAAAATATGCTATTCTGATATTCGTTTTTTCCCCGGTCGAGTGGTTGGCTGTTCCCCGTTTCGAACCGACCTTCGTGTCAACACAGATCAACATAATTCAATTCAAGGAGCCTCAAATGACTGACGCCGTCATCGTATCCACCGCCCGCACCGGCCTTGCCAAATCCTGGAAAGGTGCATTCAATATGACCCACGGCGCGACCTTGGGCGGCCATGTGCTGAAGGCGGCGATCGAGCGCGCCAAGATTGAAGCCGGCGAGGTGGAAGACGTGATCATGGGCTGCGCCACACCGGAAGGCGCCACCGGCAGCAACATCGCGCGCCAGATTGCACTGCGCGCCGGCTGCCCGGTCACCACCGCCGGCATGACTATCAACCGTTTCTGTTCCTCCGGCCTGCAGACCATCGCAACCGCCGCGCAGCGAGTGATCGCCGGCGAAGGCGACATCTATGCCGCAGGCGGTGTCGAATCCATTTCCTGCGTGCAGCAGGAAGCCAACAGCCACATGCTGGCCGAAGTCTGGCTGAGAAAGAACAAGCCTGAAATCTACTGGCCGATGCTGCAGACGGCCGAGACCGTCGCCAAGCGCTACAACATCAGCAAGGAACGCCAGGACGAGTACGGCGTCCAGAGCCAGCAACGCGCCGCCGCCGCTCAGGCAGCTGGCAAGTTCAATGACGAGATCGTGCCGATGACCACCATCATGGGCGTGGCCGACAAGGAAAGCGGCATGCTGATCTCCCGCGAAGTTACGATTTCCGCTGACGAAGGCATTCGCGCCGACACCACCATCGAAGGCGTGTCGAAGATCCGTACCGCGCTGCCGGGCGGCGTGATCACTGCCGGCAATGCCAGCCAGTTCTCCGACGGCGCATCGGTCGCCATCGTCATGAACAGCAAGCTCGCCGAACAGAAAGGCCTGCAGCCGCTGGGGATCTACCGCGGCTTCGCAATCGCCGGCTGCGAGCCGGATGAAATGGGTATCGGCCCGGTTTTCGCGATTCCGAAACTGCTGAAGAAAGCCGGCCTGAAAGTCGAGGACATCGGCCTGTGGGAACTGAATGAAGCGTTCGCGGTGCAGGTGCTGTACTGCCGCGACAAGCTGGGCATTCCAGCCGACCGCCTGAACGTCAACGGCGGCGCGATCGCCGTCGGCCATCCCTATGGCGTGTCGGGCGCCCGCCTGACCGGCCATGCATTGATCGAAGGCAAGCGCCGCGGCGCGAAATACGTGGTGGTGACGATGTGCATCGGCGGCGGCCAGGGCGCCGCTGGCCTGTTCGAAGTGGTGTAATCGGCGCCGAGCGCGCACGCACCTCAAGCCATCGTCATTAACTGTTTGCGTCCTCCAGCCGCCGTCACGCGGGGTGGAGGACGGAGGTTGAACCATGCAATCCAAGATCATTTCCCGCCGCGATCTCGAATTCGTTTTGTATGAATGGCTGAATGCGGAGGCGCTGACTCAGCGCGGTCGCTACAGCGACCATTCCCGCGAAACCTTCAATGCGGCGCTCGATACCTGCGAGCAGATCGCCACCGACCTGTTCGAACCCCACAATAAAAAGAACGACCAGGAGGAACCGCATTTCGACGGCGAGACCGTCCATATCATTCCTGAAGTAAAGACCGCCCTGAAGGCATTCTGCGAGTCCGGCCTGATGGCCGCCGGGCAGGATTATGAAATGGGCGGCATGCAGTTGCCGGTGCTGATCGAAAAAGCCGGCCTGGCCTATTTCAAGGGCGCCAACGTCGGTACATCGTCCTATCCGTTCCTGACCATCGGCAATGCCAACACGCTGCTCAAATGCGGGACGCCGGAGCAGATCAATACCTTCGTCAAGCCGATGCTGGAAGGGCGTTTCTTCGGCACCATGTGCCTGTCGGAGCCTCAGGCCGGTTCGTCGCTGTCCGACATTACCACCCGCGCGGAACCCCAGGAGGACGGCACCTATCGACTCAAGGGCAACAAGATGTGGATTTCGGCAGGCGAACACGAACTGTCGGAAAACATCGTGCACCTGGTGCTGGCAAAAGTCCCCGGCCCGGACGGCAAGCTGATCCCGGGCGTGAAAGGCATCTCGCTGTTCATCGTACCGAAGAAACTCGTGAATTCGGACGGCAGCGTGGGCGAGCGCAACGATGTGGTGCTGGCAGGGCTGAACCACAAGATGGGTTATCGCGGCACGACCAACTGCCTGCTGAATTTCGGCGAAGGCAAGTTCAAGCCGCAGGGCAAGCCGGGCGCGATCGGTTATCTGGTAGGCGAGGTGCACAAGGGCCTGGCCAACATGTTCCACATGATGAACGAAGCGCGCATCGGCGTCGGCCTCGGCGCGGTGATGCTGGGTTACACCGGCTACCTGCATTCGCTGGAATATGCGCGCGAGCGGCCGCAGGGCCGGCATCCCGGCGCGAAGGACCCGGCCCAGCCGCAGATTCCCATTGTCCAGCACACCGACGTCAAGCGCATGCTGCTGGCGCAGAAAGCCTATGTGGAAGGCGGTCTCGCGCTCAACCTGTATTGCGCGCGGCTGGTCGACGACGAGCGCACGCTGGAGTCGCCGGACGAACGCCGCCACGCGACGCTGCTGCTCGACATCCTGACGCCGATCGCCAAATCCTGGCCGTCGCAATGGTGCCTGGAGGCAAACAGTCTGGCGATCCAGATCCACGGTGGCTACGGCTACACCCGTGAATACAATGTCGAGCAGTTTTATCGCGATAACCGCCTGAACCCGATCCATGAAGGCACGCATGGTATCCAGGGCCTGGACCTGCTGGGCCGGAAAGTGTCGATGCAGAACGGCGCGGCATTCGAGGCACTGGTAGCCGAAATCCGCAAGACGCTGTCCAAGGCCTCCGAGGTGCAGGAGCTGGCCGGATATGCGAAGTCCCTTGGCGATGCGTGGCAGCGTATCGGTGCCGTTACCCGTACCCTGTATGCGGCCGGCGACATGAACAAAACGCTGGCCAACGCATCGGTGTACCTGGAAGCATTCGGCCATGCGGTCGTGGCGTGGATGTGGCTGCAGCAGGCGATGCTGGCGGTCGGCAAGAGCGGGCATGACGCCGATTTCTATCAGGGGAAACTGCAGGCCTGCGCCTATTTCTTCAAATGGGAATTGCCGAAGGTACAGCCGCAGCTCGATCTGCTGGAGAGCATCGATACGACGACGCTGGATATGCAGGATGCGTGGTTCTGAGCTCTTCCACTCTTAAGAACTTTCACCCTTGTAGAACTCCTTCCCCCTTTCAGGGGGCGTAGCAGGGAATTTGGACAGCATGCTGTCCGCCTGCGAAGCGGATTGTCCGTAAGGGCAGTCCGCTTGGTTGGGAAGGGGCGGCCCGTGCAGGGGTAGTGAGGTCGAATCGACCGCATGCAATAGCACAACCTCACTACCCCCACGCTCACCCTCCCCCTGACAGGAGGAGGGAATTTTTTCTCTATTTTTTCAAAGTCACCCCATGCTCAAACACATCGTCATGTGGAAGCTGAAAGACCAGGCCGAAGGCGTGGACAAGGCGACCAACGCCTTGAGAATGAAAGAACTCCTCGACGCCTGCGCCGGTATCGTGCCCGGCATCCTGAAATTCGAAGTGGCGCTCGCTCAGCCCGATCTCGAGGCAACCTACGACGTCGTGCTGTACTCCGAATTCACATCGAAAGCCGCGCTCGACGCCTACCAGGAACATCCGCAGCATGTGGCATTGAAACCGTTCATCGGCGCAATTCGCGAAGCGCGCCAATGCATGGATTACGAAATTTAAATTGAACCAGAAAAAGGAGACGCAATGCGCACCATACAACAGCTGTTTAATCTCGAAGGAAAGACTGCACTCGTCACCGGCGGATCGCGCGGCCTTGGCTTGCAGATCGCCGAAGCGCTCGGCGAGCAGGGCGCGAAAATCGTGCTGTCCTCGCGCAAGCAGGCGGACCTCGACGAAGCGGTCGCCCACCTGAAGCAGCGCGGCATCGAAGCCAGCGCGATCGCCGCCGACGTGTCTCAGGAGTCCGCGATCGCGCCGCTGGTTGCTGAAGCGATCAAGCGCCTCGGGCACATCGACATCCTGATCAACAATGCGGGCGCCACCTGGGGTGCGCCGGCGGAAGATCATCCGATCGAAGCCTGGGACAAGGTGATGAACCTGAATGTGCGCAGCATCTTCCTGCTGTCGCAGGCGGTGGCCAAGCAATCGATGATCCCTCGCAAGTATGGCCGTATCGTCAATGTCGCGTCGATCGCCGGCCTGTCCGGCAACGGCCCGAATTCAATGCAAACGATCGCCTACAACACGTCCAAGGGCGCGGTAGTCAATTTCACCCGCACGCTGGCAGGTGAATGGGGCAAGCACGGCATCACGGTGAATGCGCTTGCCCCGGGCTTCTTCCCGTCCAAGATGACCAAGGGCGTGCTGGAAAATCTGGGCGAGGAAAATCTCGCGAAACGCGCGCCGCTGCAGCGTATCGGCGACGATGAAGACCTGAAGGGCGCGGCATTGCTGTTCGCATCGGACGCCGGCAAACACATCACCGGCCAGATCCTGGCAGTCGACGGCGGCGTGTCGGCGGTTCATTGATGGATTTTTCGCAATCACCGCCGCAGCCGTTTCCTTCCGTCATTCCCTTTCTGCACGACGTCGGCGTGGAATTTCTCGGGATGGAAAACGGCGAGGCCGCCGTCGCGCTTACTCTGGAGCCGCGCCATATGAACAGCTGGCACGTCACCCACGGCGGCGTGGTCATGACCTTGCTGGATGTGGTGATGTCCATGGCCGGCCGGTCGCTCGATCCGGATGCGCGCGGCGGCGTGACGGTCGAGATGAAGACCAGTTTTTTCCAGCCGGCCGGAACATCCGGCAACCGCATCATCGCCAAGGGCAAGGCATTCCATCGCTCGACCACCATGTGCTTCTGCGAAGGCGAATTGTGGAACGGCGACAAGCTTACCGCCAAGGCGATGGGCACCTTCAAATACCTGAAGCGGCTGGATGCGGCCAAGAAGCTGGATCACGAATAGCAGTGGTGCGGGCGGCTCTGCCCGCATGTATCTACACGACATACAACGCGGGCGCATGTCTGCGCCTCTACATAAAGAAAGTGTGAGCACGCCATGGCAACTTTTAAACGCATCGTACTGGCCTCCCGTCCGAAAGGCCAGGTTACTCCGGACAACTTCCGCCTCGAAGAAGTGCCGGTCCCGTCACTGAAGGACGGCGAAGTCCTGATCCGCAACCATTTCCTGTCGCTTGATCCGTACATGCGCATGCGCATGGAAGACGTCAAGAGCTATGCGGCACCGCAGGCATTGAACGAAACGATGATCGGCGGCACGGCCGGCGAGATCGTGGAATCGAAGAATCCGAAATTTGCGGTCGGCGACAAGGTCGTCGGCATGATGGGCTGGTCGGAGATGGGCGTTTCCGACGGCACCCTGTTGCGCAAGGTCGATACGGCACACATTCCGCTGTCGGCATATCTTGGATCAGTCGGCATGCCGGGCATGACCGCATGGTACGGGCTCACGCAGATCATGCAGCCGAAAGAGGGCGAAACCATCGTCGTCTCCGCCGCCAGCGGCGCGGTCGGCAGCGTAGTAGGACAGCTTGCGAAGCAACGCGGCTGCCGTGCGGTCGGCATCGCCGGCGGCAAGGAAAAATGCGCATACGTGGTCGACGAGCTCGGCTTTGACGCCTGCATCGACTACAAGGCCGGCAATCTGGAAGCCGACCTGGCGAAAGCGACACCGAACGGCATCGACGCCATATTCGAAAATGTCGGCGGCGAGATTTTCGATGCCTGCCTGGCACGCATGAACGCGTTCGGCAGGATCGCGCTCTGCGGCCTGATCGCCGGCTATGACGGTGAACCGATGGCGATCAGGAATACCCGTGCGTTCCTGACCATGCGGCTGACGATGCGCGGCTTCATCGTGTCCGAGCACCCGGAATTATGGCCGCAGGGCTTGAAGGAACTGGGCACGCTGGTGGCAACCGGCAAGCTGAAGTTCCGGGAGTCGGTTGCGCCTTCGCTCGAGGCGGCGCCGGAGGCATTCATCGGACTGTTAAAGGGCAAGAACTTCGGGAAGCAGTTGGTGAAGCTGGTTTGAGATGGCAAATATCACCATGCGATGCTTAAACAATAACCGCACGGCACTTTCCCCCTGCTAGGCGGAAGGTTGGGCTGGGGCGGCCCGCGTAGGGGTGGCAAGTTTAAACTGCTGCATCCAGTCAATCAGCGTCGCTACTCCATTCCGGACCGATTCCTCTTCCTGCCAAGGAGAGAAAACCAGCCTGATTCGCCTATCCGCACCGTACCAAGGAGTCTCAATGTCAGACCTGATATTTCACCATTACGCCAACTCGCCGTTCTCGGAAAAAGTCCGCACCATCTTCGGCTACAAGAAACTCCCCTGGAAATCGGTGCTGATCCCCGCCATCATGCCGAAACCCAATCTCACTGCGCTGACCGGCGGCTACCGCAAGACACCGGTACTGCAAATAGGCGCCGACATCTATTGCGACACCGCGCTGATCGCCAATGTACTGGAGCAGATTGCGCCCGCGCCGACCCTGTATCCGCCGGAGACAGAGGGTGTGGCCAGAACGCTCGCGCAATGGGCCGATTCGACACTGTTCTGGACAGTGATCCCCTATATCTTCCAGCAACCGGCTGCGATTCAAAGCATTCTCGGTGGCGCGACGCCGGAGCAGATGAAAGCATTTGCAGCCGATAGAGCCGGCTTCCGCGGCAATGCACCTCGCATCTCGGTCGGCGAGGCGACCGGCAGCCTGCTTGAATATCTGCGCCGGCTGGAGAACATGATTGGCAACGGCAAGCATTACTTGCTCGGGGCTCAGCCGTGCATTGCGGATTTCTCGGTCTATCACTGCCTTTGGTTTGTGCAGAAAGCAAAGGAGGTTGCATCGATTCTTGATCGCGCTCCGCGTCTTCAGGCATGGATGGCGCGCATGGCGGCGATCGGTCATCATCAGTTCGAAGCGATGAGCGGTGAGCAGGCGCTGGAAGCCGCGCGTTCCGCAAGCCCGGCCAACATTGATGCGGCGTTCGTCAATACCTTCGGTATTGCGCTCGGTGAACAGGTGACGATCGCGCCGACGGACTATGGCATCGATCCGGTCGAAGGCGAACTGGTGATGGCCACCGACAACGAACTGGCCGTGCGCCGCACCGACCCGCAGGCAGGAACCGTCGTCGTGCACTTTCCGCGCCTCGGGTTTCAATTGAAAAAGATCTAAATATCAGCCTACCCATTCAGGAGACACACATGAAAGACTTCAAGGACAAGGTCGCCGTCATCACCGGCGGTGCAAGCGGTTTCGGACGCGAATTCGCCAACATCGGCTTGCGCCTCGGCATGAAGCTGGTTCTGGCCGACGTGCAACAGGAGCAACTCGACAAGGTAAAGGCCGAACTCGAAGCGCAGGGCGCGCAAGTATTGGCGATGCGCTGCGACGTGCGCAAGCCGGAGGAGGTGCAGGCGTTGGCCGATGCCACCATGGAAAAATTCGGCGCGGTGCATCTCGTATTCAACAACGCGGGCGTCGGTTCGGGCGGCCTGGTCTGGGAAAACTCGCTGGCTGACTGGGAATGGGTGCTCGGCGTCAACCTCTGGGGCGTGGTGCATGGCGTGCGCACTTTCACGCCGCTGATGCTGGAATGCGCGAAGAAGGACCCCACTTATGAAGGACATATCGTCAATACCGCGTCGATGGCCGGCATGCTGAATGCGCCCAACATGGGCATCTACAATGTGTCCAAGCATGCGGTCGTGTCGCTTTCGGAGACCCTGTATCATGACCTTAAATTGATCAAGGCGCCGATCGGCGCTTCGGTGCTGTGCCCGTACTTCGTCCCGACCGGCATCTCCAATTCCGAGCGCAGCCGTCCCGACGACGTGAAGTCCGATGCAGGACCGACACCCAGCCAGATCGCGGCCCAGGCGGTCTCCGAAAAGGCGGTTTCTTCCGGAAAGGTGTCGGCGGCACAGGTGGCAGAGTTCACTTTCAACGCCATCGCCGAAAACCGCTTCTACGTTTACTCGCACCCGAATGCGCTGGGCAACGTCCAGACCCGCATGGAAGACATCATCCTGCAGCGCAATCCGAGCGATCCTTTTGAAGCGGCGCCGCATATCCGCGAAATGCTGCAAGCCAAACTGAACGTCAACTAATGCAAGCGGGAGCGACCATGCCAGCCACCATCCAGAGCAACCAATTTGCCGCGCTGCCGAACGGCACCCGGCTGCATTTCGCCAGCGCAGGGGAGAAGGGCAAGCCGCTGATCCTGTTCGTGCACGGTTTTCCCGAGTTCTGGTACGAGTGGGAAGCGCAGCTTGCGGAATTCGGCACCGACCACTTCGCCGTCGCTCCCGACCTGCGCGGCTTCAACCTGTCGGACATGCCGTCCGACCTCGGCGCTTACAAGGCCAAGCATATCGTCGACGACCTGCGTCAGCTTGCGACATATCTCGGCTACGAAAAATTCGTGATGGTCGCGCATGACTGGGGCGGCGCGATTGCATGGAATTTCGCTATCGGGCTGCCGCAGCTTCTGCACCGGCTGATCATCGTGAATTCGCCGCATCCGTATCTCTTCATGCAAGCGCTGGCCAACGACCCGGAACAGAAAAAGGCCAGCGAATACATGAACTGGCTGCGCGCAGAAGGTTCGGAGAGCGCGCTTGCGAAGGATAACTTCGCATTGCTGGAAAATTTGCTGAACGGCATGGGGAAATCGCCCACGCCGTGGTTCACGCCTGACGTCAGGCGGAAATACCATGAGTGCTGGTCGCGCGGACTGACCGGCGGCGTCAATTACTACCGCGCGTCGCCCCTGCATCCGCCAACCGACCAGCATGCTGGTCCGCTGAAGCTGCAGCTCGACCCGAAGGATTTCCGCATCACGATACCGACCCGCGTGATCTGGGGCGAGAACGATATGGCATTGCCGAAGACCTTGCTGGATGGACTGGACGATTTCATCGATGATCTGAAAATCGAGCGCATTCCAGAAGGCTCGCACTGGATCATTCACGAGCAGCCGGAACGGGTCAACCGTCTGATACGCGGCTTCCTCGCCGATTGAGCAAACACCACTTGATTATTTTCTGAGTCACCATGGCACGCGAAGATTTCTCCTTCTTTCATCAACTCCGCGTCCGCTGGGCGGAGGCGGATATGCAGGGCATCGTATTCAACGGACACTATCTGACGTATTTTGATGTAGCGTTCACCGAGTATTGGCGCGCGACCGGCTTGCCGGGGGTGCTGCAGCAGGCGAAGGACGGCCGGGAGATGTTCGCCCGCAAGGCTACTGTTGAATTTATCGCGCCCGCCCGCTTTGATGACATTCTCGACATCGGCGTGCGCTGCGCCGGCTTTGGCCGTTCATCGGTACGCTTCATCGTGGAGATTCATCTCGGCGACCAGCACCTGATATCCGGTGAGCTGTTCTACGTTTATGCTGACACTGCCGTGCGCAAGGGCGTGCCGTTTCCGGAAGATTGGCGCGCGACCATCACGCGCCTTGAAAAAGTCCCGCCGCAAGCCCTATGAAAATCAGTTTGACCATAGGCGGCTGGGAAAGCCTGAAGCAGGAGGCGCAGCCGGTGCGCTATGAAGTATTCGTGCTGGAGCAGAATGTTCCGGTCGAGCTTGAGTGGGACGACATGGACTCCGTAAGCCTGCACGCCCTGGCCCGCGATGAGCAGGGCAGGGCGCTCGGTACCGGAAGACTGCTGCCGGACGGTCATATCGGCCGCATGGCGGTGAAGAAGGCCGCGCGAGGCACCGGTGTCGGCGGCCGCATCCTGGAAGCGCTGATGCAGCAGGCGAGGGAGCGGGGAGACAAGACGGTGATCCTGAGTGCGCAGACGCATGCCGCGCCGTTCTACAGCCGGTTTGGTTTTGTGCAGGAAGGGGAGGAGTTTATGGAAGCCGGCATTCCGCATATTCAGATGCGGCACGACTTCAGCTAGTGCGTAAAGGCGGTACTTTTCCAAACACGCCGAAGGAGCAGCGGCCCGCCTCGCTGGAGTAGTGCTCCAGTCCTATCTTTGCTTTGCCAACGTGAGTGGCCCACCGGGGCTAGTCTCTTCGGAGAGCCGATGGCATTGCATTACCGGGGCCACGCCGCAACTCTGGATTCCCCCTTGCAGAACGCGTTCCGACTTGCAAACTGATAGCGTTTTGCAGATGGATGGCATGCTGTCCAAAATCTCCGCAAAACGCTTTGAAGCGATGACAAGCGTTTTATAGCCGATTTCGACGATTGAATGATTACCGAATCGCCCGCTCCCTCAATTCGGCTCCATCACCCTCATACAACCGCACCAACGTCGAACTCCGCGTCCCGTACTCCGGCAATTCGATACACACTGCCGACAACGCCCGCTCCCATTCCAGGCTGATTCCCGTCTGCGGCAACCGGCAATCCGAAGCGATCGTGGTATCGCTCAGCATCTCGAAATAGGCATCTTCCGGCGCCCCCTGGCAGAGCAGGCTGGCAAACTGCGCCTTGGTACTCACCACCTTCGGCCAGGGCGTATCGAGCGCTCCGTTGGAGAGGCCATAGATGCCGGGTGGCAGAGGGCAGCCATTACGTTCGTCGTTTGCGGTATTGGAGTACCAGATCAGCTTGCTTTTATCGCCGATCAGCAGGTTGAAGCCATTGTACAAATGTGCCCGCCCGGAGATTTCGCGCACGTAGTCGTCCGGGCCTGCCTCATTGTCCAGATAATCGGCAACCAAGGCACCGCGTGTCGGCGCGTCGCCACGCTTCTGGTCGGGCGCGCGGACGTTGGTGACGGCGGCGAATCGACCGTTTCGATTGACTCCCATCCAGGTGCCGCCGCCCTGTAGATCCCGGCCTGCGTAAATCCGGGGACGGTCCGTCCACCAGGCGGCGGGGACAGCGGGGCGGTTGTAGAATTCATCGCGGTTGCCGGCGGCGATCAGCGGAATGCCGGGAACGACTTTCCAGGCAAAGACGATCAGGCACATATGGAGCAGTCCAGAAAATATTCCATGTTGCGTTTGCCTTCGATCAGTGTGATGAGGTCGGTCTGCGCGACAACCTGCTCCAGCCGCATGTCGAAACCGTCGGGTATGGCAAGGTACACCTCCATCCAGGTGTGCTGTCCTTGCTGTTCTTCGGGACGTCGCTTGAGTGCGGTGACGATACCATATTCCCGCGAAATAGATTGCTGCAGCGCCAGGACCGTCAGCTGCAGTCTGCGTGCGTGCTCGGAGCGTACGCGGTAATAGATATACAAGTCCTTCATGCGTGAACCGCCGGCTCAGGCAGCGTCCGGCAGGGCATAAGGCAGGCTGCCGAAACGCAGCACGGGGCCATTCGCGGAACCGAGATGCACGCCGGATTGGTCCAATGCAGCAATTTTCATTTCGACCAGGCAATCCATGCCGCCGGCATCGTTCTTTTCGGCATTGACGATCATGCCGCAGGGCTGGTCCGGGTCGGCGGCGGAAAACACCTCCATGCCGGCGCGCGCATCGGCGGTCTCGACCGATGCAAGCATCATCCGACGCTTGAGCTTGCCGAGGTACTGGCTGCGGGCAACGATTTCCTGGCCGGGATAGCAGCCTTTCTTGAAATTCACGCCGCCGACCAGTTCGAAATTGACCATCTGCGGCACGAACTGCTCCTGGGTAGGCTGGGTGATGCGCGGGATCCCGGCATGGATTTCCGACAGACGCCACAAGGCGGCGCCTGCCGGCGGCAATTTGGCGGTCAGCGTCGGCCAGGCGGCCTGCGCCGTATCCGGGGCGGTGATCCAGAGATAACGGGGAACCGAGAACGCATCAGGCATTCGGATCAGGATGCCGGCGTCGGATTCGGTCTTCGCATAAGGGGCCGATGGCGGAGTCGGAAACCATTGCATCAGCAATCCGGCCACATCATGTCCGGCCAGGCCGAGCGCTACGTGCGTGTCGGACGCGTCGTTCAGCTTGACTTTGGCGCGCAGCACGAACATCTGCAAGCGCTTCTGCACGGCCGCCTGGATCGAACGCGGCAATTGCAGCATTACGCCATCACCGGCCCGCCACATCAGCATGCTGGCGAGCAGACGGCCCTTTGGTGAACAATATCCCGCCAGCCGGGCTTCCGACGGCCCGAGATGCTCCACGTCATTGGTCAGCTGGTTATGCAGGAAAACAGCCGCTTCCTCGCCGGTTGCGGCGATCAGGCCAAGATCGGTGAGCGGCGCAACGAAGGCCGACGGAGTCGGGCTGTCGCCCGCAAAACCGAGAACGTCCTTGCCCTCGTCGAGGACGGCACTGTGCTGGATCAAGAATTGCAACCATGTATTCATTTCGGCGGTCTCAAACTAAAAATGGTTTTATCATCACGGCTCGATTATAGTGAGCCCGCAAAAATTCGTTCGATTCATTCAGCTTCCCGTTCCAGGCATCGTTTTGATCAAAAAATTCCTTCTCTTTGTCGTCATTTTCGCCATGCTCGCCGCTGGCGTGACGGTTTTCTGGGCAAACCGGCCGATTCTTGATGCGGGTCAGCAGCCGCTCGAATTCACCATCCGCTCCGGCAGCAGCGTGGCCGGCACCGCCGAGCAGATCGCCGCAGCGGGAGCGCCGGTAAATCCTACCTTGTTCGCCGTGCTCGCCCGCCTGAGCGGCAAGGGCGCACGGCTGAAGGCCGGCCATTATGAACTGAAACCCGGCACCTCGCCGTTGGGCCTGATCGATCAGCTTGTCCGGGGTGAATTTGCACAGGAATCGCTGGCAATCATCGAGGGATGGACATTCCGCCAGATGCGTCAGGCCATTGATGCGCATCCCGCGCTGAAACATGACACCGCGTCGCTCTCCGATGCCGAACTGATGCAGAAATTGGCGCCGGATTACCGCATGCCGGAAGGCCTGTTTTTCCCGGATACCTATCGGTTTGCGAAGGGATCAAGCGATATCCAGGTCTACAAGCAGGCGCACGCTTTGATGCTCAAGCGCCTGAACCAGGAGTGGGCCAGGCGCGATCCATCGTTGCCGTACAAAAATCCCTATGAAGCACTGATCATGGCATCCATCATCGAAAAGGAGACCGGGCAGAAATCCGAGCGCAACATGATTGCCGCCGTCTTCGTCAATCGGCTCAGGCTCGGCATGCTGCTGCAGACCGATCCGACGGTGATTTACGGCATGGGCGACAAGTTCAAGGGCAATATCCGCAAGCGTGACCTGGAAACCGACACGCCATACAACAGCTACACCCGCCCAGGGCTGCCGCCGACACCGATCGCCTTGCCCGGTGCGGAGTCGCTGGCTGCAGCACTGAATCCGGCCGCCAGCAATGCGCTGTATTTCGTTGCGCGTGGCGACGGTACCAGCGAATTTTCAGCAAATCTCGCCGACCATAATCGCGCGGTCAATAAATTCCAGCGATAATGCGGGTCGACCGATCACTAGTGAATCACCGTTCATGGCAAGAGGCAAATTCATCACATTCGAGGGCATCGACGGCGCCGGCAAGTCGACTCACCTGACAAGGTTCGCCGAGCTGCTGGCTGCCCGTGGCAGGACGGTGATCACGACACGCGAGCCGGGCGGCACCCCCCTGGGCGAAAAGCTGCGCGAACTGCTTCTGCACGAAACGATGCACCTTGAAACCGAGGCCCTGCTGATGTTCGGCGCGCGGCGGGAACACCTTGCCCAGATCATCGAGCCGGCCCTGGGGCGCGGCGACTGGGTGATTTCGGACCGTTTCACCGATGCGACCTTCGCCTACCAGGGCGGCGGGCGGAAGCTGGACAAGCAAAAGCTGGCTGCATTGGAACAGTGGGTGCACCCACACCTGCAGCCAGACCTGACGCTGCTGTTCGACGTGCCGCTGGATGTGGCACGGTCGCGCCTGGATGCAAGCCGGGAGCTGGACAAGTTCGAACAGGAAAAGGCGGACTTTTTCGCCGACACCCGCGCCGAATATCTGCGCAGGGCCTCCGAATTTCCGGAGCGTTTCCGCATCATCGACTCCACGAGGCCGTTTTCCGAAGTGCATGACGAGCTGAAAAAGCTGGCCGCGACGCTGTGATATCCGCATGACGACCACGAAGTATCCATGGCAGGACGAGGCATGGGCGCAGTTGCAGCAGCTTCGCGCCCGGCTGCCGCACGCAATTCTTTTCCACGGTTCGGAAGGCATCGGTAAAACCGCGTTTGCCGAGCGCTTTGCGCAATCGCTGCTTTGCCAGACACCTCTCGCGGACGGCGACGCCTGCGGCACATGCGATTCCTGCGGCTGGTTTTCCCAATACAACCATCCCGACTACCGGCGAGTGCGCCCCGAGATCCTGGAAGAAGATTCGGTCGAGGGAGACGATGCCGAAGGCGACGGGAAAAAATCCGCGAAGGCGGCCAAGACGCCGTCCAAGGAAATAAAGATCGATCAGATTCGCGGGCTCGCGGATTTCATGAATATCTCCACGCACCGCCAGGGAATGCGTATCGTCCTGCTTTATCCGGCGGAGGCATTGAACACCATGGCGGCCAACGCCTTGCTCAAGACACTGGAAGAACCGCCGCCCCATACGGTGTTCCTGTTGGTCTGCAATGGACTTGATCGTCTTTTGCCGACGATCCTGTCTCGCTGCAGAAAGTTCGCCTTGGCGATGCCATCCTGGCAACAAGCCCTTGCCTGGCTATCCGCGCAGGGGATTGCCCAGCCCGACGCATGGCTGGCGGAGCAGGGCGGCGCACCGCTGGCTGCCTTCGCAATGGCCCAATCCGGATCACGTGAAATCCTGGATGAATTTCTCGCCGGCCTTGCCAAACCGAGCATCGACAGCGCGTTGAAAACGGCGGAACGTCTGCAGAAGACGCCTGTCGTTGATCTTGTTGCTTGGATGCAACGTTGGCTCTATGATGTTTTCTCGGTGAAACTTTCAGGCACAATCCGGTATTATCCCCGGTACGAAAAAGATCTCGGCGTGCTCGCCCGGCGGGTAGAGCTGCCAAACTTGCTGCGTGCATTGAAATCGGTGAACGAGCGCCGTGCGATTGCGGAGCATCCGCTGTCGGCACGGCTATTCATCGAAGACATGCTGATCGATTATGTACACCTCTTTCCTTAAAGGACCGTCATGGCAGAATCAAGCATAATGCCGGGCGCGGCAGCCAGCGGTGCCGCGGTTGCGCGGCCATCGGTACTATCACTCCCCATCAAGGAAAAGGCGGCGCTCTACGCAGCCTATATGCCCTTTATCAACAACGGCGGCATATTCGTCCCCACCAACAAGGCGTACAAGATCGGCGACGAGATCTATCTCATTCTTACCCTGATGGATGATCCGGCGAAATATCCGATCGCCGGCAAGGTCGCCTGGGTCACCCCCGCCGGTGCCGGCAACGGTAAAGCGCAGGGTATTGGCGTTCAGTTTTCCGTCGATGAAAGCGGCCAGCGGGCCAAGCTGCGCATCGAGGAATTACTCGGCGCCGCACTGCGATCTTCCAGGGCAACCCACACTCTTTAACTGTTTCCGCATGCCGTATTCTCACCGCCTCGCCCGGCCGGACGATCTTCCCGCCATCGTCGCCATCTACAACAGCACTGTCGCCTCCCGTGAAGTGACTGCCGATACCGAACCGGTCAGCGTGGAATCGCGCCGCGCATGGTTCGACGAACATGCGCCCGAACGCAGGCCGCTCTGGGTCGCCGAGGACGCCGGAGAAATCATCGGCTGGCTGTCGTACTCGAATTTCTACGGCCGGCCCGCATACTCAGGCACGGCGGAACTGTCCATCTACATCCACGAAAACGCGCGCGGCAGGGGACTTGGCCGTTATTTTCTGCAGCACGCCATCGATTACGCGCCTGAAATTTCGGTGCATACCTTGCTCGGGTTTATCTTCGGCCACAATGTTCCCAGCCTGAAACTGTTCGATGCGTTCGGTTTCGAGCGTTGGGCGACGATGCCCCGTGTCGCAACGCTGGATGGCATCGAGCGCGACCTGATCATCGTGGGCAAGCGCGTCGCGTAGCGTCCGGAGCGGACTTTTCGGGTGGGGCCATTCGTCGTGCATCGGCGTAAAATACGCCGATGTATATCGATTCCCACTGCCACATCAACTTCCCCGAACTCGCCGCCCGACTGCCGGAAATCTTCGGCAAGATGGCCGACAACCGCGTCAGCCATGCGCTGTGCGTGTCCGTCGATCTGCCGGATTTCCCGCAGGTGCTGAGCCTCGCCGAGACCTATCCCAATGTATTTGCCTCGGTCGGGGTGCATCCCGATTACGAGGACACGCCCGAGCCGAGCGTCGAGCAGCTTGCCGCCATGTCCGATCATCCGAAGATTGTCGCCATTGGCGAGACCGGGCTGGATTATTACCGGTTGCAGGGCGACCTGGAATGGCAACGCGAACGTTTCCGGGTCCATATCCGTGCATCGCGGGCGACCGGCAAGCCGCTGATCATCCACACCCGTTCCGCTTCGGAAGACACCATCCGCATCATGCGCGAGGAAGGTGCCGGGACGGACGCCGGCGGCGCGGCGGGCGTGATGCATTGCTTCACCGAATCGCTGCAGGTGGCGGAGGCCGCGATGGAGATGGGGTTCTACATCTCGTTTTCGGGGATTGTCACGTTCAAGAGCGCAAGGGAATTGCAGGCCGTAGCG
>NZ_DASZBA010000217.1:0-21978 GCF_035944575.1 Noviherbaspirillum sp.
CTGCGTGGCGTTGAACAACATGCGTTTCATTTTTTGCTCCGTGACCTTACGGTCATCTTTAATGCTGTCAAAGGGTGAATGACACCGATTGATGCAGCCTTGCTATTGGGATGTACGCGAGGACGGAGTGCTCAAGGAGGGAATTGCCTTAACGTGCGGCGAAAGGCGGTATTACCCGCTCTCGCCGCAACAGGGCGCGGACATGGTTGTGCCGCATGCCGTTTACGCGCTGACGCCGCGCCGAGCGTCTCGATAGCATCGAGCGCAGGGGCACGGCATCAAACGACTTGGCCAAGACGGGCCATGCTATGGGCCCGGCGGACATCGGCATACAAAATTCATCCACATCTACCAGCGAGCATGTCTTCATGACGGACACTGCTTGCCGGATTTATCCTTTTGATTCAAGCATTCTTTTCCATCATCCCTGCGCGTTGTCGATCACAACAACGCTGACCTTAACAACGGTGTAACGCAGACTCGCGCGAGGATGATGCGTACACATCTTTTCCATCGAATTTGCAAATTGGCGAGGCCGGTGGAGACGCCCCTGTGTAGAATGTGCTTTTTATTCTTACACCAGCAGCGTATTTGTAACTGCTGCGAAACAATTATATATTCAAAATGAAGGACTTAGCGAGAGTTTCTGGTAAGCGGGCTGAAACCCAAAGCGCCGACCAGCCGTCACAAGTCTCGCCTCAAGTCCAACTCATTACGATTTCCGACGAAGAGGCCGACCAGCGTATCGATAATTTTTTGTTACGCATCTGCAAAGGCGTGCCGAAAAGTCATATTTACCGCGTTTTGCGGTCCGGCGAGGTGCGCGTAAACAAGGGCCGAATTGACCAGACCTACCGGTTGCGTGAAGGCGACGTCGTGCGAGTGCCGCCAGTCCGCATGGCCGAAAAGCAGGCGAGCGGTGCACCTGGCAGCGAGTTCCATATATTGCTTGAAGACAACCATTTGCTGGTGATAGACAAGCCGGCGGGTGTTGCGGTGCATGGCGGATCGGGCGTCAGTTATGGCGTCATAGAGCAGTTGCGTGCGGCGCGGCCGCAGGCAAAATTTCTTGAACTGGTGCACCGCCTTGACCGCGACACCTCCGGCATTCTGATGCTGGCCAAGAAACGTTCTGCGCTCACCAACTTGCACGAGCAGATCCGTGAAGGCGAAATCGACAAGCGTTATTTCGCCTTGGTGCATGGAAACTGGCAACATGCCCGCCAGCATATCAAGTTGCCCTTATTCAAATACAACACGCCGGAGGGTGAGCGGCGGGTGAGGGTCCAGTCTGATGGCCTGCCGTCGCATACTATATTTACATTGGTACGCAAGTTCGGCGATTTTGCGCTCCTCGATGCCGAATTGAAGACCGGTCGCACCCACCAGATCCGTGTTCATCTCGCCTCCAGCGGCTTCCCGATCGTCGGGGACGACAAATATGGCGATTTCGGCTTGAATCGGGCGCTTCAGAAAGCCGACGGCAACCGAATCGCACTCAAGCGCATGTTCCTCCATGCCCGCCAGCTAACGTTTCTGCATCCTGAATCCGGCAAACCAGTCACGCTGTCGGCAAAACTTCCTCCCGAATGCGAGCATTTCCTTAAAAGCCTGGAAGCCACCATTGCGGTCACCTGAGCAAGACGCTAACTAACAATACCGACAATATAAATATGGCAAGAAAACGATTCGATCTGATTGTCTTTGACTGGGATGGCACGCTGATGGACAGCACGTCCACTATTGTCCGCTGCATTCAGGCGGCGGCAAAGGATCTGGGCCTCCCGATTCCGGACAACAAGGCGGCGTCTTACGTCATCGGCCTCGGACTGCAGGACGCAATGCAGGCGGCATTGCCCGATTTGGATCCCAAATACTATCCGCGGATGGTCGAGCGCTATCGTTATCACTATTTATCCAAGGATAAAGGGCTCGAGCTGTTCGATGGAGTACGGGAAATGCTCACTGATTTATCTCAGCAAGGCTATTTTCTTGCGGTCGCGACCGGCAAGAGCCGTGTCGGGCTGAACAGGGCGCTCGATGCCAGTCGGCTTCTTTCCCTGTTCGACGCAACCCGCTGTGCGGATGAAACTTTTTCCAAGCCCCATCCGGCCATGTTGCAGGAATTGACCAGGGAACTGGGCCAGGATCTGCAGCGTACGGTCATGATCGGCGACACGACGCATGACCTGCAAATGGCAATCAATGCCGGCGCGGCGGGAATCGCCGTGCATTACGGCGCGCATCCGTCGGAGGAGTTAAAAGTGTTGAATCCGATCTTTGCAGCCGATTCCGTCGCGCAATTGCATGCCTGGCTCGGCGAGAATGCATAATGACTGTTACTGCAATTCCTATATGCAGTTCGGAGTCCGTGGTTGAGGGCGGGAAGGGCGTCCGTTTCCCGGTCACGGCGGGCGGCGAAACAGGCAATGGTTTTGTCGTTCGATATGATGGCAGGGTGTACGGTTACCTCAATCGCTGCGCGCATGTACCGATCGAGCTTGACTGGAACGAGGGGGATTTCTTCGAGTCCAGCGGCTTGTATCTGATGTGTTCAACCCACGGGGCGATATATACGCCTGAAAACGGCCATTGTGTAGGCGGGCCGTGCCGCGGCGGGCGTTTGCGGCCTATCATGGTGGTTGAGCAGGACGGCCAGGTATTTTGGCAGCCGGATGATTACCTGACGCCGGCAAGTATTAACAGGGAAGAAAAGAGTCGATAACAATGAGCAACAACGGATTTGATGAAAACAGTGAAGCTGCGCGCAGCCAGTCTGATCCAGCCCAGCTCACGCAGCCGAAGACGGCTAGCGGTTGGGAGCGCAGCGTGCTGGAGCAATTGGCCTTTGCAACGCTGGCCGAGCAGCGTGCCCGGCGGCGCTGGGGAATTTTCTTTAAGCTGGCGACATTGGCAATTATCGTCACCGCGCTATGGATCGGGTCTGGCTACAACCCGGGCGAAAGCGATCCGGTAGGTGCCCATACGGCACTCATCGAAATTGATGGCACGATCGAATCCGGCACGGTGGGATCCGCCGACTCCGTTGTTCCGGCACTCAACAGAGCGTACTCGGACGTGAACGCCGTTGGCGTCATCCTGCGGATCAATAGCCCTGGCGGCAGTCCGGTACAGGCCGGCATCATCAATGACGAGATCGTCCGACTTCGCAAGGCCTATCCCAAAAAGCCACTCTATGTAGTGGTCGACGAGATTTGCGCGTCCGGCGGGTATTACATCGCAGTCGCCGCGGACAAGATATTTGTCAATAAAGCGAGCATTGTTGGATCCATCGGCGTGCTGATGGAAGGATTCGGGTTTACCGGCTTGATGGAGAAGGCAGGTGTGGAGCGTCGCCTGATGACGGCTGGCGAAAACAAGGGATTCATGGATCCGTTCAGCCCCCAGAGCGAAAAGCAGAAGACCTATGCCCAGGAAATGCTCGATGAAGTGCATCGTCAATTTATCGACGTTGTGCGGCAAGGTCGAGGGAAACGACTCAAGGAAACACCGGAAACCTTTTCGGGACTATTCTGGAGTGGTGCCAAGGCGGTCGAGATAGGGCTGGCCGATGGTTTCGGCACTGTTGATACGGTCGCCCGCGATGAGATCAAGGCGGAAGACATTGTCGACTATACGCAGCACGAGGGCTTGTCCGAGCGTCTGCTGAAAAAATTCGGCGGTGCGGTCGGTACCGCTGCGATGGCATCATTATGGAACTCTGCGAAACCATCGATGAAATAATTGCCTTCGCATAAGGACTTTAGAAAAATCGAATTTGTACTTGAAACCCGGTGGGTTCTTTTTATACTGCAGATGTCCGGCGGCAGAATCGATCCATGTACGTAAAACGATACCGTAGCAAGGAGAAATTTCTGAGTTGGTCAACTAAGCTACCGCATCATTGATGCGGCTACAAGAAGTCTCGGACTTCTTCATGAAGGCCTTTCGGGGCATGCAAAACGGCGGCTTTGACCGCCGTTTTGCACATCTGGAGTCTTTACTCCGCAAGCATCAGGAACACGGTGGGTTTTTTTTGAAAGTCTGGTGCTAATCCGTTTGCAAGGTCGCTCTTCCATTTGCCGGCGGTTTGCATGGTGATCGCTTCGGACGAAAGGCTCAGGTCCGTGGCAATGCAAATCAAGGTTGAAGTTTTGCAATTTTTGATAAGTGCTTCGAGGCAGGCGCCATTACGATAGGGCGTTTCAATAAAAATTTGCGTTTGCTTTTCCTGGCGGGAGCGCTCCTCAAGCATCTTGATTCGTTTCGCCCGCTCTGCCGCATCAATGGGCAAATAACCGTTGAAGGCAAAACTTTGGCCGTTCAGTCCGCTTGCCATGACAGCGAGCAGCAGCGAAGATGGGCCCACCAGCGGCCTGACGCGAATTTTATGTGCATGGGCCAACCGGACCAGATTTGCACCGGGATCGGCCACCGCTGGCACGCCTGCTTCGGAAATCAGTCCTCCATCCGCTCCGGCCAGAATTGGTGCCAGCAATTCCGGTAACTTGCCGGAGTCGGTATTCACGTTCAATTCCGAGATGCGGATTTCCTGCAACGGTCTGGCAAGCGGGCGATCGAGTGCAAGGATTTTCAGGAAAGCGCGGGTTGTCTTCGCGTTTTCAGCAATGAAGTACTCAAGCTTCGCAGCAATGGATCGAACGCTTTCCGGAATGATTTCGGCGAGCGGGTCGGTTTGAGTCGGATCGACTGGACCAAGCGTATTGGGAATGAGGTAAAGGATGCCTGGCATACAATGGCGAAAAACAAGTTATCTGAAAAACTGCACGCCCGCACGACGCAGCATGGAAGTCAATGCTATCAATGGAAGCCCTGTCAGCGCAGTTGGATCGGTGCTTTCGATCTTGTCGATGATTACAATCCCCAGCCCCTCGTTTTTCGCGCTCCCGGCGCAATCATATGGCTGCTCTATAGTGAGATAGGCGTCGAGTTCGCTGTCCGGCAGGTCCCTGAAAGTTACCAGTGTTTGTATATTCTCGGTCTGCACTTGATGCGCGGCCCCATCTCGCCCATCCCAAAGGCATAAGGCGGTATGAAAAATTACTTGGCGGCCGCGCATTTTTTGTAGTTGCTTTAATGCATTGCCATGTGATCCGGGCTTGCCGATTTGCTCGCCGTCCAATGTGGCAACCTGATCGGAGCCAATGACCAACGTCTGCGGCATCAGCCTCGCAACTGTCGCTGCCTTTTCACGCGCCAGCCGAAGTGCAGTAGCATGTGGTGCCTCGTCCGGCAGCGGCGTTTCATCGATTTGAGGCGACAGCACATCGAAAGGCAAATGCAGACGGGACAGCAATTCCTTGCGATATTGGGAGCTGGAAGCAAGAACAAGATGTATAGGAGCCGACGATGACATTGATTTATCGCTTCGTTATCCGGATTGGTAGTGAACGAAATTGCATTGACGAATGCATGCTAACACTTTGACGAATAAGGGAAAAGCCTGTTATTATCGCAGGTTTTCCGGATTCGGCTTGTCCTATGAATGCTTTTGTGATCGACGCTTTTGAGTTTTGCCGCGTCAAGGAGCGGCGGGACGGTGAAATCGAGTTGTCGAAGCTCCCGCGTCTAGCCGAGGAATCGGTCGACAAGGTTGGTGTGATTCGCTGGTCCTTGCAAGGCGGCAGTAACAGTCACGGGCATCCGAAATTGATACTTTCGATTAACGGTGCAGTCAGCCTGATCTGCCAACGGTGCCTTACGCCATTTGTGTTCGATATTGATTCGGAGTCGACTCTCGTGCTTGCTCGCGACGAGGCGAGCGCTGATGAATTGGATGCGCTTCTTGCCGACGAAGACGTAGAGGTGATTGTCGGGGAGGCGGAATTCAATGTTGCTGCGTTGATTGAGGACGAAGCTCTGTTGGCCATCCCGGTGTCACCGAAGCATGAGACTTGTCCGGCGGGATTGGTGCCCGAGTCTGTGATAAAGGAAGAAAAGGTATCGCCGTTTGCGGTCCTCAAAAATTTGAAGCAGTGATGTGACGCCACGCGCCTTGCGTTGCTGTAGTCATGTGAAGTAAAAATGTGCAGTATGGAATCTGGTTTTACGGCAAGTTCGTGAATCCGATATGTTAAAATCTCAAGTCTTTAGGTTTAGGAGCTATCATGGCCGTCCAACAAAACAAGAAATCCCCTTCCAAGCGTGGCATGCATCGTGCACACGATTTCCTGGTCGCTCCGCCACTGGCAGTTGAGCCGACAACCGGTGAAACCCATCTGCGTCACCACATCAGTCCGAACGGTTACTATCGTGGGCGCAAGGTGCTGAAGACCAAAAACGACGAGTAATCGTCAATCACTGTTCTAATCAAAAAACGGCGCGGCAGGTTTGACTTGGCGCCGTTTTTTCATATGCTGAGACAGTGTGTTTCGTCATTTTGAATCACGCCGGATCTGGCCCGCAAGATGGTTGGAACAAGGGTCTGAATCAAAACAATGACAATCAAAATATCCATTGACTGCATGGGTGGCGACCATGGCCCGGCGGTCACCATTCCCGCAGCCATATCGTTTGTCAATCACGAGCCTCGTGCCGAGTTGATATTGGTCGGCCTCGAAGAGGCGATTCGCGGGGAGCTGAAGAAGCACAAGGCGATTGATCATTCCAGGCTTTCCATCGTTAACGCGACGGAAGTCGTCACCATGGATGATCCGCTCGAAGTTGCGCTGCGCCGCAAAAAAGATTCGTCCATGCGAATCGCGATCAATTTGGTCAAGGACGGGCAGGCTCAGGCATGTGTCTCGGCGGGTAATACTGGCGCCCTGATGGCTGTGTCACGTTACCTACTGAAAACAATTCCCGGTGTCGACCGTCCGGCAATCTGCACGCTGATCCCCAATCAGAAGGACGCGCCGACATACATGCTTGACCTCGGAGCGAATGTCGATTGCGAGGCCCAGCATTTGCATCAATTTGCATTGATGGGATCGGCACTCGTTTCCGCGCTCGACGGCAAGGCCAAGCCAACGGTTGGACTGCTCAATGTCGGTGCGGAAGACATCAAGGGAAACGACGTCGTCAAGCAAACTGCCGAATTGCTGCGCATCGACCATGCAAAGGGCTTGATCAATTTCTACGGCAATGTTGAGGGCAACGATATCTTCGAAGGTACGACCGACATCGTCATTTGCGACGGATTCGTCGGCAATATCGTCCTCAAGGCTTCCGAGGGCCTAGGCCGCTTCGTCAAGAAAGCGCTGACTGCGGAATTCAAAAGCAACCCGCTCAACATGCTGGGTGCGCTGATCGCCGGCGGCGCAATCAAAGCCTTTTCCAAGCGAATGAATCCATCGCGCTACAATGGCGCCAGCTTGCTGGGGTTGCGCGGCCTGGTTTTCAAAAGTCATGGTGGAGAGAATGCTTACGGCTATGAGTGGGCCATCAAGCGCGCCTTTGACGCCGCGGACCACGACCTTATTTCGCGCATTTCCAAGACGTTCGCTGAACTGATGCCGCACAGTGAAGGAGCTTCCACTCCTGAAAGTCCGGCCACAGTAGAGGAACTCACACAACAAAAGACGGCATGACTCTCTATAGCAAAATCATCGGCACGGGAAGTTTTCTACCTCCCAAGCGAGTGACCAATCAGGAACTGGCTTTGCAGCTAGCCGAAAAGGGTATCGAGACATCTGACGAATGGATCGTTTCGCGCAGTGGGATTTCTGCTCGGCATTATGCGGAACCCAATGTACAGTCAAGCGATCTGGCCGTTGCCGCCTCGAAGCAGGCAATCAATATGGCCGGCTTGCAGACGAATGACATCGACCTGATCATCCTTGCGACGTCCACGCCTGACTATTTCGGCGGCTTCCCCAGCACTGCCTGCGTGGTGCAACGTAAGTTGGGCATCACAAACGGATGCGCCGCGGTCGACGTGCAGGCGGTGTGCAGCGGCTTTGTCTATGCCGTCTCAGTAGCGGACAGCTTCATCAAATCCGGCGCACACAAGAATGCGCTTGTAATCGGCGCCGAAGTTTTTTCCCGTATTCTTAATTTCGAAGATCGTACGACCTGTGTGCTGTTCGGCGACGGCGCAGGCGCGGTCGTGCTTTCCGCCGCCGATAAGCCGGGTGTACTGGCGACCAGATTGCACGCAGATGGCAGCCATGCCGATATTCTTTGCGTGCCTGGCAGCGTCAGTCGAGGCGTGGTGGAAGGCAGCGCATTCCTGTACATGGATGGACAAGCAGTTTTCAAACTGGCGGTATCGGTTCTCGACAAGGTGGCACATGAGGCGCTGGAAGCCGCCGGCATGAATGCCTCGCAGCTTGATTGGCTCATACCGCACCAAGCCAATATCCGCATCATGCAAAGCACCGCCAAGAAGCTTGGACTGCCACTTGAAAAGATGGTCGTAACCGTTGATCAGCACGGGAATACCTCGGCCGCTTCGATTCCGCTTGCTCTTGACAAGGCGGTGCGGGATGGCCGTATCAAGCCCGGCCACAACGTCATGATGGAAGGCGTCGGCGGGGGCTTTACCTGGGGTGCGGTTCTCGCACAAATGTAACTTTCTGATCAAACGCATGAGTACATTCGCATTTGTCTTTCCCGGACAGGGTTCGCAAGCCATCGGTATGTTGAATGGCTTCGCCGATAACCATGTCGTCCAGCAAACCGTTGCCGAAGCATCGGAAGCATTGCAATTCGACCTCGCCAAATTGATCGCTGAAGGGCCCAAGGAAGAGCTGGACCTCACGACCAACACACAGCCTGTCATGCTGACTGCTGCAGTAGCTATCTATAGAGCGTGGCTCGCTGCCGGCGGCGCGAAGCCCTCGATTGTCGCAGGACATAGCTTGGGCGAATATGCGGCGCTCGTGGCATCGGGCGTCATCGCTTTCAATGATGCCGTGCCGCTGGTCAGGTTCCGCGCACGGGCAATGCAGGAAGCAGTACCGGTTGGGCAAGGCGGCATGGCCGCCATCCTGGGACTATCGGACGAGGATGTGAAAGCTGCATGTGCAGAAGGTGGACAAGGCGAGGTGGTCGAGGCGGTCAATTTCAATGCGCCAGCGCAAGTCGTGATCGCCGGCCACAAGTCGGCAGTAGAGCGTGCTTGCGAGGCAGCAAAAGCCAAGGGCGCCAAACGCGCGTTGCCGCTCCCGGTGTCCGCGCCGTTTCACTCCTCGCTTCTGCGGCCGGCATCGGATCGCCTGCGCGATTACATGGCAAATATGGATTTTGCTTCTCCGGCTATTCCCGTTATCAACAATGTCGACGTCACTGTGATCGAGGATGTCGCTGCGATCAAAGACGCACTTGTGCGCCAGGCGGCCAGCCCGGTTCGCTGGGTCGAAACAATCCAGAAAATGGCGGCAGGCGGAGTGACTCATATCATCGAGTGCGGCCCTGGAAAGGTACTCGCCGGTTTGACTAAGCGCATTGACGCGAACCTGTCTGGTGACGCGATTGTGGATCAGGCTTCGCTGGAAAAGATCCTGGAGGTCCTGAAATGAATCTGAACAACCAAGTGGCTCTGGTAACCGGCGCATCACGGGGCATCGGGCGTGCCATTGCGCAGGAACTGGCAAAGCAGGGGGCAAAGGTAATCGGCACCGCAACATCTGAATCGGGCGCAGCCGGGATATCTGCATACCTGAAGGAAATTCACCCGGATTCCGGTAAAGGATTGGTGCTGAACGTCAACGACGGCAATGCCTGCGCCCAGACAGTCGAATCGATTCAGAAGGAGTTTGGTTCGCTGTCGATTCTCGTCAACAATGCCGGCATCACACAGGATCAGCTTGCGATGCGCATGAAGGATGAGGAATGGGATGCTGTCATCTCTACGAATCTGACTGCCGTCGCGCGACTGTCCCGCGCCGTACTGCGTGGCATGATGAAAGCCAAGCACGGACGAATCATCAACATCACCTCGGTGGTGGGTTCGGCCGGCAATGCAGGGCAGATGAACTATGCGGCGGCAAAAGCGGGCGTTGCAGGCATGAGCCGCGCACTTGCCCGTGAGATTGGAAGTCGTAACATCACCGTCAATTGCGTCGCCCCGGGTTTTATCGATACCGACATGACCAGGGAGCTGGGAGAACAGCAATCTGCTGCATTGATGCAGCAGATTCCGCTGGGTCGCTTCGGGCTGCCTGAAGATATTGCTGCCGCGGTTGCCTTCCTGGCGTCACCGCAGGCAGCGTACATTACGGGCACGACACTGCATGTCAACGGCGGCATGTACATGAGCTAGTCGTTCACTGGACACTTTCAGCTGAAGTTGGGGATTAATGAAAACAGAAGCTGAAAGTGAATTTTCATTGCGCAAACCTGATAAAATGCGCGCACTTTCTGTCACCCATTGGAGGGATAATATGTCCGATATCGAACAACGCGTTAAGAAAATCGTCGCTGAGCAACTTGGCGTCGCAGAAGCAGACATCAAGAATGAGTCGTCGTTCGTCGATGATCTCGGTGCAGATTCGCTGGACACGGTCGAGCTCGTAATGGCACTCGAAGATGAATTCGAAATGGAAATCCCGGACGAGCAAGCAGAAAAAATCACTACTGTGCAGCAGGCGATCGACTACGCCAAGGCGCACGTCAAGGCCTAATTTGTTTTTGACTGACTTCAGGAGAACCGCTTGAGCCGCGCACGTGAACGCCGTGTCGTAATCACCGGCCTCGGTTGCATTTCGCCTATCGGCAATACGATTGCCGATGCATGGACAGCTCTTATCGCAGGCAGGTCCGGCATTGCGACCATCACCAAATTCGACGCTACGCCATTCTCCACCCGTTTCGCCGGGGAGGTAAAAGGCTTCAATATCGAGGACTACATTCCTGGTAAGGAAGCGCGCCATATGGATACATTCATCCATTACGGCATGGCGGCCGGGATTCAGGCAATTCAGGACAGCGGCCTGGTGGTAACCGAGGAGAATGCCGAGCGGATCGGCGTAATCGTTGGATCAGGCATCGGCGGTTTGCCGATGATCGAAGAGACCCATGCCGAGCTGACGAATCGAGGCCCTCGCCGTATCAGCCCATTCTTCGTTCCTGCGTCGATCATCAACATGATCTCCGGGCATCTTTCGATCAAATACGGTTTTAAAGGGCCAAATATCGCCATCGTGACCGCATGTACGACAGGATTGCACTGCATCGGTGCAGCTGCCCGTATGATCGAGTATGGTGATGCGGATGTTATTGTGGCGGGTGGCGCGGAATCGACTGTCTCTCCGTTAGGCGTCGGTGGCTTCGCAGCGGCTCGCGCACTGTCCGCTCGCAACGACGATCCACAGACCGCGTCCCGTCCCTGGGACAAGGATCGCGACGGATTCGTGCTTGGAGAAGGAGCGGGCGTCATGGTCGTGGAAGAGTATGAGCACGCCAAGGCGCGCGGTGCGAAAATCTACGCGGAAGTTCTCGGATTCGGCATGAGTGCGGATGCATATCATATGACCGCTCCGGTGGAAGACGGCGATGGTGCACGACGTTGCATGGTCGCTGCCATGAAGAATGCTCAAGTCAATCCGGAGCAGGTGAATTATGTCAATGCGCACGGTACATCCACGCCACTCGGCGACATCGCGGAAACCGTGGCAATCAAGCGTGCGCTTGGCGACCACGCCAAGAACATCGTCGTCAATTCCACCAAATCCATGACTGGCCACCTTCTTGGCGGTGCAGGCGGATTGGAATCGGTGTTCACTGTTCTCGCTCTGCACCATCAGGTTTCACCGCCGACCATCAACATCTTCAATCAGGATCCGGCATGCGATCTTGATTATTGTGCGAACACCGCACGTGAGATGCCGATCAATATCGCCGTGAAGAATTCATTCGGATTCGGCGGCACGAACGGCACGCTCGTGTTCGGTAAAGTCTGATTGGCCCTGGACCTCTTCCTGATACGGAAGAGGTCTGGTATCAATTTCAATTCATCCTATGTCCATCGCTACGTCGGTCACTATAAGGCCGTCTCGTCTGTTATTGGCGATGGTAGGAGGCATGTGTGGCATGACCGTGGTCATTGCATGCCTGCTTCTCTCTTCCCGCTTCGGCGATCTGCCTCCCGCTTCTCGATACGCGGTTGGGGTTTTCGTTTTTTTTCTCGCATTTTTTGGGTTTTATCATACTGTTTGGAACCGAAAAGTTCTACAACTTAATATCTCGGGCACAGGACAGGTGCGGCTCTCGAAAGTAACTGATTCGACCCCCTCTTGTCGTGAACAGAATTGGCCGCATGTAAAAGATCACGGTCTGCAGGTTAGCCTGCAAAAGAACTCTACGCTTTGGTCTCATTTGCTGCTACTTCATTTGAGGTCCGATGATGGGATGACTACAGTATTACCGGTCTTGCCCGACAGCGTTTCGCGGGACGGCTTTAGGGCTTTATCGGTTGCATGTCGATGGATTGCAGTGCAGAAAAATTCATCGTTGCTATAAAAAATCTGATTTATGTTCAGCAAGATTGAACTTCTTATATTTCTTCCAGTCAACTAGCAAGCCGCGCATATGTTGCACCGAAACAAGGGAATGGGGATTGACGACAGAACGCGATATTGATCAACTGCTTGTCGAGCGTGTCCAGCGTGGCGATAAAAAAGCGTTTGAGCTATTGGTGACCAAGTACCAACGGAAACTGATGCGGCTCGTTTCGCGGCTCGTGCGCGACCAGGCCGAAGCGGAGGACGTGGTGCAGGAAGCCTTTATCAAGGCGTACCGCGCATTGCCGCAATTCCGTGGAGATTCTGCGTTTTATACCTGGTTATATCGGATCGGGATTAACACCGCGAAGAATTACTTGGTAACGCAGGGCAGGCGCGCGCCAACCTCCACCGAAGCGGACGCGGAGGAAGCAGAAACTTTTGATGACGGCGATTACCTAAGAGATATCAACACGCCCGAGTCAATGCTGGCGACCAAGCAGATTGCGGAGACGGTGAATGTGGCAATGGACGCGCTTCCTGACGAGCTGAGAGTTGCAATAACATTGCGCGAAATCGAGGGCTTGAGCTACGATGAAATCGCCGAAGCCATGGGATGTCCAATAGGTACGGTTCGGAGCCGTATATTCCGAGCCAGGGAAGCGATTGCGGAAAAACTGAGACCGCTTCTTGGGACTGCGATAGACAAACGCTGGTAGCGGTAAAAACAGGTGATAAAGAACATATTTTGACGAAAACCCAGGGATTCGCCCGGCTTGCACGAGGTAGTGATGAATACGAAAGAAATGACCCAGGAACAAATTTCAGCCCTCGTTGACGGCGAATTGTGCGAGCAGAATATCGATCTCGCGTTGGCCGCATTGCGCCAACCCCGAGGGCGGGAGGCTTGGGAAGCCTACCATCAGATCGGCGATGTGTTGCGTTCCGACGACATGGCAGTGGAACTCAGTCCCGGATTCGCTGCACGCATGGCTGCCCGGCTCGAGGCCGAGCCTACCGTCGTCGCACCATTCAATACCAGCAAGTCCGCCTCGTCGCCGATGCTCGGCGTGATTCAGCCGCGTGCGGCTGCAAATGATGCGCCGGTCCAAAAACCATTCATGAAGAATTGGGCGGTTCCCGGTATGGCGGCCGCAGCTGCAGTTGCGTCGGTCATGTTTGTCGCATCGCCGCAGTTACTGGTGGTAAACAAGGGCGAGGCAGCTTCCGCAATGCAGATCGCCGGCTCCGGCAAGGCGCAATCTGCCTTGCCGTCCCAATCTGGTGTCATCGTCGCCGAAGGGCCTGAAGGGGTCGTGCTGCGCGATCCGCAAATCGACGACTACCTGATGGCGCATCAACGCTTTTCTCCTTCCGTGTACAGCTCCGCTCAATATGCTCGATCGGCCACATTTCCAACTGCTTCCACTAAATAATTTGTATGCGGCAAACACTCGGCTTTTTTAAGTTTGTCGTTGCTCTGTCCACATTCTTTGCGTTTGCCGCCTTTGCGGAAAATGCAGATTCGCTGGCCGACAAGCGGGATGCGCAATACTGGCTCAAGAAGATTCAATCGTCGGCGCAAAAACTGGATTACTCAGGTGCGTTCGTTTACCAGCAGGGTAACCAGATTCGTACGTCACGGATTACCCATTTGCTGGATGGGAAGAACGAGGTAGAAAAGCTGGAAATCCTCGACGGCAAACCCCGGGAATATATTCGTACCAATGACGAAGTGATTTGCTATGTACCCGAAGCAAAGACTTTGCTGATCGAAAAGCGGGTGACGCATGATGTTTTCCCAGCGATCCTGGCGACAAATCCTTCCGAGCTGACACAGTTTTATAACGTTCGAATGGATGAGGCTGGCAGAGTCGCCGGCCATGATTGCCAAGCGATTGTGCTCGAGCCGAAAGATGGTTTTCGATATGGTTATAAGCTATGGGCCGAAAAGTCGACGGGCTTGCTGTTGAGGGCGCAAACCCTTAACGAAAAAAGTGAAGTGGTCGAGCAAATTTCGTTCACTCAGATCGCGATCGGGAACATCGATAAAAACAAGGTAAAGCCGAGCTTCAGGAACACCAGCGGCTGGCGGGTTGAAAATACACTGATGAGCCAGGCCAGCTTGTCTGGCTGGACGGTCAAATCCGTCCCGCCAGGCTTCAAGAAGATTCGTGAAGTAAAAAGGATGGTGTCGGATGGTGCTGTTGCCAATGCAGTCGGCGCGGCAAGTACGCAGCGGGAAGTATCACAGATGGTATTTTCGGACGGTCTCGCAGCGATTTCAGTATTTGTGGAGCCGGGCACGCATAGCCGAACGGAAGGTTCGATGCAGCAGGGCGCAATGAATATTGTAGGCAAGCGCCATGGCGATTTTTGGCTTACCATCGTGGGAGAAGTACCTGCGCCTGCGATCAGGCAGGTCGCGAATTCGATTGAGTTCAAAACCAAATAAAATAAGTACAACCGGCCTACAACCTGGATGTTATGAAAACAATATTCTTTCGCAAAAGCACGGCTGCAGCCGTGCTTTTTAGTGCTGTCAGCGCCTTTTTTGTGCCTTCCTTGGTTGGGATCGGCAATGTATCAGCCGCTTCGGTCACCAGCCTTCCCGATTTTGCGGATCTGGTTGAAAAAACCGGTGGCGCAGTGGTTAATATCCGGACGACCGAGCGCTTGAAGCAAGGTCAGCCCGGCATGCCGGGTACCGAAGACGAGGAAATGCAGGAATTCTTCCGTCGTTTCTTCGGTGTGCCCGTGCCGCCGCGTCCTCAGCAGCCTGATCGTCCGCCGCGCGGGCGCTCGCCCGGCACGCCTCAGCCCGAGGAAGAGTCGCCCCGCGGCGTCGGGTCCGGCTTCATCATTTCCGGCGACGGTTTTGTTCTGACCAATGCCCATGTGGTTGAGGGAGCCGATGAGGTGTACGTCACTCTCACCGACAAGCGCGAGTTCAAAGCAAAGATCATCGGTGTCGACAAGCGGACGGACGTGGCGGTCGTCAAGATAGATGGCAACAATCTTCCCCATCTCGCCGTAGGTGATCCAAGCAAACTTCGTGTCGGGGAATGGGTAATTGCAATTGGTTCGCCCTTCGGGCTCGACAACACGGTGACTGCAGGGATCATTTCTGCCAAGGCGCGGGACACCGGCGATTACCTGCCTCTCATTCAAACCGACGTGGCGGTCAATCCGGGGAATTCGGGCGGACCGCTCATCAACATGCGCGGCGAAGTCATTGGTATCAATTCCCAGATCTACAGCCGTTCAGGCGGTTACATGGGTATTTCGTTCGCGGTGCCAATTGACGAGGCCGTGCGGGTGGCCGATCAATTGCGTGTGTCCGGGCGAGTGACGCGAGGACGTATCGGCGTCCAGATTGGTGAAGTGACGAAGGAAGTCGCAGAGTCGCTCGGGCTGGCGCGTGCGCAGGGCGCACTTGTTCAGCGCGTCGAACCAGGCAGTCCGGCGGAGAAGGGCGGGCTTGAAGCCGGCGATATCATTCTCCGGTTCAACGGCACGAATATTGAAAAATCGAGCGACTTGCCGCGGCTGGTTGGCGCAACGAAGCCTGGAACACGATCCACGCTGACATTGTGGCGCAAGGGGGCCAACCGTGACGTGACGTTGACTGTTGCCGAGCTGGAGCCGGAAAAGACAGCCAAGGCGGAGGAAAAGGCCGTCAAGCCGCCTCAGCCCGCTAATTCGCTGGGCCTGGTCGTGAGCAACCTGTCGGAGGCGCAAAAGAAGGAACTAAGGCTCGATAGCGGCGTTCTGGTTGATAAGGTTGAAGGCACGGCTGCCCGTGCAGGGCTGCGACCCGGCGATATCATCCTGCGTATCAACAATACCGACATTAAGGATGCACAACAATTTAGCACTGTGGTGTCGAAGCTTGATCCGAAGAAATCGAGCGTTTTGCTGGTGCGCCGCGGGGAAGCTTCTCAGTTCGTGCCTATTCGCCCAGTTACGCAATAAGGTAGGTTAGCTGCACTGGTATGGTGCAAACGGGGCCGCAAGCCGGATGCTTGCGGCCTTTTTCACTTGAGTCACAAGTTTGGTTGCTGCCATGATCTCTCCTGTTCCCCGCTTCATTCTTTATTCACGCAGCTATTGCCATCTTTGTGATGACATGCTGGAGGCGCTACAGTCTTTAAGCGGTGAATACGCGTTCACAGTAGAGGTAATCGATGTCGACGCCGATGAAGCACTGGTAGCGCAGTATGATGAACTGGTGCCTGTACTTCTTGGCGATAAGGACGGGCATGGCGCTGTTTTGCTATGCAACTATTTCCTCGACGAGATGAAAGTCAGGAGCTTCCTGTCTCCCGAATCGAAGTCGAGCTGATACGTTGATAATGATGATTTGACGCGAACCGGCACATTTCCCTAGGCGTTCGCAATGCCACTTGCCTCGATTTGCTCGGTTTTCCCGTTTGGAATCCGGTAAAATGCCGGCTATCGAACAACCTTTTGTCACAAGGCGCTCGCTTGGGGTGATAACCCCCCGCTTAGAGCGCCTTTTTTGTAATTGCATCTTAGTGAATGAATAACATTCGTAATTTTTCGATCATTGCCCATATTGACCACGGCAAATCGACGCTCGCCGACCGCATCATCCAGATCTGTGGTGGACTGACTGACCGAGAGATGGAAGCGCAGGTTCTCGATTCGATGGACTTGGAGCGGGAACGCGGCATCACGATCAAGGCGCAAACTGCCGCTCTGTCCTATAAAGCGCGGGACGGGCAGATCTACAACCTGAATCTGATCGACACTCCCGGACACGTGGATTTCAGCTACGAAGTCAGCCGCTCCCTGTCCGCATGTGAAGGTGCGCTGCTGGTCGTCGATGCATCGCAGGGGGTGGAAGCGCAAACCGTGGCGAACTGCTACACGGCGCTTGATCTCGATGTCGAGGTGGTCCCGGTACTGAACAAGATCGACCTGCCGTCAGCTGATCCTGAGAACGCCATCAGCGAAATCGAGGATGTCATCGGCATCGATGCGACCGATGCGGTGCGTTGCTCCGCGAAGACCGGTCTGGGCGTCGAAGACGTGCTGGAATCGCTGATCACGAAAGTGCCGCCGCCGGAAGGCGATCCCGATGCGCCGCTGCAGGCGTTGATTGTCGACTCCTGGTTCGATAACTACGTCGGCGTCGTCATGCTGGTGCGGATCGTCAACGGCACATTACGACCCAAAGACAAGATATTGCTGATGGCGACCGGCGCGCAGTATCTGACCGAAAGCATTGGCGTATTCACGCCGAAATCACAGGCAAGAGAAACATTGTCCGCCGGACAGGTGGGCTTCATCATTGCCGGCATCAAGGAACTCAAGGCTGCCAAGGTGGGCGATACCGTCACGCTCGCTTCAAAGAAGGCTGCCGAACCACTGCCCGGATTCAAAGAGGTTCAGCCGCAGGTTTTTGCAGGGCTGTTTCCCGTCGAGGCCAACCAGTACGATGCATTGCGGGATTCGCTCGAAAAGCTGAAGCTGAACGACGCCGCATTGCAGTATGAGCCGGAGGTGTCGCAAGCGCTTGGGTTTGGCTTCCGCTGCGGGTTTCTCGGCCTGTTGCACATGGAAATTGTGCAGGAGCGGTTGGAACGTGAATTCGACATGGACCTCATTACCACCGCGCCGACAGTGATTTACGAAGTCGTCCTGCGGGATGGAACGGTAATTTCGGTCGACAACCCGTCCAAGATGCCTGATCCGTCAAAAATCGAGGAAGTCCGCGAGCCGATCGTCACTGTCAATCTGTACATGCCGCAGGAGTACGTGGGTTCCGTCATCACGCTTTGCACGCAGAAGCGCGGTGTGCAGACCAACATGAGCTATCACGGCAAGCAGGTCATGCTGACCTATGAAATGCCCATGGCGGAAATCGTGCTGGATTTCTTCGACAAGCTGAAATCCACATCACGTGGCTATGCGTCGATGGATTACGAGTTCAAGGAAAATCGGGCGGCTGACGTCGTCAAGGTCGACATGCTGATCAACTCCGACAAGGTCGATGCGCTGGCTATCATCGTGCACCGGTCCAATAGCCAGTTCCGCGGGCGCGCGGTCGCCGCGAAAATGCGGGAGCTGATTCCTCGGCAGATGTATGACGTCGCGATACAGGCGGCGATCGGGTCCAATATCATCGCCCGCGAAAACGTCAAGGCGCTGCGCAAGAACGTGCTGGCCAAGTGCTATGGCGGCGATATCAGCCGCAAGCGGAAGCTGCTTGAAAAGCAGAAGGCGGGTAAGAAAAGGATGAAACAGGTTGGATCGGTCGAAGTACCGCAGGAAGCATTTCTCGCAATTTTACAAGTGGACGATAAATGAGTTTGCAATCGATTCTTGGCAATTTTGCATTAATCCTGTTTGTGTTGACCGTCGTAACGGGGGTAATCTGGTTTCTCGATGTGTTCTATCTGGCCCGGCAGCGCAGGGTGAGGGCGGATGCCGCGCTGGCAGGTTTCGATGCCCGCCAGGCGAAGCTGAGAGCCGACGGTATCAAGGCCGACGACAGCGGCAGGGCTGCATTGGAAGCGGACATGCTTCGCCAGCCGACCTGGATCGAGTATTCCGGCAGCTTCTTTCCAGTGATTGCGCTCGTATTTTTCCTGCGATCCTTTCTTTACGAGCCATTCAAGATTCCGTCCAGTTCCATGGTGCCGACCCTGGCAGTTGGCGATCTCATTCTCGTTAACAAGTACACCTATGGCATACGCCTGCCGGTTATCAATAAAAAAATTATTGAGGTGAATCAGCCACAACGTGGCGATGTTATGGTCTTCAAGTATCCGAAAGATACGTCACTTGATTACATTAAACGTGTAGTCGGCGTACCCGGTGATAAAATAGTGTACAAAAACAAGCGTTTAACGATCAATGGTAAAGAGATTTCTTACGAAGCTCTACCGGATCATCTGGATGAAGAGCGTTTAACGTACTTCAAGCAGTACCTGGAACATATAGGCAATACACCACATAAAATTGTCATAGATGAAAGATCGCCGGCTTATGTGGCGAATCCGGATGCGTTCCCGAATCGGGAATTGTGCACGTATAACCTCGAGGGTTTTGCATGTGCGGTGCCTGCTGGACATTACTTCATGATGGGTGATAATCGTGATAACAGTCTGGACAGCCGCTACTGGGGTTTCGTACCGGACGAGTACATTGTCGGAAAAGCATTTTTTATCTGGATGAATTTAAGTAATCCAAGCCGTATTGGTGGTTTTGAATAAAAAATCAAGGGGGAGCGCAATCATGGAACTACGTTCGGAAATCAGAACCAGACAAAGTGGAATATCTTTTTTTGGATTCCTTTTTGTCATTGTCATTGTTGCGCTTGCCGCCATCTTGGGAATGAAGGTTGTGCCGACCGTGGTTGAATACGCGGCCATTAAAAAAGCGATCCAGACTGCGAAAGCGTCCGGAACCACTCCGCGGGAAATCCAGGGGGCATTCGAGAAACAGCGGGACACTGCTTATATCGAATCGGTCACCAGCAAGGATCTGGAAATCGTCAAGTCGAACGACGGTCTGGATGTCAACGTTGCTTATCAGAAAAAAATTGAGTTGTTCGGGCCCGTCAGTCTCACAATCGACTATGAAGCGACGACAGCTAAGGGGCAGAAACGAACGGCAGCAGTGCAATAGGCCAATTTAAGGTGCTATGGACCTGATGTTATTGCAAGATCGGCTAGGCCACACGTTCAGGGATGCCGCTCTACTGCAGCAAGCCCTGACGCATCGCAGCCATAGCAGTCTGCATAATGAAAGGCTGGAGTTTCTTGGGGATTCGATCCTCAACTGCGTTGTTGCATCACTGTTGTTCGATCGGTACAACAAGATTGATGAAGGCGACTTGTCACGCTTGCGAGCCAATCTCGTCAAGCAGCAGTCGCTCTATGAAATTGCCCAGCGGCTCGAGCTTTCCCAGTTTTTGCGCCTGGGTGAAGGCGAGTTGAAATCCGGCGGGTTTCGGCGTCCTTCAATACTGGCCGATACCCTGGAAGCGCTGTTCGGCGCAATTTTCCTGGACGCGGGGTTCGATTCCGCCCGTGATGTCATCCGGGCACTCTATATTCCTATACTTGATACTGTTGATCCGAAGACACTGGGAAAGGATGCAAAGACGTTGCTCCAGGAATATCTCCAGGGCAAAAAGATTGCACTTCCCCAATACAACGTCGTTGCGACGCATGGTGCTGCACACAATCAGGAATTTGAAATCGAATGCCTCGTGCCTAAGCTGGATATCCAGGTATTCGGCACTGGCGGCAGCCGGCGGGCCGGCGAGCAGGCGGCAGCGAAGCTTGCATTGGAGGCGGTACAAAACGCCTTGGTAAAAACCGCCGCTGCTCGTAAAACCCGGCCACGTGCGTCACAACTCAAACTCGCCGGCATTGCCACGATCCAGCCGGATGCGCCGGTCGAGGCAGAGCCAAAAAAAGCATCAAAGTCCGCAAGATCCGAAGCCAAGGCAGACGCTAAAAGCGAAGCAAAAGCTGAAGCGAAGCACGGCAGTGCCCGTGAATCCAAACACGAGGCCAATGCAAGCGCCGATCCGGAAGCGAATTCCGATATTGATTCGAATACCGACATCGACGCGCAGATCCCGATTCCTGACGAGTCCAACACCCCGCTAGCGACCTCTCAACCAAAAACCGCATGACAGACTCTGCTGCTCGCCCGGACTTCCGGTGCGGCTATATTGCTATCGTGGGACGGCCTAACGTAGGCAAATCCACGCTGATGAATGCCTTGATCGGCGCCAAGGTGAGCATTACGTCGCGCAAGGCGCAGACGACCCGCCACCGTATCACCGGTATTCAAACCAAGGATGACGCACAGTTCATCTATATCGACACGCCCGGTTTCCAGACACGTCATTCGAATCCTCTCAACAAGACACTCAATCGCACGGTCACGACGACATTGACCGGCGTCGATGTGATTCTGTTCATTGTTGAGGCGGGTACGTTCGGTCCTGCCGACAAGCAGGTGATAAACCTTCTTCCCGCCGACATTCCGTGCATCCTGGTCATCAATAAATCCGACCGTATCAAGGACAGGGCGGTGATGATGCCTTTCGCCCAACAGGTGGCTGCGGAACGTGACTTCACAGCTATCGTGCCCGTGTCTGCAAAGCAGAACTTCCAGCTCGATGTACTGGAAGACGAAATCAAGAAATACCTGCCGGTCGAGCAGCCGGTATTCGGCGAAGATGACATCACCGACCGAAGCGAAAAATTCCTCGCATCGGAAATCGTCCGCGAAAAGGTATTCCGTTTCGTCGGTGAAGAATTGCCGTACACCAGCACCGTGGTCATCGAAAAGTTCGAGCAGGAAGGAAACCTGCGCCGCGTCTTCGCCGCGATACTGGTGGAGCGTGACAGCCACAAGGCGATGGTCATTGGACAGAAAGGCGCAAAGCTGAAGGAGATCTCCACGCAGTCTCGCCTGGATATGGAAAAGCTGTTCGGCGGCCCGGTGTACCTCGAAATCTGGGTCAAGGTGAAATCCGGTTGGGCGGACAACGAATCCCGGCTGCGTGCCTACGGCTACGAAT
>NZ_DASZBA010000218.1:0-1816 GCF_035944575.1 Noviherbaspirillum sp.
GCATCGATACCGAACTGTCCACCACCGGCGGAACATCGGACGGCCGCTTCATTGCGCAGATCTGCCCGCAAGTGATCGAATTCGGTCCGCCGAATGGAAGCATTCATAAAATCGACGAGCACATCGAAATCCGCTTCATCGACCCGTTGAAAAACATTTACCGCCGCACGCTGGAAAACCTGCTGCTGCCGCCGGAATAAAACATTTCCGGCGAACCAACCCTTTTCGCCATGACCCCAAACGACTTCACCACCCTGCGCGATCTCCTCCGCTACGCAACCAGCCGCTTCAACCGCGCGCACCTGTTTTTCGGCCATGGCAGCAGCAATGCATTCGACGAAGCTGCTTACTTGCTCCTGCACACACTGGGGCTTCCGTTCGACAAGCTGGAACCCTTTCTCGATGCAAAGCTGCTGACGGAAGAAATCGATGCCGCGCTGCGAATGATCGAACGGCGCGCCGACGAACGCATTCCCGCCGCCTACCTGACCAATGAAGCATGGCTCGGCGATTACCGTTTCTTTGTCGATGAGCGGGTGATCGTGCCACGCTCCTTCATCGCCGAGCTGATCCCGGACCGGTTTTCCCCATGGATCGCGGATCCGTTCCAGGTCAACGCCGCGCTGGATTTGTGCACCGGTTCAGGATGCCTGCCGGTGATGCTCGCCGACGCATTCCCCAACGCCCACATCGACGCGGTGGACATTTCCGCCGATGCACTCGCGGTGGCGACGCGGAATGTCAACGACTACGGTTTGCAGGAACGCATCAGCCTGATCGAATCCGATCTTTACACCAAACTGCCGAAGAAAAAGTACGATGTCATCATCAGCAATCCGCCGTATGTCAACGCCGGCTCGATGGGCAGATTGCCGAAAGAATACCTGCATGAACCGCAGATCGCCCTCGCCGGCGGGCATGACGGCATGGACCTGGTGCGAAAGATCGTTGAAGGGGCCGCTGACAGGCTGTCCGAGAATGGCGTGCTGATCGTCGAGATCGGCAACGAACGTGAACATGCGGAAGCGGCCTTCCCCGATCTCGAACTCACCTGGCTCTCGACGAGCGCGGGTGATGACATGGTTTTCCTGCTGACCGCAGAACAATTGCAATGATCCGTTTTCAACAAGTCAGCCTGATCCGCGGCATCAAGCCCTTGCTCGACAATGCGGATCTCACCCTCAATCCGGGCGACAAGATCGGTCTGATCGGCGCCAACGGCGCCGGCAAATCGAGCTTGTTCGCATTGCTGCGCGGCGAATTGCATGCCGACCAGGGCAATGTCGACTTCCCCGCCAAATGGCGCATGGCCTACGTCGCACAGGAAACCCCGGCACTCGACCGACCGGCGCTGGAATATGCCATTGATGGCGACGCCGAATTGCGGCGCGTGGAAGCCGAGCTTGCACGCGCGGAGCAGCAGAAGGACAGCGCGGAGAACGGCAACCGGATGGCCGAGCTGCATGCGGCGCTTGCCGATGCCGACGCCTATACCGTGCAGTCGCGCGCCGAACAATTGCTCACCGGCCTTGGGTTCTCGCTCGACCAGATGCAGCAGCCGGTCGCGAGTTTTTCCGGTGGCTGGCGGATGCGGCTCAACCTTGCGCAGGCACTGATGTGTCCGTCCGACCTGCTGCTTCTCGACGAACCCACCAACCACCTCGACCTCGACGCCATCATCTGGCTGGAAGACTGGCTCAAGCGTTACGAGGGTACCCTGGTCATCATCTCCCACGACCGGGACTTCCTCGACGGCGTGGTAAACGTCATCGTCCATATCGATGAACGCAAGCTCAAGCGCTATTCCGGGAATTAC
>NZ_DASZBA010000219.1:0-14260 GCF_035944575.1 Noviherbaspirillum sp.
ACGAGTGCCATCGACGCCAGCCTGCCCTTCATCGAAGCCGGCGGGCATGAATTTTCGGTATGCATTCCCGACGAACCGATGCCGCTGGATGCGGACCCGACGCGCATCTCCCAAGTGATCAGCAATCTGCTGAACAATGCAGCGAAGTACACGCCTGCAGGCGGAAAGATTTCACTTACCGCCCGGCGCGATGCACGGGAAGTCGAAATCACGGTGAAGGACACGGGCGTCGGCATTCCTGAAAACAGGTTGCATGACGTGTTTGAAATGTTTTCTCAAGTCAGCGAGTCGACCGGACGCGCACAAGGCGGACTGGGTATCGGCCTGACCATCGTCAGCACCCTGGTAAAACTGCATGGCGGCAGCATCACCGTGGCAAGCAACGGCCCCGGCAAAGGGAGCGACTTTGTCGTGCGATTGCCGATTCATATCGACGACATGCAATCGCGCGCATCAATACCCGATCAACCAGCAGTCCAACCGGCAAAAGCGGCGAATCTGAAAGTGCTGGTGATCGACGACAACGAAGACGCGGCAGAAACGCTGTCCACCCTGCTCTCGCTGGACGGCCACGACACACGCATGGTGAACGATGGACGGGCGGCGCTCGAAGTCGCTTTCGCATTCATGCCCGATATGATTTTTCTCGACATCGGCATGCCTGACATGAACGGCTACGAGATCATTGCAGCGCTGCGAAAAATGGAAGCGGCGAAGTTGGCTGTGATCGTTGCGGTCACCGGATGGGGAACGGAAAGCGACAGGCAGCAGACACGGCAGGCGGGCTTTGACTACCATCTCACCAAACCAGCGAGTTACGAGGATGTGCAAGCGTTGATCCGGCAAGCCGGACCGCGGCATCGCCCCCTATGAATGTTCCGCCGGACAGAAACACGACCGCCTCCGTGTAGATGACAGTATCCGAAGCGGCATGCGGTCGATAGCGCCACGAAAAATCCCGAGATGATTAAGGGCGCGGAAGAGGTTCCAGCGGGGTCGTAGCACCATGGGTTACCACGGCATCCTTCGCCGACGGATACGGAGCGGCTGCTGCCCTGCCGATCCCTGCGGGGAGGGGCAATTCCAGTTTCATCGAGCGCGTTTCTGTTATTACCTGCTCCAGCGCTTGCAACTTTCCAATTCCATTCAACCTACCCTCTTCGCACCTTGGTAATAACGATATTGATTTGCATCCAACGTTGTAAGTCACTTACAGCTAGCAGCCCTAAATCAATGTTTGATGTCACGGTGTAAGACATCCATACTCTATTTAGTTAGTATCGTACGTTTCCAAACATGACCACCGGTTACGGTACCAACTTTTAGTATGCAATCATCCAAGCCGATTTCCAAGCCCCTTCCGCTTTATGCATTTCTGGTATTAGCGCTGGCCGCCTGTGGAGGCGACAACAGCGTGGCGACATATGACACGAACAGTCCAGGCATAATCACAACGACAGCCAGTCCGTCATTAGCCGGGACAACCGCACCGGCAGACGGCAAAAAACTGATGCCTGCTTTGTCAGCAATCGATGTCATGACGATGCCCGGCAGCTATAGGGACTATAGCGTCATCAAAAGTGGAATACAGTATGCGGCTACGCATGTGTCCGGCAATAGCATCACTATTTCATCCAATATCAAGCGCCTCTCCTTCTCCGACGGCTTCATTGCGCTCGATATCAACGGCAATGCAGGGCAAGCCTATCGCCTGTACCAAGCCGCTTTCGGGAGAAAGCCGGACTTGTCAGGCCTGAGTGTCCAGATACGAGCGCTGGACCAGGGCGTCAGTCCACTGCAGATCTCCGAAAACTTCATGTATTCGCAGGAGTTTTCCGCTCTCTACGGCGATACACTGACCAATGCGGCTTTCATTACACAGCTCTATCGGAATGTATTGCGTCGCGCTCCGGACCAAGCAGGTTTCGATCACTGGACAGGATTGCTCAACACATTCCAGCTGTCCCGATTTCAAGTTCTGTACGCGTTCAGTGAAAGTGATGAAAACCGTGCCCGAGTACTGGCCGATATACAGCACGGTATCTTCTATAGTCTGAACAACTCATCCGACGTTCCGTCGGCGCCTCCGGTTGGCGAAACACAAACCATGACTCTAGCTGGTGGCTACAGGGATTATGTCATCGTCAAAAGCGGAGCGCAGTACGTGGCCAGGCATGCAACCGGCGACACCATCGCCATCCCGTCCAGTATCAATCGTCTGGTCTTCTCCGACGGCGCAATCGCGCTTGACATCAGCGGCAACGCGGGACAAGCCTATCGCCTCTATCAGGCTGCTTTCAACAGGAAGCCGGACCGTCCCGGCCTCGGGGTACAGACAAATGCACTGGACCAAGGCATCAGTCCAGTGCAGATATCCGAAAACTTCATGACTTCAAAGGAATTCACGGATCTCTATGGCATCAACCTTTCCCATGCAGCCTTCATCACCCAGCTCTACCGCAATGTATTGCATCGGGAGCCGGAGCAGGCAGGCTTCGATCACTGGATGCAGATTCTCCGAGGCAATCAGCTATCGCGCGCGCAAGTGCTGTACGCTTTCAGCGAAAGCGATGAAAACCGTACCCGAGTATTGGCCGATATACAGAACGGCATACTGTATATGCCGATCGGCGTGGCCGAAACACCAGCACCGCCTCCGCTCGGTGAAACACCGCCTTCCAACAGTGCCCCGCAACCCGGCTCCACCGCCGCCACCGGAAGCATCATAGAAGGACTATGGACCACCGGATCGGGTGAACCAGGCGTGCCGGCCGGGATGGCATTCATAGACAACGCCGGCAATTACCTCGGCTTTCAGGACATCGACGTATTGCTCACGGGCGCATGGACGCTCTCCGCATCAAACTGGAGTTTTACAGCGTCCAGCCGCTATAACATGACCTCCGGAAGCGTTCCATTCGTAATGGGCCTTGGCGGTTCCGGAACGGTCACTCCCCGGTCGCGCTTCGACGGAGTGTACGGCGCCATCATCTCTTCGGGCAGCGAGCCGAATAAACCCATCACCCAATCCTATTCAAATGCCAATGCGCTGGCAGTGACGCAGGCGGATATGACAGGCACATGGGCAACGACAGAGAAGTCGATCGTCGTCAGCCCCGAGGGCACGTTGACAGGTCGGTTTACAGGAAACGGATTCGGAGATTGTGTATTGCAGGGCTCAATCATCCAAGCGGCACCGGGAACCTCAAAGAACATGTTTACAATCAGCGTAACGCCATCCTCAGGTCCGCAAGGCCCTTGCAACCTAAATCCGGAGTGGACATACACAGGCTATGCAGCGCTCACGTTCACCAACGTGAGCGCTGCGCCGAGACCGTATTACAAACGGTCGGTTACGTTCGTGGTTGAAAAGTTTTCACGGTGGTTCGCAGGTGAGCTGGTTAAGTCTTGACGATAGACGGTAGCACTAAAACTCACCTCAACAACAAACCCGCATCAGCAAACGCATGATGCGGGTTTTTCTTTTGAAGCATCTTGAACTACATTCCGGCGGTGAGTCGGAAACGATGGACGGGCTTCAGACTTGCCTGATCAGCTATTTGGCATTCATTGCATTTGTCTCGCGAGAGGTGCTTTTCGATTTGACCACTATTGGTTTAGATTTTGCATGAGTGGATTTACAAAGAAATAGAAGGAAGTGGCTCCTACAGCAATTGCTGTTAGCAGCGCAGCCACAAGGTGGGAAACCTCCGCTGAAGCGCCGAAAATATTTTTTACGGCTGACGTTCTCGACGAACAGTAGTTGTCTCATGGCTACTCCACCAAATCGATAATTCAAACGTCTGAATCGCACCCAGCATCCTAGACACTAGCGAGCCGTTTGTGGACTCCGTGCCTCGATGAACGAGATCGAGGCGCTCCTGTATTCTTCATACTTCCGGATACGTGTCGGAATCGGCGTTCCTTTAAAGTCGTAAAAAGGAGCAGCAATTTTCACAGCAGAATGATGTGTCCCCCAATAGAGAGTGCCAATCGGGATCTAGTAAAGTTCGTTTTCGAGAGGGAGAACGGACGTGAAGAAGCGATTTACCGATGAGCAAATTATTGGGTTTTTGAAGCAGGCGGATGCCGGGGTTGCAGTCAAAGAGCTATGTCGTCAGCATGGTTTTAGCGACGCGTCGTTTTACACCTGGCGCTCCAAATTCGGCGGCATGACCGTGCCGGACGCGAAGCGGCTGCGGGATCTGGAAGCGGAGAATGCCCTGCTCAAGAAGTTGTTGGCCGAATCGATACTGAATGCGGAAGCCCTGAAAGTCTCATTAGGTCGAAAGCACTGACCCCACAGGCCAAGCGTGAGATGGTCGCAGCGATGCTGGAGAAGACAACGATTTCCGAGCACTGCGCCTGTCTGCTTGTGGGACTGTCACTGTCACGCACTGTCTTGCACTACCAGGGCAAGGCCTAGCCCTAGAATGAGCAATTGCAGAATCGCATGGTTGAACTGGCTGGTGAACGCCGCCGCTTTGGCTATCGCCGCCTGCATGCGCTGCTACGACGCAGGGAGTCGAGGTAAATCACAAGCGGATATTTCGTCTTTACAAGAATGCAAGTTTGGCTGTCAAGCGCCGGCGCAAGCGGCATGGTGTCGCAGTCGAACGAGAACAGCTGGCATTGTCGAGCCGGCCCAATGAAGTGTGGTCCATGGATTTCGTCAGCAATGCATTGGCCAATGGCCGCAGGAGCAAGGTGTTGACCATCGTGGATGATTTCACCAAGGAGTCAGCCAATTTGCTGGCCGAGCACGGCATTTCCGGTCACCACGTCGTTCGTGTGCTGGAGCGCGCAGCGCAGTTCCGGGGCATGCCGTCAGCGATCTAAACGGATCAGGGGCTGGAGTTCACTGGCAAGGCATTGGATCAATGGGCGTATCACAACGGCGTGCAACTCAAACTGATCGAGCCGGGCAAGCTAACGCAGAACGCCTACATCGAAAGTTTCAACGGTCGCTTCAGGGACGAATGTCTGAAAGTCCACTGGCTCGTCTGCCTTGCGGAGGCGCGGATTCGAATCGCAGCATGGCGGCGCAATTACAATCAGTATCGGCCGCATAGCGCATTAAATTACCAGACGCCGGCGGAATTTGCCCCAAGCTGCCGAACAAGCCGGAGGCCAAAAGACGGCGAGCAGGAAAGTAGTTGATATTGTTCACCGAACTTTGCTAGAAGGCCTTTGGCACTACGAATGGAGGCACATCAGATGGGCGGGATGATGGGTAAAACAAAAAAGCGCCTCGAAAGGCGCTTTTTCTATAGTCACTTGGCGGAGAGAGGGGGATTCGAACCCCCGATAGGCTATGAACCTATACACGCTTTCCAGGCGTGCGACTTAAACCACTCATCCATCTCTCCTGAATTCGGGTCTCGCTTTCGCGAAGCCGCAGATTATAGCAAAACTTCGGCGGAGAATTGCACTATTTAAATTCGCGAATTTGACCAAGCGCAGAAAAAAGCCGGCGGGCTTGTGACCGCGCCGGCAATCTTACCGGTTTGATTGGCTGGGTTGCCTATTTGGCTAGCTTGGCCGCCCTCGTTATTGCGCTTGCTTCAGCTGGTCCAGGATGGCCGGATTTTCGAGCGTGGAGATGTCCTGCGTGATTTCCTCGCCCTTGGCCAGCACCCGCAGCAATCGCCGCATGATCTTGCCGGAGCGGGTCTTGGGCAGGTTGTCGCCAAAGCGGATTTCCTTCGGCTTGGCAATCGGGCCGATTTCCTTGCCTACCCATTCGCGCAATTCCTTCGCCAGCTGCTTTGCCTCGTCGCCGCTTGGCCGCGGACGCTTGAGCACCACGAAGGCGCAGATGGATTCACCCGTGGTTTCGTCGGGCTTGCCTACCACCGCCGCTTCGGCAACGATCGGGTTGGCTACCAGCGCCGATTCGATTTCCATCGTGCCCATGCGGTGGCCCGAGACGTTGAGCACATCGTCGATGCGGCCTGTGATGGTGAAGTAGCCGGTGGTCTCGTTGCGGATGGCGCCGTCGCCGGCAAGGTAGGTCTTGCCGCCAAGTTCCTCCGGGAAGTAGCTTTTCCTGAACCGGTCCGGGTCGTTCCAGATGGTGCGGATCATCGATGGCCAAGGACGCTTGACGACCAGGATGCCGCCCTGCCCGTTCGGCAAGTCATGCCCGGTTTCATCCACCACCGCGGCCATGATGCCCGGCAATGGCAACGTGCAGGAACCCGGCACCATGGGCGTGGCGCCCGGCAAGGGTGTGATCATGTGGCCGCCGGTTTCGGTTTGCCAGAAGGTGTCGGTAATCGGACAGCGCTCATTGCCGACATTCCGGTAATACCACATCCAGGCTTCCGGGTTGATCGGTTCGCCCACCGAGCCCAGCAGGCGCAGGCTGGACAGATCGAAGCCTTTTGGATGCACCTTGTCATCGGCATCGGCGGCCTTGATGAGCGAGCGAATGGCGGTAGGGGCGGTATAGAAGATGGTGGCCTTGTGGCGCTGGATCATGTCCCAGAAGCGTCCCGCATTGGGATAGGTGGGAATGCCTTCGAAGACGATCTGCGTGGCGCCGACTGCCAATGGGCCATAGGCAATATAGGTATGGCCGGTGACCCAGCCGATGTCGGCGGTGCACCAGAAGATGTCGGCGGGTTTGATGTCGAAGGTCCACTTCATCGTTAGCGCCGCCCACAGCAGGTAACCGGCCGAGGAATGCTGGACGCCCTTGGGCTTGCCGGTGGAGCCGGAGGTGTAGAGGATGAACAGCGGATGCTCGGCGTCGACCCATTCCGGTTCGCAGGTGTCGGACTGATTCGCCACCACGTCCTGCATCGGCCGGTCGCGCCCCTGCTGCATCGGGATGTCGGCGCCGGTGCGCTGATAGACGACGATATTTTTGATGCCTTCGCAACCGCCCATGCCGATGGCTTCATCGACGATGGCTTTCAGGGGCAGCTGCTTGCCGCCGCGCACCTGCTGGTCGGCAGTAATGACGGCGACCGCGCCTGCGTCGATGATGCGTTCCTGCAGCGACTTGGCGGAGAAGCCGCCGAAGACGACGGAGTGCGTAGCGCCTATCCTGGCGCAGGCTTGCATGGCGACGATGCCCTCAATTGACATCGGCATGTAGATGATGACGCGATCGCCTTTCTTGATGCCAAGCGATTTCAGGCCGTTGGCGAAGCGGCATACGCGGCCATGCAAATCACGGTAAGTAATGGGCGTGACCTTGCCATCATCGGTTTCGAACAGGATGGCGGTCTTGTCACCGTTGCCGTTATGCAGATTGCGGTCGAGGCAGTTATAGGAGACGTTGAGTTGCCCATCCTCGAACCACTTGTAGAAAGGCGCGTTCGCTTCATTGAGCGTTTTGCTGAATGGCTGATGCCATTCGAGGTTCTCGCGCGCGAGGCGAGCCCAGAATCCTTCGTAGTCGCGTTCGGCTTCAGCGCACATGGCCTTGTATGCATCCATGCCCGAAATGGCGGCATTGCTTACGAAAGCCTGCGGCGGCTGAAAAATACGGCTTTCCTGCTTGAGTGCTTCTATCTCGGCCATGGGAATCTCCTGCTGAGGATTTAACTTGACGCAAAGATAAGCTTTTACACTTACTCGGGCCTTACACTTGGATAATCCGGTCCGGCACAAGGATCTGCATTGCCATTGCTCGGCTCGCAATCGCGATTGACTGTTGATTGACGCGCTCAAAACCGGTGCACATTCGTCTTGCCCGAATTCTAGTTATAGCCTCTACCGAAAGGCATTGTTTGCGGTTTATCATGCCGGCCGTTGCCGGCAATGGATACCGCTGCCTCGATAGATGATGCGTGCGGAAAAATCCCCCGGCAAGTGTAAAATGCCGGGGTTCCATTTCCCTTCCGCATCACTCATTCCCAATGAAGCTAAACGACACTTCCACACCCGATATCAAGAAGCCTATCAGGCCGCTGCCAAACCTGATCTTCATGAGCCGCTGGCTGCAGTTGCCGCTGTACCTGGGACTGATTCTTGCCCAGTGCGTCTATGTTTATAACTTTTGGGCCGAGTTGTACTACCTGATCGGCGCCGCTGTCGGCAACCAGGATGCCCTCAAGCACATTCTCGATGCCGTCGCCATACCCGGCGCAATCCAGCCCACCAAGCTGAACGAAACAACCATCATGCTGGTGGTACTTGGCCTGATCGACGTGGTCATGATTTCCAACCTGCTGATCATGGTTATCGTCGGCGGTTATGAGACCTTCGTTTCGCGCATGAACCTGGAGAGCCATCCCGATCAGCCGGAGTGGCTATCGCATGTGAACGCTTCAGTGCTGAAAGTGAAGCTGGCGACGGCGATCATCGGCATCTCGTCCATTCACCTGCTGAAGACCTTCATCAATGCCGCCGCATATGACGAGAAGACCCTGATCGCGCAAACCGGCATCCACGTGGTATTCCTGCTCTCCGCCATTGCGATTGCGTACAGCGACCGCATCATGGCAGGTACGCACAGCCACGCAAGCAACATCAAGAATCCACATTGACACTAGAAGCGGAAATGGACCATGTCCATTTCCGCTTCTCCCAATTCGTTGCGACCTCGCTGTTCCCAGGCGGCCTTGAACTTGCCGCCGACAATTTGGGGGCGCCTTGCCACCGAAGGTTGGCAGCTTCGATTTGAACGACTCGCGGCAGACTGCCATCCTTCGTAAAACGGCTTCGCAGGCACGCGCTTGAGCGCTTTGATTCCTGCTGCATCCCCTGCGTATCGCTTGAACTTTTACCCTGAACAAATCTCCTACGTTGGTAATTTAACAATTCTTTACCATCAGGAGGATACTCATGGGTATGCTAGGCAATATTTTCAGCAAAATCTTTCCGTCCCGTGCCGGTTCGAACCCGGCCGCTGCCACGACACCGACGGCAACCACTGCACAGGCTCCCGCAGCCACTGCGGCAGAGCCGCAAGTTGCCTCGTCTGGAGCGGCTGCCTCCGCCGAAGCGCCTGCCGCTGAAGTCGATGTGGAAGCAGTGTTGAACAATATGGCCAGGAATAACCCCCAGAAACTCAACTGGCGCACATCGATCGTCGACCTGCTCAAGTTGCTGGATCTCGATAGCAGTCTTGCTGCGCGCAAAGAGCTTGCCCAGGAGTTGCAATATGGCGGCGACACAAATGACTCCGCCGCAATGAATATCTGGCTACACAAGCAGGTAATGAATAAGCTGGCGGCGAATGGCGGCAAGGTGCCGGCTGATCTGAGGGACTAAGCGCATTTTTGCCGGGGCTCCTGGTGTCGGGTTTGCACCCGGCATCGGAGCCTGCACTTCCCGGCCAATTGCGTTTTTCAAAGACGCAGATTTATGCTTCTTGCATCACGCTTTCTTTACCCACGCACTGCACCATCCCGGACCTGCAACCTGCTTGCCGCCAAAGATTGCGCAAGGCGCCATCGGATCGGTGGCCTTCCCCTGATATAGCTGGCAATTCGAGCAAAGCTGCCCTTCCGCATATTTCGGAAATTTTTTCTTATCTACGGCTTTTGCATTGTCCTTGTATCCGAGAGCTTGGGCTTGAGGATCTGTCTCGGACAATTTCGGCGCATCCGCTGCATTTGCAAGCTTGCCGATTGCCAGGCCTGAAACCAGCGTGGCGCTTTTGATCATGAAGGTTCGTCTGTTCGCTTTCATTTCTTCCTCTGAAGGTGAGAGTCAATTTTGCGACGGCAATATGTCGCATACACGTAACCTGAAACGTTTATATGAGATCTTTGACTCGCTTAAGTTCTGGGTTTTAAGCGGAATATTCGAAGTATGTCTTGGACAATAAAAAATGGTGCCGTTGCATGATTTGCAATGGAGGTGATATGGAAAACGTGTTTTGACCATATAAAGATTTGAAAGCAAAACCAAGAAGGGGGAACGCAGCGACAAGATTCCACTGAACAGCAAACATCTCGTTGATTTCCCGACGCGAACGCCGGATTTCGCCGCAAACAGATTCACGTTGCCCGGAAGCCAGTCAGGCTGGTACGGAGGTAAAATAAGAGGTTGCTTATCGTGCGCTGCCTAGCCTAAAGAGCCGGCTTGGTCGGGTTTTATACCCAATGCTGTTCAAGCTTGTACCCCTCTTGTGTGTGAGATGACGCGATTCGCGTTCAATACAAAGTTTCCACTGATTTCGTCACATGGCAGGCGAGCCTCACCATTACCCATCAAAACAACCTAATTTATTGTTTCAACTGGAAAATTCATGACCATCATCAAGCAGGAAGATCTCATCGAATCGGTTGCCGCCGCGCTGCAGTACATTAGCTACTATCATCCGGTCGACTACATTCAGCATCTCGCACGCGCCTACGAAACCGAGCAAAGCCCGGCCGCGAAAGACGCGATTGCGCAGATCCTGACCAACTCCCGCATGTGCGCCGAAGGCCGCCGGCCGCTGTGCCAGGACACAGGTATCGTCAACGTGTTCCTGAAAATCGGCATGGATGTGCGTTTTGAAGGCTTCAAAGGCTCGATCACCGACGCCGTCAATGAAGGTGTCCGGCGCGGCTACAACCATCCGGATAATATCCTGCGTGCATCGGTCGTCGCCGATCCGCAGTTCGAGCGCAAGAACACCAAGGACAATACGCCTGCGGTAGTGCACATGGAACTCGTGCCGGGCAACACGGTGGACGTACAGGTCGCGGCCAAGGGCGGCGGCTCGGAAAACAAATCCAAGTTCGTGATGCTCAACCCCTCCGATTCCATTGTCGACTGGGTGCTGAAGACAGTGCCAACCATGGGTGCCGGCTGGTGCCCGCCGGGCATGCTTGGGATCGGTATCGGCGGCACTGCCGAGCGCGCCATGCTGATGGCGAAGCAGGTGCTGATGGAAGACATCGACATGTACGAACTGAAGCTGCGCGGCCCGCAGAACAAGACCGAGGAACTGCGCCTCGAACTGCATGAGAAAATCAATGCGCTCGGCATTGGCGCGCAGGGCCTCGGCGGCCTGACCACGGTTCTGGATGTGAAGATCATGATGCATCCGACGCATGCGGCATCGAAGCCGGTGGCAATGATTCCGAACTGCGCCGCGACCCGCCATGCGCACTTCGTGCTCGACGGCTCCGGCCCCGCTTACATCGAACCGCCATCACTGTCGAACTGGCCGGATGTGCAGTGGCTGCCGGATACGGAGAAGTCCAGGCGCGTCGATCTCGACACACTGACGAAGGAAGAAGTCGCCTCGTGGAAGCCGGGCCAAACGCTGCTCCTGAACGGCAAGATGCTGACCGGCCGCGATGCCGCGCACAAGCGTATTCAGGACATGCTGGCCAAGGGCGAAAAGCTGCCGGTCGACTTCACCAATCGCGTGATCTATTACGTCGGTCCGGTCGATCCGGTGCGCGATGAGGTCGTCGGGCCCGCAGGTCCGACTACGGCAACGCGGATGGACAAGTTCACCGACATGATGCTGGAACAAACCGGCCTGATCTCGATGGTGGGCAAGGCGGAACGTGGCCCGGTCGCGATCGAATCCATCAAGAAGCACAAGTCGGCCTACCTGATGGCAGTCGGCGGCGCGGCTTATTTGGTGTCGAAAGCGATCAAGGGTGCGAAAGTGGTCGGCTTCGCCGATCTGGGCATGGAAGCGATCTACGAGTTCGACGTCAAGGATATGCCGGTCACGGTAGCGGTCGATTCCAACGGCATCTCGGTGCACAACACCGGTCCGAAGGAATGGCAAGAGAAGATTGCCGCCACCATCGGCAAGATTCCGGTTACCACAGCCTGATTTGACGCACTCTGCAGTCACCCCGACGCCGATGGATGCCATCGGCGTTTTTGATTCCGGCATCGGTGGTTTGTCGGTGCTGCGGCACATTCATGCCTGCCTGCCGCATGAACGTTTGCTGTACTTCGCTGATTCCGGCTTTGCTCCTTACGGTGACAAGACGGAGGATATGATCGTTGCCCGCTCGCTCGCGATTGCGGGGTTCCTGGTGCAGCAGCGCATCAAGGCGTTGGTAGTGGCTTGCAATACCGCCACAGCCGCAGCGATAACTGCATTGCGTGGCCGGTATCCTTCGCTCGCGGTGGTTGGTGTCGAGCCGGGCCTGAAGCCGGCTGCGGCGGCCAGCGCGACTGGCATCGTCGGCGTTCTCGGGACGGTCCGCACGCTTTCCAGCGTGAAGTTTGCCGCTTTGCATGCGCAAATTTCAGCAGCGACCGGTGCGCGTTTCATTGCGCAGCCCTGCGTCGGCCTTGCCGATCAGATTGAAAAAGGCGAGTTGCAGTCGGCGGCCACCGTCTTGCTTGTACGGCGTTATGTAGAGCCGCTGCTTGCACAAGGTGCCGACACGATCGTTCTCGGCTGCACGCATTATGCCTTCGTGCAGCCGTTGATCATGGAGATCGCTGGTCGCAGCGCATCGCATCCGGTGACCATCATCGATACAGGCGAACCGGTGGCCCGCCAGTTGGTTCGCCTGCTTGAGTCTCAAGAACTTTTGCGTACCAATAACAGTGAATTCCCAATCGCTGCCTTCACGACCGGAAGCGAGAATTCGCTCATGCACGCATTCTCGACGTTGCTGAAACTACATCCGTCGATCGCCCGGATAGATGCGCAAAATTAATACACAGACGAATTTGCCAGCACGCCATGGATTTTGTATAATGCTCGGCTTGCTCAGTAAGCATCTGTGCAATCAATGTTTCAATGGTGGCCGTAGCTCAGTTGGTAGAGTCCAGGATTGTGATTCCTGTTGTCGCGGGTTCGAGTCCCGTCGGCCACCCCAAAGAAATCAACGCGTTAGCCCAGTTCCTCGGACTGGGCTTTTTGCTTTTTGGACAGCTCCGGCGAAACAGAACCCTTTGAGCGCCAAAGACCGCCGCTGCTCCGGCGTTCCCCCGTAGGCCGCCGCTCCAATCCCCTTTCGCAATACCAAGCACCTGCGCCAAAGGCGCATAAAAAATCCCGCAGCGTTGACGCGCTGCGGGATCTGTACTGCAGGAGAACTACATATGAGCACCTGGGAGGGCAGCTCAGTCGCTATCCTAACACTTACGCCTTACATCGGAACTGGCCGAAAATAGAAATTGACTGCAAGGACGCTTTGAACCCCGCCTTCAGGAGCAGGCAGCGGACACAACCTGATGTGTTCGCGACGCGACTTCAGTCAGGCATCCGATGTGCCCGCTTGGGCAGTTTGATAGGGGACGATTTCCATATCTGCCGTTCATGCCACGACCCTCCTGATCGTAAATTACCGGGCTCGCCGGAATATGATGTGAACCGGCACAAACGAACATGCATGACCCTCGGATCCGGTTATGCGGGATTCTTCCCTGGCTCGCCGGAGTATTTGTTCAAAATATAGTCTAGTCCATCCTTCGATACCACTGACTTGGTGCCGAAACGATTTTGAAGGACATGACGTTGGGATTTGACCTGGGCGGCTGACGCATAAACCAACGCAAATGATTTTTCGCTTTTGAGTCGCGCTTCTTTTAAATCCTTGATGGCGGCTCCGGCATTTGACCTCGCATATTTAAACTCCCGGTGGTTGCGTGAGGTATGAAGCTTTGAAACGGACGTATCCGCAGCTTCTTTGGCGAATTCATGATCCATGCGGAGACGGGCGAATGCGGAAAATTCGCGAATCGATTGCCGGGATGTTTCCACATGCGTGACAACCATTGAATAAAGCTCTTCATGCCCCTGCCCGGTGCGGTTTTTCAGCTCGGCGAGCTTTTTTTCCAAGTCGTCCACCGCCGCATTTGCCTTCTCGTCGTACTCTGCCAAGGTCAAATCTCCGGAATTCTTTTCAAGCGCATAGAACTCGTCCAGGTACGCCGACGCAAGTTGCACCGTCGGCTTTAGCGTATGCAAGACCTGTAGCACTCGGTATTGTTGAAATCCGAAGTAGCCGCCGACTGCGAGAAGTATGATGAAAAGAGCACCGATGATTGTTTTTTTCATGGACGTCCGGACCCGATTTCCTGTAAACAAAAGCGGCGAACATGGCACCGCAATTTTTGAAAGGCTTGTACCACTGGAGCACCAGTATTGTCGGCACAAGCATTTGCGCTCCTTGGTTCCATGTAGAGCGCACTGCATTACAAAATTGACAATTAAACCGCAAATACTGCCAACAGTCATCTTCTTTGTGCGCGATGCAAAACCAATACTGTCCAGCGATTCCAATCCAAGATTAGTAGAATCAGATCATGTGCTCAAATTACCGCCCCTCCAGCCGCGAGCAGCTTCAGCAGCATTTCGGCGTCGCGCCGCCCGACTCGGACT
>NZ_DASZBA010000220.1:0-5382 GCF_035944575.1 Noviherbaspirillum sp.
AAAGGAGCGTTTAAATCATCATCGCTAGCGGCAAAGTAAAGAACGGAGGATTCCCTCCCCTGCAAGGGGAGGGCCAGGGTGGGGATGGGATGCGCAGTTCTCCCCTGCTGGCGACGCCAAAAGCAGGTGTGCTGAAACGGATAAAGAAGCGAAATCTGTCTGAGCCGCAGGCGAGTTTATTTCGCTTCCCGTTTCAGTGCGCCTGCTTTTGGGAACCCGCGCAGCGGGCGTCGACTGGGGGGCGCCTTTCTTTGCTTCCTTTCTTTGGCGAAGCAAAGAAAGGAAGTGGCCCGCCGGGGCCAGTCCCGTCAAGTCTCTTCGGAGAACCAGAAGCGTCGTATCACCGGAGAGACTCTGCAATTCTGGATTCCCCCCTGTAAAACCCTGCACGGGAATGACAAGGGTTGTATAACTCAAACTGTGCAATTCCTGTGCTTCCTGCTTGTGATGGGAAGCCAATCCAAACTAATTTTTAATTAGGGAAAAGAGCGCCGTCATGCCCAACCTGAAATCCTTCCCCTCCGCCACCACCCGCATCATCGGCGGCGGTCCCGAATTCTCCGGCCCGGGCCCGCAAGTCATGGCCGCCGACACCCTGCAGGGCAACCGGGTCGTCAACCTCCAAAACGAAGACCTCGGCGAGATCCGCCACATCATGCTCGACGTGCCGAGCGGCCGCATCGCCTACGCCGTGCTGTCGTTCGGCGGCATTCTCGGCCTGGGCGACAAGTTGTTCGCCATTCCCTGGGACGCCCTGGTGCTGGATGCGGAGCGCGAGTGCTTCGTGCTGGACGCGGCCCGTGACCGGCTGGAGAACGCACCCGGCTTCGACAAGGATCATTGGCCGTCGATGGCAGACCCGACCTGGGTGGCGGAGGCGCATTCCTTCTATGGCGATCCGGCGTCGCCGGACACCAACTGAGTATTGAAATTCTGCAAATATTTTTTATTCGCATATAAACCTCTTGAAAAGCGATGGAGGCATTCCTATATCCCAACCAGCGGATGCTCAATGGAGGTCCGCCAGAACATATCGCTTACTTTTATGAGGATATTTAACATGCGTAATTTCGACTTTTCTCCCCTTTATCGTTCCGCCATCGGTTTCGACCGTCTCGCGCAGTTGTTCGACGAAGCGCAGCGCGCCGAATCGCAGCCCAGCTACCCGCCGTACAACATCGAGCTTGTCAGTGAAGACAAGTACCGGATCACCATGGCTGTCGCCGGCTTCGACCGCTCCGAACTCGAGATCGAGACCGAGCGCGATACGCTCAAGATCACCGGACGCAAAGTGAAGGAAGAGGGCAAGCGTACCTTCCTGCATCGCGGCATCGCCGCCCGTGACTTCGAGCATCGCTTCCAGCTCGCGGATCACGTCAAAGTGGTTGGCGCCAAGCTTGAGAACGGCTTGCTGAATATCGAACTCGCCCGCGAGATTCCTGAAGCGCTGAAGCCGCGCAAGATCGAGATCAACGGCGATAACGTGCAGTTCCTGGAGCGTCAGGCTGCCTAAGTCTCCGCCTCACTCGCTTCATCATAAGCAGTGCCGCGCCGGCAGGAAGTGGTTTCCTGCCGGCGCGTTTGCACGTCCACGCATTCATGGGGAGGCCGCATGATTTTCGTGCCGGAAAACGAGGTGGAGTTCACCGCCATACGGGCACAAGGCGCGGGCGGGCAGAATGTCAACAAGGTATCCAGCGCGATCCATCTGCGCTTCGACATCCGCGCGTCCTCGCTGCCGGAAGAGATCAAGAAGCGTCTGCTGGCCCTGCGGGATCAGCGCATCACCAGCGAAGGCGTGGTCGTCATGAAGGCGCAGACCCATCGGAGCCGCGAGAAGAACCTGGAAGAGGCGCTGCAGCGCTTGCAGGCGCTGATCGATAGCGTAGCAGTGACGCCGGTGCAGCGGCGGCCGACGCGTCCGACGCGCAACTCGCAGAAGCGGCGGCTTGAAGGCAAGAGCATGCGCGGCCAGGTAAAGGCGCTGCGGGGAAAAATCGTGGAGTGATTTCCACCGGGATGCGGCTTCCTATATGCCGGATTTCCGACGCTCGCCGGACGTGCGCTGTGGAAAACGACCGGCCCGTGCCGGTGGCAGATCAACGAACATGAACCGCCGTTGTCTATGCTGCAGAGACAAGCCGCCATCGAGCTTGACGTTCAATTTCATCCGGCCATGCCAGTTACGCCCCGTTACCCCCGCCTCGCATTCGTCGACCTGGAGACTACCGGCGGCGCAGCGGCGGACGACCGCATCACCGAAGTCGGCATCATCGAAGTCGATGCCGACGGCGTGCGGGAATGGAGCACGCTGGTCAATCCCGGCATGCCCATACCCCCGTTCATCCAATCACTCACCGGCATTACCAATGCAATGGTGGCCGATGCGCCAAGCTTCGCAGCGGTCGCCGACGACATCGCGGCACGTCTTGCGGACCGGGTGTTCATCGCTCACAACGCCCGCTTCGACTACGGCTTCCTGAAAAACGAATTCCGCCGGACCGGACATGAATTCCATCCTCCGGTGCTTTGCACCGTCCGGCTGTCGCGCAAGCTGTTTCCCGGTTTGGCCCGGCACAATCTCGATTCGCTGGTGGAAAGGCACAGGCTGAATGTCACGGAACGCCATCGCGCGCTGGGAGACGCGCAACTCATCTGGCAGTTCTGGCAAAAGCTGCGCGATGAGCATACGGTCGATGCGATCGAGGAGGCGATGGCCAAGCTGTTGAACCGTCCGACGGTGCCATCCAAACTCGACCCCTCGCAGATCGAGTCGATACCGTCGAGCCATGGCGTCTATCTGTTTTATGGTGAAAACGACCTGCCGTTGTACATTGGCAAGTCCAACGATCTGCGGCGCCGCGTCCTGGCGCATTTCAGCGGCGACCATATGTCGGCCAGGGAACAGCAGATGAGCCAGCAGATCGAGCGCGTGGAATGGCGCGAAACCCCGGGAGAGCTCGGGGCGCTGCTGCTGGAGGCAAAGCTGGTCAAGGAGCTGAAACCGGCGTACAACCGGCAGCTTCGCCAGAATGACGAGGTTTGCTCCTGGCGGTTGCTGCCGAACAAAGGCAGGCTTTTGCCGGTGCTGACGACCACCGAAGATCTGTTCTTCGGTTACGACCCGAATCTGTTTGGACTTTTCGTCAGTCCGCGCAAGGCAGGCGATGCGTTGCGTGCGATCGCCGATGCACACATGCTGTGTCATGTGCTGCTCGGATTGGAGAAGGGAAAAGCAGGCAAGCCCTGCTTCGCCAGCCAGGTCGGCAAATGCAGCGGCGCCTGCGCGGGACGCGAAAGCCTGGCATCCCATAATGAGCGCGTGGCGGCGGCGCTGGAGGGATGGCGCCTTCAGCCCTGGCCGTTTCGCGGCGCGATCGCAATCCGCGAGGGTGACGCGCTGCACATCGTCGATTGCTGGGCTTATCTCGGTACGGTCAACACACTTACCGATGCCACGGCACTGCTTCGACAAAGCCAGCCACGGTTCGACCGCGACGTCTATCAGATCCTGCAGCGCTGGCTGCCGCAATTGGACTGGCGGATAATCGTTCTTTGATGCCGCGCCATGTCCGCATGCCGTCAGATGAAGCGGCATGCGGCCATGGTGCAGCTGGAATGGGGTCCCGCGCTCAGCAGAAGACGGACCGCGGGAAAGGGACGCCGGCGATGTGCCGGTTAAAGCGGTCTTCGCTGCCTGTGGGATCGTCCCTGCCGCACCGGTTGGTGCGCGCTTCGTGCGCGTCTGGCGCCGCCGAGAGGCGTATGCATGCTGGGCCGCAGAATGCCGATGAGGTCGTCATCGGTCAACTCGAGGTCGTCATCGTCGTCGTCATTTTCGACCGACGCCAGCAGCATGCCGGTGGATCCCTTGCTCGTGCCGGAAGACTGCATTGCCCTCAGGACATCGGCATCGACGGCATCGGTGTACCGGCTGATATCCCAAGTGGTGGTCATGCTCTCCACCAGTTCGGCGGCGTTTTCCAGTTCCTCTTCCGTCACATCCACGGTCTCGATGTCTTCCGGGGGGAAATCCAGTCCGCCGAGAGCCCGGATGTCGCCGGCCCAGCGCAGGGTATTCAGCACCAGCGCCGGACCGCGCGGCGTCAGTACCGCGAGGTGCTGTTTCGATTGGATCACCACGTGGGCGATGCCAATCTTCTTGGTGCGATGCAATGTTTCGCGCAACACCGCATAGACCTTCTCGCCGCCGGGTGCGGGCGCCAGGTAATACGGTGTCTCAAAATACAGAAAGGGTACTTCCTTCGCTTCAACGAACGCGAAAATATCCACTGCATGGGTTGATTTGACATGGCCGATACCGATGTCTTCATCCAATAAAGTCACGTAGCGCCTTTCTTCTCTTGGTTTCTGACTGGGGATCGATGCGGCAAGCATGCCGCATCGGCGATTCACATAACAACTTGGTCAGTCACGCTCCTGTTCCCACCGCCGATGCAAAGGCGGATACGGGCTTGCAAGGCTGATCGGGGCAACCGCACCATCATGAGGGCCGGCGCGGTCTCATGCGGTGGAAGGCAAGGCGTCGATCTCCGCGTCGTCAATGCACATTCTTGCGGGACGTCTTTTTGGGTGCCGGTTCGGCGTCTTCATCTTCCTCTTCGGCGTCCAGTCCAAGTTCTTCGCGCAGTTCCATCTTGCGTTCCATGACCTGCTCAGCCATCGCGACGAGGTCGAGCTTTGCCTTTTTGGCCTTCTGGAACATTTCCTTCTCTTCTTCCTGCACGTGATGTTTCACGTACTCGCCCAGCACGGTGAATTTTGCGTCGTACAGTTCGTCGCCCGGCTGCATGGCTGCCAGTTCGGTAATCAGCTGCTTGGCGGTGTTATGTTCGACTTCCGCTTCATCAAGCATGTCCTCATCGTCGATGGCTTCGCGCAGCACCGGGTAGAAAAGCTCTTCCTCGAGTTGCGCATGGATGGTCAGTTCGGCGCAAGCGGTTTCCACCAGAAGCTGTTTGGCTTCCTGGTCGTCGTCTTCCTTTTCCTTCATCTTCTCGAATTGATCGAACATCTTGATGACTTTTTTATGGTCTTCTTTCAGCAGTTCGAGCAAATCCTGTGCTCCCTTGCTTGTCGTCTTGGGAGCGGCTTTGGCAGAGCTGGACTTTGCGGAAGTCTTGGAAGCTGCGTTGCGTGGCATAGTGATCTCCTTGGTTATGTAGCGTACGAAAGCAATCGCAAAGTCCATGCCATCAAGTGGCGCCTCGGGAGACAGGAGAAGGTCGCGGAACCTGTGTCTCGACGTAAATCAACGACTCGTCGAATTTCTTCCCGCTTCGTATTGTGGACGGCGAAATTTGTGAAGCCGCGCAAAAAAATGAAGAGCTGGCGATGTTTCCGGAGAGACGCCTGGCGTTC
>NZ_DASZBA010000221.1:0-19573 GCF_035944575.1 Noviherbaspirillum sp.
CCCGCAGGGTCTTACGCATGTATCGCAAATCATTGCCTGGCTCGCGCTCTCGGCCGCATGATATGTCGCCGAACGGAGGATCACTCTTTCCGCCTCTTCATCATCCTGTTTGGCCGGCATCGCACTATCCGACCGGTTTGCATAGGCAATGCTGTGCAGAACAAGAAACAATATGGGATGACATGACTCATGGCAGAGAACGATGAAACCCAGCAGATCAGGCAGGTAAATGTGGAGGAATCCGGAGGGGTAAACCGGTCTCTGCTGCTCGCCATCACCCTCTTCTACGCCTTCGGCGCGCTCTTCCTTCTGGCAATCGTCACGCTATGGCTGGCTTCCGACATCCTGCTTCTGGTATTCGCCAGCATCCTGGTCGCCGTCTTTTTGAGCGGCACCAGCAATCTCCTGGTCCAACGATTCAAGCTGCCGCCCAAGCTGTCTCTGCCTACCGTGCTCCTTCTGATCGGCATCGCAGCCGGATTGGGCGGCTATTTCCTGATCCCGCGCATATCGGCGCAGGGCGCGGAGCTGATGACCACGCTGCCGAATTCGGTCGAAAGGCTTATCGCATATCTGTCGGGATATGAATGGTTCCGCGGTCTGACGCAAAGCATGCCGCCCGCTCAGGAGCTGCTCCCCGGCTTCTCCAAGATCTTGAATCAGGCGCGAATCGTTTTTTCCGGAATGTTCACCTTTGTGGCGAAGCTGACTATTGTCTTGTTTGTCGGCGTCTATCTTGCCGCGCAACCCCACCTATATGTGAACGGCTTTTTGAAGCTCTTTCCGCCCCGTCGCCGCAATCGCGCAAGGGAGGTTCTATATGAAATAGGCGACACGCTCAAGCTGTGGCTGATCGGCAAACTGATCGGCATGATCATCGTTGGCACCGCCACCAGCCTGGCATTAGGCCTGCTGGGAGTCCCGCTTGCGGTGACTCTTGGCTTGATAACGGGTCTGCTGAACTTCATCCCTTACCTCGGCCCCTTGATCGCCGGCATCCCGATGGTCCTGATCGCGTTCTCACAAGGTCCGACGCTGGCTCTGTATACGATGCTTTTCTACGTGGTGCTGCAACTGGCCGAAAGCTATTTATTGACGCCGTTTGTCGATCGCCGCACCGTCTACCTGCCACCGGCGCTTACCATTACGGTTCAAGTGTTCATGGGCATTTTCTTCGGACTGCTCGGCATAACACTGGCAACGCCGCTGGCGGCATGCGTGTATGTCCTGATCGCGATGCTGTACGTCCAGGACGTGCTCAACGACAGCACCACCATGCCGAGCGAACGGTAGCGAACCTGTGGAGAATTCGTTCCAGCGAGGGCCCGCGGATGGGTTCCGCAACCGGTCTCATGGCATCGGCAAGCGCTGTGATCGCAGCAAAATTTTTTCATAGGATGATGATCGCAATTTCACGTCGATTTACCGTTAAGCAAAGGAATGTATGACCTTTTCAATCGTCGCCCGATGCCGGCGCACCCAACAAATCGGTGTGGCGGCCGCCACCGGCACGCAATCCGTCGGCAAGCTGTCCTGTCATGCGATTGCGAATGTCGGCGCGATAGCGTCCCAGGCAATGACCAACCCGTATCTGGCATACGACGGGCTTCGCCTGCTGGAGCGGGGCGCCACCGCCGAAGATGCCTTGCAACGCGTCCTGCAGACGGATGCGGCCATGCAAAACAGGCAGGTGGGTATCGTTGACCGCTTCGGCGGCACTGCCGCATGGACCGGATTGGAAACCATCTTGTGGGCAGGCCACCTCAATGCACCGAATATCAGCGTACAGGGCAACCGCCTGGCCGGACCGGAAGTGCTGGAGCGCACGATGCAAGCCATGCAAGAGACGGAACACCTAGACCTGGCCGAGAGGCTCATGCTTGGTTTGCAGGCCGGCACAGAGGCCGGCGGCGACCGCCAGGCTGAGCGCTCCGCCAATGTCCTGGTGTTCGGCTTAGAGGAATACCCCCTGTGCGATCTCCGTATCGATGACCACGATAGCCCCATGGAGGAGCTGCGCAGATTATTTCGGCTTTACGAGGAAGAGATATTGCCGGTCGTCCTGGCACTGCCCAAGCGATCGGAAATCCCGAGGCCGGACGGGATGTGATCCCACATGCGGCTCCGTGCGAGGGAAGCGGGCCTGCGCACGGAGTCCATGCCGCCGGAGCTCTGCTGTGGATGATGCCGCTTATCTTGATGCAGAAATCGGCTGGCATGGCAGTGCGCTTTCCCGGTGCACACAGACGAAGCCATACGGCTGGCGCACCTCGTCACAAAAAGCGCCCCTAGCCTGCCGTAAGGCTGATCCCGGCGTCGTTCGCCAAGTCAGGCGGATTGCATTTTGGTTGGAGAAACAGGGCAAACGTCTCTGCGGAGATCGACCTGCTGATATCGTATCCCTGGACTTCCTGCTGCCTGGTGGTTTCCAAGCCTTCGGCGACGAAGGTTAGATGCAGTGTCTTGCCCATCGCTACGATGGCTTCGACGATGGCCTGGTCTTCCGCCTTGCATTCAAGTTTCCGTATGAAGAACCGGTCGATCTTCAGCATGTGGATCGGAAAATTGCGCAACTGGCGCAGCGATGCTCCATATGGATGCATTGTAAAAAGCTGTAATTTAAAGAGCTGTAATTGCAACGCTCGTTCATGACAGTGGCACCGCCTTAAACCTGTTACGGGAGGGAAGCCGCTACTGCATTCGAAATAAAACTACGTTGTTCTCCCGTTTCAAAATCAACGTCAGCTGATTCCCTGGCAGTCGCCACGCGTCACGCTTTTCCTGCGCATAGGTGTGATGCAGGCAATGCCGTCGAACTTTATTGCCGGCCAGTACATGGATCTGGCAGCGATCGATGATGCCATGTCCGACACCAGGCTCCTGCATCATCGTGACGCCGATACGGCGAAGATCGTTGGGTGTCCACGCGCCGTTTCTTCCATTGCCCAGCACCAGTCAATTGTCGTGACGGCGGTTTTCCATTGGTTTGTGCGAGGTGCCGTCGCAATCGACCTTGAACATCGCCTGACGGTCGCCGACCTGCTTGCTGATTGATTTGACGTCGACATGCCCCTCCCTGCTGCGCTCCGGGAAGTACCATGCTCTGTGCGCGGCACAGCGTCGATAGCATGACTATCAATTGCAACCACTCTTTCGGATCTTGTCGACTGAATCCGAGAAACGGAAAAGCGTTGTTTTATTTCCTTTCATGATTATTCATATCCTCCGTTCGCTCTCGCTCGTTCACCGTTGTTGACCAAGCGATCGCAGGAATAACCGGGCAATCCAAGCCCTCTATAACAATTCCTTACAAGAATTTTTTCCCTAGTGGAGAAACAATGGACATATATTTCTCATTAGAGGACTTCACTGTCTACCATCAATCTTCTCAATGTACCGCGATGAAAATAGCCAAACATCCTGTAAGAATGCACACTCCATCTACCCTAATGATCACCTTGTTGTTCATGAGTCCATTGACTTCCGCGCTTGCAGCGACACTCGCGGTTGGTCCCGGCAAACCCTTCTCTACCCCTTGCAGAGCGTTTGCGGCGGCTGCGGACAACGACATCATCGAAATTGATGCTGCGGGGAGCTATGTCGGCGACGTCTGCGGCATAGCGCGTAACGGCCTCACCATTCGCGGCGTAAACGGACGCCCGAAAATCGACGCAGGCGGTCGCAATGCGATGGGAAAAGGCATCTGGGTGGTCCAGGGCAGCAATACCGTGATTGAAAATGTCGAGATGTTTGGCGCCAAGGTACCCGACCGCAATGGCGCGGCCCTTCGCCTTGATGGCAAGCACCTGACTCTGCGGCGCAGTTTTCTTCATCACAATGAGAACGGGATACTTACCAATAACGACGGCGTATCGGACATCGTCATCGAAAACAGTGAATTCGGACGGAATGGTTACGGCGACGGCTACTCTCATAACCTCTATATCGGCCGAGTGAATAGCCTGGTCTTCACCGGAAACTATTCGCATGACGCAAACGTGGGACATAACCTGAAGTCCCGCGCTCAGACCAACACCATTACCTACAACCGCTTCTCCAGCCTGGCACCGGGGCAAACGGGATCGACGGAGCCTGGCGCTCCCAGCTACGAGATCGATCTTCCGAATGCGGGCGTCGCCTATGTCATCGGCAATATCATTCAGCAGCCGTCCATCAGCAACAACCCGGGGATGTTGACCTTCGGCGTGGAGGGTGCAACCAATACCAAGCAGGAGCTCTATGTCGTCAACAACACCTTCCTGAATGACGACAGTTCCCGCGGCACTTTTGTGTCCGTAGGCAGTGGCGTAACATCGCCAATTCTTTTACAGAATAATATTTTCGCGGGGACCGGGACTGTCACGACGCAGTCAAATGCGATAGACAAGACGAATTATCGTTCCCTCACACCTGCTTTCGTGAATCGCGCAGGTTATGACCTTCGTCCGGCGGCCGGCTCGGCGATGATCAACACCGGATCGACGCCCGCCTCAAACACATCCGGAGTGGCGCTGGCGCCCTTCAGGCAGTACAAGCACACGGCGCAAAGTGAAGCACGCGTCGACGACGGGAAGATCGATATCGGTGCGTATGAAGCGGGGACTACGCCAACACCAACACCAACACCAACACCGTCGCCAACACCTGCGCCAGATGTGACTGCACCTACGGTGCGATTTGTTGCTCCGACCAATAACACGACCGTGACTACCTTCCTGTCGGTGAATGTCGCCGCAAGCGATAACAAGCAGGTAACCAAGATTGTGCTGCTACTGAACGGTAGACAGATAGGATATGCATTAGGCTCTTCTTTGCGCGGGCGGTGGAGCATGTATTCGGTTCCTGCGGGTAGCCATACGCTCTCCGCAGTTGCTTACGATGCGGCCAACAATTCAAGCAGAACCAGCCTCAGCTTTAGAGTGGTGAAAAGTAATTAGTCGGTGCTGTCTCGGGTAAGAATGTTCCGGATCGATTGTCATGCGATTCGGGAGGTCTGTGGTTTGAAGACAGGTGGTTTCCTAGTGGAGAGTGCGTCGATTACCCTGCACATGCATAGTGCATTGGCATGAACAGAAGCCGCCTATGAATAGCGTCCTGATGATTCATCATTATCTTGGACTTAGCCGTCGAGCGCTTAGGGCGAATTCATGCCAGTACGCAGATTATTCCTACCGTCCAGTATGAGAACTCCAAGATAGCCTCCAATGGGTGATGACCCAGAAATAAAGGGCTTACGCGAGGAATTTGCGTAAGCCTTTTGTTTTATTGGCAGGCTTCCCGTGCTCGCGCTTTTCCTGTTGATTCGAACCCGAGGCCAGAAACCTACGTCATCGTCGCGCCCATATTTATGGGTCGCGCCGACTGCTGCCCCCCGACAAAAGCAAGTTCAGTCCAACTTTCAGAATCTGAAGAGCTGAAAAGTTTCAACAGCGATTGTGTCGAAGATTTTTACAGTTAAAGGATTGTTTGGCGAACGACAGACATAACACGTTGATTAATAACAATATTTATTTATGGCACATTTTGTGCATCCTTACAGAGTTTTAATGCGTTGGAGAAGGATCGCCATGTTCAAGAAAGTCATTCGTCCGTTAGCCCTGCTTTTGCTCGCCTTTGCCACAAATGCAATCGCAGCCCCTGTTTACAATCCTTTCGGACCCCAGCAGAGCGTTTCTGTTTCCACTGTCCTTGGCGGCGGATGGACACAATGTTATTCAGCCACGATGAATGTTTTCATTGGCTCTTCTGCTGAAAATGTACTTTCGAAATGTTCTGGTGATTACTTGATGATGGCCGGACGCATGACTGGTTCAGATACCCTATTATTGCTAGCCCAAACCACTTTTGATGACGCGACATTCAATACCGGAACTGGAACACAGAATACGCATAATTCAAATGGTACCGATTGGTACTTTGCGCCGAACTGGTCCTGGGGTTTCACGAACGCCGGTGCCGGAGTAGCACTGAACCAATGCGATACACGTAGTGACAACGCCAATAGAATGTGTCTGCACACCGTAAACGGCGCAGGCGGGTACCGTATCGGCGACTTTATCGGTTTGAATGGCAGCACAAACTTTGAGAAAGTATTTTTTGTCGCAAATGAAGTTTCGACCAAGGTTCCTGAGCCTGCGACTATCACCCTTTTTGGTCTGGGATTACTTGGTTTTGCTGTATCCCGCAAACGTAAAATTTCCAAGCACTAAAATCGTCGCCGCATATTTTGAAGCCCGCTTCTCAAGCGGGCTTTTTCTTTCAAGCGCTACTTTCTTCTTCTAACTGCAAAGCCTGCGTATATGCTCCGGTACAGGCACTGCCTTTATCCGAGCGCTGTCCTCGGGATGTCGGATGGCGAAGATGCGAACATCACGGCCTTCGGCTACGAGTTCTCCTTCACGCCTAAGCGCATGGGTCATGACGAAGCTCTTCTCGCGCCACTCGTCAATGCTCGTATGAACGTGCAGCGTATCTCCATAGCTGGTCGGCAGTATGAAGCGTGAACTTGCTTCAACAACCGGGGTGCCGATGATACCGGTTGTCTTTTCCAATTCCCGCCACGGGGCGACTCCGCAGTCGATGAAAAACTTCCGTGACGAGGCGTCATACCACCGGAAGAAATTCGGAAAGTACGCGATTTGGGCCGGGTCGCAATCGCCGAACTCGACACTGACCTGATACACCGATATGCGTTTCAACTTCGCCTCCTTGCAAGCAAAATCAGTTCGATGCCTCGGCCATTTCATTCCTGAACTTACTTGCACTCAGGCGGGGCTTCACCAAGCCAACAACCATTCACGTGCGAGGATGAACGGAAATATGCGCCCCGGTACGGTTCGAACCTGTACCAACTCCATATTAATCAACGGTCAGCTTGCATGGAGCGTCCGCCTGGACGTGCTGACATCCTTAAGTATTTCGCCCAGTTTATTGGTATCGACCGGCTTGACCAGGTGGTGATCAAAGCCGGCAGCCAGCGCGTACTTGCGATCGCTTTCCTGCCCATATCCGGTTACGGCAATGAGAACGGAATCCGCAGTTTCCGGTTGAGCGCGAAGCCGTTGCGCCAGTTCGTTCCCATCCATTTCCGGCAAGCCGATATCGAGCAGACAGACATCGGGCGATTCGGCTTTGGCGCGCTCCAAAGCACGTTTCGACCCATGTTCGACAAACACTTCATGGCCCGCGGACTCAAGCAGCATCGTCAGCATCACCGCAGCGTCGACATTGTCGTCAACAACGAGAACGCGCAATGAGTTCGTCTCGTTATCCATCAATCGTCGCGGCCGCCGGGTGGTGTGTGGCTTGGGCGATGCGACCAGACGCGGCAGGCAGATCGTGAACGTACTTCCCTTGCCTATGCCTGCGCTTTCGCACTTTACCGTTCCTCCATGAAGCTCGACAAGGCTTCTGACCAGAGCAAGTCCAAGTCCCAGCCCGCCGGAAGAACGGTCGGAAGTGACCTCGGCCTGTGCAAACAGGTCGAACACCCGTGCGACCAAGCCCGGCTCCATGCCGATGCCATCATCGGTCACTTCCAGCAGCACATGCGCTTCGCGCACCTCGGTCTTTACCAGGATGTTGCCGCCTTCATGGGTATATTTGGCGGAGTTGTTGACGAGATTCGCAATAACCTGCACTAGCCTTTTCTGGTCGCCCATGACGATCGTCGTTTCCGGCGCCAGATGCAGCATGAGATGATGCCTGCGCGCCTGGATGACGGGCGTCACCTGCTCCACCGCATCGGCGATCACCTGCCGTATTTCCAACGGCGCGTTATCCAGTTCCACCAGGCCGCGCGTGACCCGGGACACGTCCAGCAGGTCGTCCACCAGGCTGGTCATGTGCTCAACCTGGCGGGCGATGATCTCACTGGTTTGCAGCACCCGCGTCTCATTCATTCTTGCCATTTGCAGCAATTGGGCTGCGGCGCTGATCGGCGCAAGCGGGTTCCTCAGTTCATGCGCAAGCATCGCAAGAAACTCATCCTTGCGGCGGTCAGCATCCCTCAGCTTCGCCTCCGCGAGCTTGCGTTCCGTGATATCGACCACGATGGCGACAAAACCCTGATATTGGCCATCTTCACTGCGAAGTGCATTTACACTGCTCGTCGCCCACAGGTAGGACCCATCCTTGCGACGGTACTGCTTATCGATGACGAAGCCTGGACCGCCGGCAGCCAGCCGTTCGATGGCGTCGCGTGTCTCCTTGATGGAATCCGGAGCCGTAACGTCTTCGACGGAAACACCGATCAGCTCGGCCTCCGTGCAGCCCAGCATGTCGCAGTACCGCTTATTCACCAGCGTAACGCGACCGGCGGCATCCACCTGGACGACTCCGGTGACGGCTTGGCTGAGGATTTTTTCGAGACGCTCCGTGCTTTCGTGCAACGCGACTTCCGCCAGCTTGCGATCGGTAATATCGGCCGCCGTCCCGATGATGGACACGGGCCTGCCATCGACAACCCGGTAAGGCAAGCCGGTGAATTCAACCCAGCGCAGTTCCCGAGTCGTCAGGCGATGAAACCGCCCCTCGTAGTGCAATCGCGCTCCACATTCGGCGGTTTGCCTGAGTGCCCGGCTGTACGGTTCGACATCCTCCGGGTGGAGCATGTCGCTGAGAAACCGTGCGACATTGATCGCTTTCTCTGATTTCGGCACCCCGAAGATATCGTACAGAAGCTCACTTTCCCACGTCATCCGGTCTTCCTTGACATCCCATACCCAGATGCCCACCTTGGCGGCGCCGGTTGCAAGGCGAAGCCGTTCCTCGCTGGCCTGCAGGGCCTTCTCGGTTCGCCTGCGCTGCGTAACATCGGTAAACGTAACAACGGCACCGGCGCGCGCGCCCTCCTGAATGATCGGCGCCACGGAATAGGAAACATCCACCGGCGATCCATCCTTGCGCCAGAAAACCTCATCTTCGATACGAACGGGAACACCCTCGGCAACGGCTTTTGCAAGCCGGCATTCTTCCTCGGGATAGTATGAGCCATCGGAATGATGATGATGAATCAGATGATGAAGCGGCTTGCCGATCAATTCCTCGGGTGCATAGCCGAGAATGGCAGCACCGGCCCTGTTCATGAATGTGCAGGTCTTGTCCTGCGCCATCCCGTAAATGCCTTCGACCGACGATTCAAGCAACAGCGCAAACCGTTCCCGGCTTTCCCTCAACTCTTCCCTTGCGAGGTGTTCCGTGGTGACGTCGCGCGACACCGCGAGGAACCTTTGTATCTCTCCGTTGGCGGCACGAACCGGCGTTACGATGACGTTCCACCATTTGGGCGTACCTTTTGCCGTCGGACAAAAGGCATTGAAGTGGCCCTGTTCGCCGTTGCGTGCCGCATCCAGCGCCGCATGTATCGCGGCATGGCTTTGTTCGGGCCACAAGGCGGCCCAGTGCAGATTGGATACAAGACAGAAATCATCAATTTGCATGACACATCGGCCGTTTCTGTTCATGGCCAGAATGTGCCCGCCCAGATCGAGAAGTTTTACGCAATCCGGGCTACTTTCAAACAGGACTGAATCGAACTGTAGGGATTTCATTTTTTGTGCATATGAATTTTCGCCCGGCAATTCGTGTCTCTCGGACAGATCCGGTGGATAGCAGTTGGGAAGCAGCGGCGTGCCGTCCAGGGCATTCAACAAGCTGGTTGCAGCCGAAGAGTTATCGGCTGAACGAATGGGAGGAGTGAGATGGCGCACAAGCTGAAGCGAAAGTTGTAATCCGATTTGGAGTCGACTACACATACTTCCATTCCCTGCTTATGTATTAAAGCAGACAAAAAATGTGCGGCAGCAGCTATTTTGTCAAATCGAATGCTCGGACTTAACCAAAAACTTCCTCGCATGCAGCATATGATCGATTTGAGGTCGGGAGCGCATTGCAAACATCAGCTAGTTTTCCTGATGCCAATAGAAAAGGCCGGTTGCCGGCCGCTGGGAGAAATGCGGAAGATTGGGTAAAGCGACGATGTTACCCGTGGGATTAGTCTGTTTTTTAGAACGAATACTGCTTGCTTTTCCGCTGCTCAAAAAATACACCACAACATGCAGCGCCTACGGGATGCCGAACTATTTCCTCGCCGCCTTCGTCGGCGGCTTCTTTGTGTTGGCCGGCTTTTCTTTCTCGATCAGATCAAGGCATAACAAGGTATCGGTGTAGGACATGAACCTGTTGAGATAGTCGGGTGAAATCTCGCGCATCAACGCCAGGGAACGAAGAACCAGCATGTGGGAATTGATGGGGCCGGCATTCCTTGGGCCTTGCTCGAGCGCCTGCGCCACCTGCTTATCGACACTCAATTTCGACCAGGTATTGCGAAAATTGCGTATGGTCATAAGCTCGGGGGCCGAACCGGCATTCTCTTCCGGACGAATATCCACAGGTCCCGGGGACTGCTGTTCAAGCTCGCGCACCAGCTCGGCCAGCGCCCCGCATTGTTGATTGCTCGTGAGCGTGACGATGATTCGTTGCAATCCCTTGAAATCCCCGGCGTCATAGGCTTGCTGAAGTTCGCCGGCCGCGAGCGGATATTGTTGCAGGCTCCGATCGAGGATTTTCGTAGCCTCGCGTTTTGCTTGATCAATGCGTTTCGTCATTGCTGTCAGTTCATGCACAAGCTTGGCTTGCAACACGTTCCCGACCGTTCCGCCATGTTCCTTGGCGCGCCTGGCCAGCGCTTCGACATAACGCAGGCGTACCGGATCGAAACGATCGGCGCCCAAACCGTGCAGCATATCGATCAGCGCGTCGACATCCGGCGATGCCGGCACATCCGCAATGCCGTTCTTATCCGGCTCACTCATGAGGCGGCTTGTTGGCGTTGGCGGTTCTGGGCACGGGCGCCATTTCCACCCGCCGGTTTTGCGCCCGAGCGGCGTCGTCATCATTCGGTATCACCGGCTGTTCGGAACCGAAGGCGGCCGCGAACACCATGGAAGAAGGCATCCCTTCCTCGATCAGGGTGCGGGTGACTGTCAATGCGCGCTGGGCGGATAATTCCCAATTGTCGGCAAACGGGCCGCCCCGGATGGGTTTGTCGTCAGTGAAACCGCTCACCATGAGCAATTCGCCGCGTGCCGTCAGATAGGCCTGCAGCGGCGTGACCAGGCTATGCAATAGCTGACGGCCCTCCGGTTGCAGCTGATCCGAGTTGAGCGCGAACAACACCTGACCACTGATTCCGATTCGCCCGTTGTTCAAGGTGATGCGCCCGGATGCCAGCGGAACCGCGAGCGCTTTTTCAAGGCTCATGCGGCGCTGCTCCTCGATCTGGCGTTTCTTCACCTCGTCTTCCAGATGCGATGTCAGTTCCATCTGGACGCCCACCACACCGACCAGCACCAGCACGAACGCGCCCAGAAGACTCGACATCAGGTCGCCGAAGGCAGCCCAGACCGGTGCGGTGTGTTCCACACCTGCATCGCTGTCGTCCATTACCTATCCTCGTCGGCGAACGCCGCTTGCTTTGCAGGCAGCCGGCGCAGCGCTTCCAGCACTTCCTTCTGCGATGTCATGCTCAGATCGATGATTTCGCGCGCCTGCGCCACGTAATAGGCGAGCTGCTCATCGCTTCTCGACATGGATTTGTCCATGGCGCTTTCGATGCGCTGAAGGTTGGCAATCAGCTTTTCATTGGCATCATTGAAGGATTGCACGGCGAAACCGAAAGCCTCACTCAGGCTGGCGACATCGACGGCGCTGCTGGTCACGTGTGCGGTGATGTCGGCGAGCTTTGCCGCTTCCGTGGTGACGTTTTCGGAGAACGCCGTGCCGGCGGCATCCAGCACCGCGGCCGACGACGCCACCAGGGAGTCGATGACGGAGCGCTGCTCAAGCGATGCATGATTGATTGCATCCAGCAGTCCGTTCAAGGTTTCCATGATGCGGCTGCGTTCCTCAAGCAACTCGTTGTCGCGTGCAACGCTGCTGGACACCTGCTGGCGCAGCTGACCGATCACTTCCGCCGCCGCGCGCGGCGCTTCCGAGGCGGTATGGATGAGGCGGGTTATCGGCTCCTCCAGTGCAGTACCCAGCGTCGTCAGATGACTCGTGAGTGCGGTTTGCAACTGCCCCAGGCTTTCAACGGCGGCATCGCCGCGCGCGGCTTCCTCGTTCCTGAGCGCAGCGAGCTCGGTATGCAGCATGGCAGCCAGTCGATCCATGCGTTCGCGGTGCTGTTCCAGCCATTGCGCTTCGGCGGCGATGCGGGAACGCATCAGGTCTTCGGCGGAGGCGATCAAACGCGTTGTTTCGGTCAGTGTTTCGCGAGCGCCGGCCTGCGCCTGTGCGCTGCTGTCCTGCATGCTGCGCGTCAAGGTATCGCAAATCTTCTGCTGCTGAGAAAGCGTCTGATCGCCCAACTGTTTCAACTCGCCGGCGAGCGAAGCCGACATGGCCTGCATCGATTCAACCCAGGCATGCTGCTGCCGTTCATCACGTTCCGCCTGACCGGTCTGAAGACTGGAATACGTCTCGCCGACTGTCGCAACGAGGGCGTTTGCACGTTGCGCAAATGTCTCGTTGAAGGCAGTCAGAGAGCGTTCCAGTTGTGCGGCCATGCCGGCGCTGGCCTGTTCATGGCTGTTCAGTGCCGCCGCCCAGGTTTTTGCCACGTCGGCGGCGCTATCGCTGAAGCTTTCGGAAAGTCCATGGAGCTGTGCCTGCACGGTCTCGGCCATGCGCTCCTGCATCAGCTTCGCTTCGCGCGCGATCCCGCTCATCGCGGATTCGACTACCGGCTTGATGCTTTCGCCGGCGGCCTGTGCGCTTCGGCTTAAACTCTCGCGTAGGGAGTTGTCGACCGCCGACGCCAGATCGGTATAGACGGTTTTGACGTTGTCGTGAAAGCTTTCCTGATTGCTCAGCAAGCGCTGGTTCAATTGCTGGCTCATGCGCTCCATCTGCGTCATCATCGCCTGCAATCTGTCGACGACCATAGGCAAGGATTGGGATTGGAGTTGCAGCGCCTTGAAGGCTTCCTGGCGCTGATGGCTGAGTGAGAACGACCGCAATACCGTGGCGATCCTGGTGTCCAGCAGCTGCGCCGCCTGGGTTCGGTCACGGCGGCTGAGAGCCGCCATCAAGCCAAGCATCGCGGATGCGGCGACCCCTGCAACCGAGGTGCCGAAGGCCAGGCCCAGTCCCGAAATAGGCATGGCCAGTGCGGAGCGCATCGCTTGGAGATCGGTCGTTTTTTCCAGTGCAAAAACAGCGCCCTTGAGAGTGACCACCATCCCCAGGAACGTCCCGAGCATGCCGAGCATCACCAGCAGTCCGACCAGATACGGTGTGAGCGCGGGTCCGGGCAAGCCGACGCGTTCGCCTTCGATGCGCAGCCGCACCGGGTTTCTCAGCGTGGGATGCACGCTGTTCAGCCAGTCGTCGAGATCCGGCAGGTTGTCGGGGATTGCGGCAAGCGCCGTGTTCAGAGTGGATGTCGCCCGGCGGAATTGCCGCAGCTCGAAGGCGCCGAACACATAAACCGCGCCGATGACCGCCGTCATCAGGAGTGCCAGGATGCTCGAGTTGGCGAATCCGGCGCCTATCCAGATCACACCAAGTGCGCCGAGGAGAAAAGCGATCGTAAATAAATGTCTATTCATTGCGTATCTTGTCTGAATGCTTCGATGAGCCCCATCGTCGGCTGCAAACGGAACTCTACTTCAGCCAGCAGCAACATTTGCATTTCGTTGCAAAAACGCGCCATCCAACCGCCCTTCTGCATCCAGCCCGCCGGATCTTCCGATGTCTGTTTATCGGTCAGCTGTTGCTGATGTTCTTTAAATAATTCCTCGAAGCGTCGCCGAAGGAGCGCCGGCACCCTCAGGAGCAATTTGCTTTCGCGGTCACGCAATATCGTCTCAAGCGCTGCGTCTAATTCAGCCAACTTCCTGAGTGATGGAGATGCTCTTCCGACTGCTTCCCGTGTGTTCGTGCGCAACGGCCGGATACTTAATTCCATGTCGCGTTGATGCGCTTCGTAGAAGCGTCGATATGGTGCGTAGGCCGTCGTGAAGTTCATCGGCAATTCGGGTTGCAGTGAAGGCAACTGAATATGTGTCCGGCCCGAATTGGGAGCGAAGCTCCTGGTGATCGACGTTATCAGGAAAGTACGTATGCGCTCGAACTCATTCCCGATTTCGGCGGCAGCAGCGCAACGCGCTTCCGGCTGCATCGATTGCGTGCCTGCCTTGCCACCGCCGTGCACCGCTGACAGGGTAATCGCATCGGCGAAGTGTATCCATTCCCCCAGCTTTTCCGCAAAAGCGTTTCCCGGCTCGACGACATCCACCATGCCCAGGTCAGCGAGCCGACGAATGAGTCCTGAACTGTGGAAGCTTGTACGCGGTACCGCTCGCGTCATAGGGTGAGATGATCAAAATCGAACAATGCAGGGACTGATGGTCTGCGCTGCTATCCGCATGGCCGACGTCCTGGCTACGCTTTAGCAACTCCGAGCCATCCATGGCATACAGGGGTCCCGATTATATGCCAGGGGGAAAGGAAACTCAAACTACTAGTAATTACAAGTTTCAGTGGGCGTGATGTATTTGTGCTGATTTTCAAATGATTTGAAGTGTTGCCAACTGAATGCCTTGCTACTTTGGCTAACTAATGTGGAATCGTTGCTGCCCTGATGAAGAATGGTGCGGAAGGAGAAGCGAGATAACTTCTCTCCGCCTTGGTATGGTGCACATTTTTTAATCTGATGACGTTGCCCGTAAAGTGTAGTGAGGTCGTGTAAGTACAGTTGATGGTCCGACCTCACAACGCCCCTCCCCGCAAAGGGGAGGGAGCCGTACATTGAAAATCTACTTCAGTACACTACTTGCCTCCGCGGCGCTGATGTAGCGCTGCGCATCGGCAGGCAACAGCAGCCTTTGCTCGACCAGCCGATTGACGGATTGTGTAACCGCCTGCACGTAACCGGCATGGTCGCGGTAACGCTCCTCCAGCGAAAGCCGCGGATCGCCTGCCGCCACGCGCTCGGCCTGCGTCGTGCGGAAGGGAATGATCTGACCGAACTGTTCGCAGCCGTCCGGTCCGCCGAATGCGGTTGCACGCAGCGCCCATCCGGTGGTGGTTGCAACCGGCGCTGCCACCGGCGGCAGACGGATGCCGGCCACTTCGTTGCCGTCGGGGTCGACTTTCGACACGAATGCCGGGTAGGTCCTGCCGGTGACGAGCGGCGGATAATTGTCGATGATGCCCTGGTTGAAACGGGGGCCGAAATCCAGCAGATTGCGTATGGTCGCAAGACCGGTATAGGTAACGCCGGGGATCGACGGCCAACCCAGCTCGCTTTGCGGAACCTCGCCCACGCCATTGACCGACTCGGCCGTTGCGCGAATCATGGCGGCGCTGCCGTCGGACCTTCGCGGGACTGCGCTCGGCGGCGGCGCAACGCCGTCCACCCACCGGTCGAGTGCAACGAACAGTGCGCGCAACGCAGGGCTGGGGTCGGTCGTATTGCGAGGCTGTGCGCACATGCCTGGCGAATTGGCCGGCGAACCGGTGCCGGTATGTTCGGTGCCCGATATCAGGTAGGAACGTACGTTTGCCGGATCGGCCAGGTCATTGCCTTGCGTATCCGTATGCAGGAGCGAACCGGCCTTGACCCAGTACTCATTGGCCGAATTCACGTTCATGATTTTCGGGCAGGTGTCGGTCTGGGTGCAGCGCGCATTGCGGCCATCGGTCCTGCCGGTGAGGGTATCGGTCAAGGTATTGAAGGCGAACGGGAACGGTGCTTCCGGATACAGGTGATTCTGGCGGTTGCGCTCGGTGCGCGGCGACTGCGCGAAACGATAGTTGAGCGCCACGCCGGTGCCGGCCGCGATCCAGTTCTCGACGCCGTCGAACACCCGTCCGCCGCGCTCATCCTGGTTGAAGCCCAGCCAGATGAAATCATTCATGTAGCGGCCAGGCTGAGAGATCGTGAAAGCATGCACGCGCCGGATGTCGCCGGCGAGCGGGTTTGCCTTGTTGGTGCTGTCGGTCTTTGCGTTCCGCAGAAACGATACGAAATCACGCGTTGCGGCGAAGCCGATGCCGGCCACGACGGGGTCTTTCGCCGTATACGTGAATTCATAAATGGCGGATTGCTTGAACGCCGTGCCTGCAGGCAGCAGGCGGATCGAACGATCGCTGGCGTATTCCCATCCCGTGTCGGGCACGGTGACAGCAACGTCGTTCAGGCGATCACGCACGGTCAGCTTCGCCCTCGCCTTGTCGCGGGTGGCGGCATCGTAGCTCAGCGGTGCGCTTTGCGTCGTTGTGTTATCGAAGACAAGGTACTCGTAGGACGGACCGGTGATCGATGAACCGTCGGGATTCCTCGCCACGGGCAGGCTGATCGTCAGGCTGTCGCCTCCGGCCGGCGCGGACGGGTCCCATCCGTTCCATGCAAGCGTGTACCCCTGGTTCATCAGAAATGCCTGTCCGGCATCCGCGCTGGTCGTCGGATTATTGCCGCCGGTGGATTGATTGAGCGCGCCGAACAGCTTGGCGCCGCGATTGTTGACCTCCATGAACAGCTTGTGATTTCCCTTTGCCAGGTCGATCGGCTTGAGGATGTAGATGTCCATCGAATATTCGACGTTGCCCCGCGCATTGCGTGGTGCAAACTGCAAATCGGTGATGACCGTATTACGTGGATCCTTCGGGTCCAGTTCGCCATAGGCTTTGCCGCGCAGTTTTTCATACGCGCCGACATCGCCGAATGTTCTGCCCTGGAAGGTAGGCGACTCCACGGAGGTGATTTCTATCCGGGTGATGCCGGGCTTGATTGTGTTGTTGCCGACGCTATTGCTGTCGCCGCTGGCATTGCTGCCGCCATCGCCGCCGCTGCAACCGAGCAGCGCGGCAGTCGAGAAAGTGACGATCCAATGACGGATCGTCACAAAGGAACTTTGCATGTTTGTCTCCGAAAATTTTAGTTATGGAAAGAATGGCAAAGACGCCGGCTTTGCAGGAAACGGTCTGTGGTGCGGACTGTTTCCTGCTGCCGTGACGTCATGCACACGGATACCATTTTGTCGAATGCACACGAATGAGGTCTTTCAATAATTCTCCATTCGTTCTACAAAGCGATCATGGGAAGGGAAGAACCCGAGAGCGGCCCGAAAGGCGGCTGTATTCACCGCTTCGACAAGATGTCTTGATTAGCGATGTCGTATGGCAGGGTGGCTCACCCCTTTCGCCAGGGCTTGATCTTTTCCAGTGTTCCCGCCCGCCGCTGGAGCCACCATCCGAACTGCGGGAGCCAGGCGTCGAAGCTGCGGCGGCCCTGTTCCTCCAGGTGTGCCCTGGCATGCGTCGGCCAGTTCGGGTTATTCAAGGCCTCCCGCCCGATGGCAACCAGGTCGGCCTGCCCTTCTGCAACGATTTCCTCGGCATGCTCCGGATCGAGAATCAGGCCGACCGCCATGGAAGGGAGACCGGCGCGGCTGCGAACCGCCTGCGCGTAGCCGACCTGATATCCATATTCGCGCGGCCCGATCGATGATATGGCCCCGGACGCGACGCCGCCCGATGAGCAATCGATGACATCGATGCCGATTTCCTTGAGCGCTTGCGCAAAGGCAACCGTGTCATCGATGCCCCAGCCGCCTTCAACGTTATCCACCGCCGACACGCGAAGAAACACCGGCCGATCCGCCGGCCACGCATCGCGCAATATCGCGGCGATCTCCAGCGGCAACTTCATGCGGCCTTTGCGGTCGCCTCCATAAGCATCGGTCCGGCGATTGATCAGCGGAGACAGGAACGAGTGCATCAGATAACCATGGGCGCAGTGCAGTTCGAGAAAATCGAAGCCGGCATGAAGCGCCCGTGCGGCGGCCGACCGGAAATCCTCCTTCAATGCCGCGATATCGCCGAGCGTCATTTCTTTCGGAACGAGCCACCCGTCGGACACCGGATCGGGACTGGATGCGAACACCTCCCAGGGAACTTCCTTGCGATCGAAATCTTCCTGATTGAGCGGCCCGTTGCCATGCCAGGGGCGTTGCATGCTCGCCTTGCGCCCGGCATGGGCGAGCTGGATTCCGGCGACCGCGCCGTGCGCTTTCAGGAATGACGCGATGCGGGCCAGGCCCGGCACGTGTTCATCCGACCACAGGCCCAGATCCCCATGCGTGATCCGCCCCCGCGGCTGCACCGCGGTTGCTTCGACGATCACCGCACCGGCGCCGCCCAGCGCGAGGCGGCCGTAATGCACAAAGTGGAAATCATTGGTCATGCCGTCCCTTGCGGAGTACATGCACATCGGCGCGATGACGACACGATTGGGAAACGTAAGGCCGCGCAGCGAAATCGGCGTAAAGAGCTTTGAAGTCATGGTCACAGTATGTGGGTAGAGAATGGAGATCGCGGCCAGTCACCGTTCTACTTCCAGGACGTTGACTGGCCGGATGGAACGGGACAATTCTGCCGCCCCGCTCTCCCTCGTCATTGATGGATGTCGCCGGCGCGAATTACTTCTTCACCAGCGGACAGGCGGAAGCCGACAGCGGCTGGAATGCGCGCTCGGCAGGGATGACCGACACTTCCTTGTAGTAGTCCCACGGATACTTCGACTCCGATTGCTTCTTCACTTCCATCAGGTACATGTCATGCACCATGCGGCCGTCTTCGCGAATGCGGCCGTTGGTGGCAAAGAAGTCGTTGACCGGGGTCTGCTTCATTTTCGCCATCACCGCCGCTGTCTCGTCGGTACCGGCGGCCTGCACTGCCTTCAGGTAATGCATCACCGAGGAATACAGACCTGCCTGGCTCATGTTCGGCATTTTCTTCTGCTTCTCGAAGAACCGGCGTGCCCATTTGCGGGTTTCCTCGTTGCGATCCCAGTAGAAGCCCGTGGTGAGCAGCATGCCCTGCGCGGTGTTCAGGCCCAGGGTGTGCACGTCGTTGATATACACCAGCAACCCGGCGAGCTTCTGCTTGCCGCCGGCGGTGAGCTGGAACTCATGCGCGCCCTTGACGGCATTGATGGTGTCTCCGCCGGCATTGGCGAGGCCCACGACCTTCGCTCCGGAAGACTGCGCGCGCAGCAGGAAGGACGAGAAGTCGGACGCGTTGAGCGGATGGCGCACCGAACCCAGCACCTTGCCGCCGTTCGCAGTGACGACGTCGGTCGCGTCTTTTTCCAGGGTCGAGCCGAAGGTGTAATCGGCGGTCAGGAAAAACCAGCTGTCGCCGCCATTGGCGACGATGGCGCGGGCGGTGGAGTTCGCCAGCGCATAGGTATCGTAGGTGTAGTGCACCGTCACTGGCGTACAGGCGTCGTTGGTCAGCCTGACGGAGCCCGGACCGCTGAAGACGGTGATCCTGTTTTTTTCCTTTGCGATCGGCGCGACGGCCAGCGCCGGGCCGGAGGCGGCCACATCGAGAATGGCATCGACCTTATCGCGGTCAAACCATTCGCGCGCCTTGTTGGCGGCAATGTCGGCCTTGTTCTGATGGTCGGCGAAGACCAGCTCGATCGGCTTTCCGAGCACCTTGCCGCCGAAATCGCTGATGGCCATCTGTGCGGCCGTCACGCTGCCTGTGCCGGTGATAT
>NZ_DASZBA010000222.1:0-9407 GCF_035944575.1 Noviherbaspirillum sp.
ATCTACGACGGCTGGATTTCCGATTCCGACCTGATCGGCACCCACTACCGTTACGGCGCGATCGAGCCGTTGTCCGACTACATGTCCGGCAAGGGCAAGGAATTCACCAACCCCAACCTCGACATCAAGGACTTCATCGGCACCAGCTTCACGACAGCCCCGGACGGCAAGCTGTACCAGCTGCCCGACCAGCAGTTCGCCAACCTGTACTGGTTCCGTGCCGACTGGTTCGAGCGCAAGGACCTGAAGGACAAGTTCAAGGCCAAATACGGCTACGACCTTGGCGTGCCGGTCAACTGGTCCGCCTATGAAGACATCGCGAATTTCTTCACCAACGACGTGAAGGAAATCGACGGCAAGAAAGTCTATGGCCACATGGACTACGGCAAGAAAGACCCGTCACTCGGCTGGCGTTTCACCGATGCCTGGCTGTCGATGGCAGGTACCGCCGACAAGGGCATCCCGAACGGCATGCCGGTCGATGAATGGGGCATCCGCGTTGCCGACGACAAGTGCACGCCGGTCGGCGCTTCGGTCGCCCGCGGCGGCGCCACCAACTCGCCGGCGGCGGTCTATGCATTGACCAAGTACGTGGACTGGATGAAGAAGTATGCACCGCCGCAGGCGAACGGCATGACCTTCTCCGAAGCCGGTCCGGTGCCGGGTCAGGGTGAAATCGCCCAACAGATCTTCTGGTACACCGCCTTTACCGCGCCGATGACCAAGGCACAGGCCGTGATCAACCAGGACGGCACACCGAAATGGCGCATGGCGCCGGGCCCGCACGGACCGTACTGGAAGGAAGGCATGCAAAACGGCTACCAGGACGTCGGATCCTGGACTTTCTTCAAGTCCACACCGGATGAGCGCAAGGCTGCCGCCTGGCTGTACGCGCAGTTCGTGAATGCGAAAACCACGTCGCTGAAGAAGTCCATCGTCGGCGTGACCTTCGTGCGCGACTCGGATATCCGTCATGAGTACTTCACCAAGAATGCGGCGAAGTACGGCGGCCTGATCGAGTTCTACCGCAGCCCGGCCCGGGTCGCTTGGACGCCGACCGGTACCAACGTGCCTGACTATCCGAAGCTGGCGCAGCTCTGGTGGAAGAACGTTGCCACCGCGGTAACCGGCGAGAAGACGCCACAGGCCGCGATGGACAACCTGGCGGAAGAGATGGATCAGGTGATGTCTCGCCTGCAGCGCGCCGGCATGAAGAACTGCGCGCCGAAGCTCAACGCGAAAGGTGACCCGAACAAGTATCTGTCCGATACCGGCGCACCGTGGAAGAAGCTGGCGAACGAAAAGCCGAAAGGCGAAACGATTGCCTATGACAAGCTGTTGCAGGCATGGAAAGAAGGCCGCGTGAAATAATAGCCGGCACTCTGCAGTAGGACGGAAGGAAGCGCGGCCCATACCGCGCTTTTTTCCATTCGAAGCATTCCTGCAGCGTAATTTGATGCGGGACTGCTTCGGCCATTCACACGTCACGGTTGCCAACAATGACCAAATACATTCTGGCCCTGGACCAGGGCACCACCAGTTCGCGGGCCATTCTGTTCGACCATGCAGGCCATTTGCACGGCATGGCTCAGCAGGAGTTTCCGCAGATTTTTCCGCAGCCGGGCTGGGTCGAGCATGACGCGGACGAGATCTGGCGCAGCCAGCTTGCTGTAGCACGGCAAGTTCTGAACGATTGCAAGGTACATGCCGCCGATGTTGCCGCCATCGGCATCACCAACCAGCGCGAGACCACGCTGATATGGGACCGGAAAACCGGTCAGCCGGTTGCCCATGCGATCGTCTGGCAGGATCGCCGCACGGCGGATATTTGCGACGCACTCCGCGCGCAGGGCAGGACACCGCTGTTCCAGAAGAAAACCGGACTAGTAATCGATGCTTATTTTTCGGGCACGAAGCTGAAATGGCTGCTCGATCATGTACCTGGTATGCGGGAGCGTGCCGAGCGGGGTGAACTGGCATTCGGCACCATCGACGCATGGCTCATCTACCAGCTCAGCGGCCGGCATGTCACCGATACGAGCAACGCATCGCGCACCTTGTTGTTCAACATTCATAGCCTGCAATGGGATGAAGAGCTTTTGACGCTGCTTGATATTCCCCGAAGCATGCTTCCCGAAGTCGTTCCCAGCAGCGGCGTCATTGCACATGCGCGCGCGGATCTGTTCGGAGCGCCGATCCCGATTGCCGGCATAGCGGGCGACCAGCAGGCGGCGACTTTCGGACAGGCATGCCACCAAAGCGGCATGGCAAAAAATACGTATGGCACCGGCTGCTTCATGCTGATGCATACCGGCCAGGAAGCGGTGGCGTCCCATAACAATCTGCTCACCACGGTCGGCTGGACCCGTGGCGGCGAAACCGATTACATGCTGGAAGGCAGCGTCTTCATGGCAGGGGCTGCGGTGCAATGGCTGCGCGACGGTCTGGGCATCATCCAGGCTTCGGCGGATGTCGAGGCGCTCGCTGCAAGCGTTCCGGATACCGGCGGCGTTGTATTCGTGCCGGCGTTTGCCGGTCTCGGCACGCCGTATTGGGACGCCTACGCGCGCGGCACCATCGTCGGCATGACACGTGGCACGACCAAGGCGCATATTGCAAGGGCGACATTGGCCAGCATTGCCTACCAAAGTGCCGATGTGCTGGACGCAATGCAAAAGGATTCCAGGATTGCATTGACGGAATTGCGTGTCGACGGCGGTGCGGCCAGGAATGATCTGCTCATGCAATTCCAAGCGGATGTCCTCGGCGTGCCTGTGGTGCGTCCGGAAGTCACGGAAACAACCGCCCTCGGCGCTGCCTACCTAGCAGGACTCGCGGTAGGTTTCTGGCAATCACGGGAAGAGATCGCCTCGCAATGGCGGGTGCAGCGGCGCTTCGAACCGGCCATGTCGGCGGATGAGCGCGATACCCGCATGGCAACATGGCGGCGGGCAGTAGAACGTTCAAGGGGATGGGCCGAGTAACGGCATTGCTTGGAATTGACGGGATCGCCCCTATTATCCCAATAGGTAAATATGCGTGGCGATCGTCCAACAGGATTACAACTGCTCACAAATGGCATGTAACCCGGTTGTTATAATTCCACAATGCTAAAACAACGCACAATCAAACAGCTTGTACGGACTGTCGGCGTCGGGCTGCATTCCGGTACCAAGGTCGAACTGACCTTGCGCCCGGCTGCGCCTGATACCGGCATCGTCTTCCGGCGTGTCGATTTCAACCCGCCGGTCGATCTGCCCGCCAGTGCCACCGGCGTCGGCGATACCCGCATGGCTTCCACGCTCGACAACCGCGGCGGTGCCAAAGTCTCCACCGTCGAGCACCTGATGTCCGCCTGTGCCGGGCTCGGAATCGACAATCTCTACGTCGACGTCACCGCGGAAGAAATTCCGATCATGGACGGCTCCGCTTCCTCCTTCGTTTTCCTGCTCCAGCAGGCCGGCCTGCAGGAGCAGAACGCGCCCAAGAAATTCATCCGGGTCAAGAAGCCGGTGGAAGTACGCGAAGGCAGCGGCGATGATGTGAAATGGGCAAGGCTCGATCCGTATAACGGATTCAAATTGAAGTTCTTCATCGAGTTCAAGCATCCCGCAGTCGATGTGACGGGACAGAATGCCGAGATCGATTTCGATGTCGAATCGTATGTGCGCGAAATCTCGCGTGCACGTACCTTCGGATTCATGCAGGACGTCGAGACCCTGCGCGGCTTGGGACTGATACGCGGCGGTTCTCTCGAAAATGCGATCGTGATGGACGAATACCGGATATTGAATCCGGACGGCCTGCGCTATGAGAATGAATTTGTCCGGCACAAGATCCTCGATGCGATCGGCGACCTCTACCTCGTAGGACACCCCTTGCTCGCGTCCTATACCGCCCATAAATCCGGGCACACACTCAACAACCTGCTGCTGCGCGCGCTGCTTGAGCAGCCGGATGCCTATGAGATCGTGACCTTTGATGCCGTCGAGACGGCGCCGCGCGCATATGCACATCAGGCCGGGCAGGAATGGGCGCTGCTCTGACCGGCTGTCACAGAAACGGTTGGGATTTGATGTCTATTCCGGTTGTCTGTGCCGCTTCACCATTGCGGCGATGGCGGCCCGCAGCGCCGCATTGCGCGGCGAGTCTTCAAGTTCATTGTTCAAGGTGTCCAGAGCGGAAACTGCACGTGTCGGCAGCACGAGGCGCTTCTCGGCCGCCGGCTTTTCCTGAGGACGGAAGACTTGTACTTTCAGGCGGATTGCATTAACCTGCCATCCCTTTTTGATCAGACTGTCTTGCAACTTTGGCAGTTGTTGTTTGAGTTTTGCAGCAAGCGCGGCATTCGGTACGGATAGAACCAATTGGCCGGAATCGAATTGCAGCACATTGCAGCTTTCGAATATTGTTGGAAGAATCGTCGCGCAGTCTTTTTGCAACGCGATCATGCGCGCCACCGAAGGCAGCAAGACTGCCATCTTGTCGTGCGAGCGCAAAAAATCCGAGGCGCCTTTCGTCGTCTGCCGTGAAGATTGAGCAGACTTTGGCGCCGGCCGAAAATTAGAGAATGAGGTTGAGCGAGTCATGCTCAAACCTTATCACACCTCATCCGTGATAGACGAGTCAGAGGAGGCGACATGCAAGTGATATTGCTGCACCCGCGGTTCAAGACAAAGACGGTTACCTTGACCCGCCGGCATCTCGCGCTGGCATTCGTGATATTCATTCTGTCGGTCGTCATGGCGGCATCATTGCTGTATTACCTGACCATCCAGCACGCCGCGCGACTCAAACTTCCCTTCATGCAGACCCTGGCGGTATCCGCCCCTCAGGACGACAGCGACAGGAAGGACCGGTATATCAGGGAGAATCTCGCGGCGATGGCAATCAAGCTGGGCGAGATGCAGGCTCAATTGATGCGACTCGATGCGCTTGGTGAGCGCGTGCAAGGACTGGCAGGAGTGAAGCCGCAAGAGTTCAATTTCCGGGAGCCGCCGGGGCGCGGCGGCATGGCTGAAAACGTCCCTCCGGTCGAACCGCTCAGCATGAGCGAATTCCAGCGGGCGCTGGACGCCATGGCCAGGGATGTCGAAAACCGGGCCGACTACATGAATGTGGTGGAAACCACGCTGATGAGCCACAAAATCCGGTCAAAGCTGCTGCCGACGATACAGCCGGTCAATGTCGGCTATAACGCCTCAGGTTTCGGCTGGCGGATGGATCCTTTCACGGGCCGCAACGCATTTCACGAAGGTATCGATTTCGCATCCCCGGCCGGCACGCCGATCGTCGCTGCTGCCGGCGGCGTCGTGATCGCTGCGGAATATCACCATCAATACGGCAACCTGCTTGAGATCGACCATGGCAACGACATCGTCACCCGGTACGCGCACGCGTCCCGGTTGTTGAAGAAGGTCGGCGACATTGTCAAACGTGGTCAGCACATCGCCGACATCGGCTCCACAGGCCGTTCCACAGGCGCCCATCTCCACTTCGAAGTGCTGGTCAAAGGGGTGCAGCAGGACCCTCACAAATTTCTCTCCGCAGGCGGAGACCGGGCGAAAGCGGGCGCACTCGCGATGCAGGCATTCTGATTCTGATTCTGGCGCAATAACCAAGCGCGGCAATTATTGCGCTTGCGCATATTGTTTCCAGTGAATCAAGCCCCACATTTCACCAAGTCGTCCGGCACATTCGGCCAAGGCATGTGCGTTTGTGCAAGCATTTTGCGCCGGCGATTTCATGACGGGCAGTCGCGTGAAGACCCCATGATAGAATCCGCAATTTACCAAACTCCGTCCCTGCAACCGATGTAATACTTGCACGGGGTGTTTACGGCGCATTTTTTAGAATTCAAGCATGTCATTACTGACCCAGATTTTCGGAAGCCGCAACCAGCGACTGATCAAGCAGTATCAAAAAACCGTCCGTGAAATCAATGGGCTCGAGCCGGCTATGGAAAAGCTGACCGACGCCGAGCTGCAGGCGAAGACGCCGGAGTTCAAGCAGCGAATTGCCAACGGTGAAGCCCTTGATGCTCTTTTGCCGGAAGCCTTTGCGGTGTGCCGTGAAGCAAGCCGGCGCGTCCTTAAAATGCGGCATTTCGACGTTCAGTTGATCGGCGGCATGGTGCTGCATTACGGCAAGATCGCTGAGATGGGCACAGGCGAAGGCAAGACCCTGATGGCAACCCTTGCGGTATATCTGAATGCCTTGGCCGGCAAAGGCGTCCATGTCATCACTGTGAACGACTATCTTGCCCAGCGCGACGCGGAATGGATGGGCAGGTTGTATGGTTGGCTCGGCTTGACGACCGGCGTCAACCTGTCGCAGATGGAGCACGACGTCAAGCAACGGGCTTATGCGTCCGACATCACCTACGGCACCAACAACGAATTTGGCTTTGATTATCTGCGCGACAACATGGTGTATGACGCTGCGGACCGGGTCCAGCGCAGTCTCAATTTCGCGATCGTCGACGAGGTCGACTCCATCCTGATTGACGAAGCACGCACACCCCTGATCATTTCCGGCCAGGCGGAAGATCATACCGACCTGTACCTCAAGATCAATGAAGTACCCAAGCTGCTCACCCTGCAGATTGGCGAGGAAACGCCGGATGGCAAGGGCAAAATCGAAGTGCCCGGCGACTACACAAAGGATGAGAAAGCGCATCAGGTACTGCTCACTGAAGCCGGACATGAAAAGGCCGAGCAGATCCTGACGAGCATGGGTCTGCTGCCGGAGGGCGCCTCGCTCTATGACGCTGCCAATATCACACTGATCCACCACCTGTATGCAGCATTGCGTGCGCATACACTGTTCCATAAGGACCAGCACTACGTCGTACAGAACAATGAAATCATCATCGTCGATGAATTCACCGGACGCCTGATGACGGGGCGCCGCTGGTCCGACGGACTGCACCAGGCGGTGGAAGCCAAGGAAGGCGTGAAGATTCAGAACGAGAACCAGACGCTGGCCTCGATTACCTTCCAGAATTACTTCCGCATGTACGGCAAGCTTGCCGGCATGACCGGTACCGCAGATACCGAAGCCTATGAATTCCAGGAGATTTACGGTCTCGAAACCGTGGTCATTCCTCCCAACAAGCCGAGCCAACGCAAGGACAGGCAGGACCAGGTCTACAAGACCGCGCAGGAAAAATACAATGCCATGCTGGTCGACATAAAGGATTGCTACGAGCGCGGGCAGCCGGTGCTTGTCGGTACCACATCGATCGAGAATTCGGAGCTGCTGTCAGGCATCCTGAAAGGCGCGTCGTTGCCGCATAACGTCCTGAACGCGAAGCAGCATGCGCGCGAGGCGGAAATCGTCGCCCAGGCGGGCCGGCCGAAAATGATCACCATCGCTACCAACATGGCGGGGCGAGGTACTGATATCGTCCTCGGCGGAAATGTCGAGAAGCAGATTCAGCTCATCGAGGCCGACGAAAACCTGAGCGATGCAGACAAGCAGCAACAGGCGAAAAAGTTGCGGGATGAGTGGCAGTCGCTGCACGACCACGTGGTGTCTGCCGGCGGTCTGCACATCATCGGTACCGAGCGCCATGAGTCGCGCCGGGTCGACAACCAGCTGCGTGGCCGGTCGGGCCGCCAGGGTGATCCTGGATCGTCGCGCTTCTATCTGTCCCTCGACGATCCGCTACTCCGCATCTTCGCCGGCGATCGCGTCCGCGCCATCATGGACCGCCTCAAAATGCCGGAAGGCGAGCCGATCGAAGCCGGCATCGTCTCGCGCTCGATCGAGTCCGCCCAGCGCAAGGTCGAAGCCCGCAACTTCGATATCCGCAAGCAGTTGCTGGAATATGACGACGTCGCCAACGACCAGCGCAAGGTGATTTACCAGCAGCGTAACGAGCTTCTGGAGTCGAAGGATGTCTCTGAGTTGATCGCATCGTTGCGCCAGGGCGTCTTCTCCGACCTGTTCCGCGAATATGTTCCGGAAGAGTCGGTGGAAGAGCAATGGGATATCAAATCGCTGGAAGCGGCACTGGCCAACGAATGGCAGCTCGACGTGCCGCTCGCCGCCATGCTTGAAACGGACCCGAATCTCACCGATGACGATTTGCTCGAGCGGGTGCAGAAAGCGGCCGAGGACGCCTACAATGCCAAGGTGGAGGTCATCGGCAAGGATGCCTTCGCCGGTTTCGAACGCAGCGTGATGCTGCAAAGCGTCGATACCCACTGGCGCGAGCATCTTGCTGCGCTGGACCATCTGCGTCAGGGTATTCACCTGCGGGGCTATGCGCAAAAGAATCCCAAGCAGGAATACAAGCGTGAAGCATTTGCTCTCTTCGGCCAGATGCTGGACATGATCAAGAACGAAGTTGTGCGGATCGTGATGACGGTCAGGATCCAGACTCGGGAAGAGATCGATGCGGCAGAGCAGCAGCTGGCGCAGTCTCATGTCGAGAACCTGCACTTCCAGCATGCGGACTTCAACCCGGACGCGGCGCCGGAAGAGTTGCTTGCGCCGGCAGCCGAGGTCGGCGATACACGCAGCCAGCAGCAGTTGAACGCACTGCCTAAAGTCGGCCGCAATGATCCATGCCCGTGCGGCAGTGGCAAGAAGTACAAGCAATGCCACGGCAAGCTCGCCTGATGCCGGAGACGATGCGATCGTAGCGACAGCGGAAGGGCCGGGTAATCCGGCCCTTCCTGTTTCAAGAGTCTTTGTAGTCTGCGTCCTGCAAGCCCAACCTTCGCCGGTGATCTACAATAGCCATCCTGTTCATCAACCAACCTCCAACACTGCCATGGCCGTCAATTTTCCAGTCCCGGTACCTGCCAATCTCAAACCCGTCCCGGGCATAGAACTTGGGTATGCAGAAGCAGGCATACGCAAGGCAAACCGCAAGGACCTGCTGGTCATGACGCTTGCGCCGACAGCAACCGTCGCGGGCGTCTTTACGCTGAACCGATTTTGTGCGGCACCGGTTCAAGTGTGCAAGGCGCATCTGGAAGGCATGCGTATTTCTAACGCGCCCATCCGCGCGCTGGTCATCAATACCGGCAACGCCAATGCCGGCACCGGCGAAGCAGGCTTGGCAAATGCCAATGCGACCTGTGCGGCCCTGGCGGAATTGCTCGGTTGCGGCGCATCGCAGATCCTGCCATTCTCGACCGGCGTGATCCTCGAGCCATTGCCGGTCGACCGCATCAAGGCCGGGTTGCCGCAAGCGGTCGCCAACCTGAAAGCGGATAACTGGTATCACGCGGCCGAAGCCATCATGACGACCGACACCCTGCCAAAAGCCGCATCGCGCAAGGTCGACATCAATGGCAAAACCATTACTCTTACCGGTATCAGCAAGGGTGCCGGCATGATCAAGCCCAATATGGCGACCATGCTGGGGTTCGTTGCCATGGATGCCAAAGTGG
>NZ_DASZBA010000223.1:0-38139 GCF_035944575.1 Noviherbaspirillum sp.
CATGTGCTGCATGTAGCGTGAAAAATTCCTGCGGATGCAATGTTCGCCACATGGGGACAAGCACCACCGCCTCTGTCAACAGCGCGCCGACGAATAGAGCAAGGCCCGCAGCAGCAAGAAAAGGCATTACCTCGGCAACTAGATTCATAGACTTTCCCTTAAGGTGTTTTAACTTGAAAGATAAAACGCGCCGAAGGCGTCCGCGTTTATCGGCATTTCAAGAGGTATGTTCACTCCTCCGGCGGGTTCCAATCAGTTACAGCGACGAAGCCTTTTGATTCAGTGCGTTTCTCATACACGCTGCCTACGGGAGAATCCAAAAAACTGATAATGGTGGGGTCGTAATTGGCAATGGTATTGACTTCATAAATTGAATGATTTCTGGAGTCATCCATGTATGTTTCGTCCTCATAACCAGACATGAAGCGCCATCCGCTGTCCATGTCGTTAATTGGCTCTTCGCGGTACATAAACCCAACCGGGAGTCCCTCGACTGTAATTTTGTCGCTCGCAATACATCCTCCATATCCCGTAATCAGAGGCCTTATTTGCTCTTTACTGAGCTTGAACTGCTTTGGCATGGTTCGCCTTTTAACTGTTACTTGTACGTACACGCAAAGCCGATGAACAAAGACGAAGGAAAATAAGCATGAGAATGCGTACTTCCAACACCCGCATCGGGCCTCGCTGTGCCAGCGATCGGCCGACTTGTACGAACAATAAAAAACCTTGAAACACGGACAGCCGCTTCTTCACGGTTCACCTGACAGGAGTGTAGAAGCAGCTTGCAATAAGTGCAATAAGTGCAATAAGTGCAATAAGTGCAATCACTGTCTTGGGCCAAGGAAATATGAGTTTGTCGGTTATCCCCGCCTGATCGTTTTTCCTGTCTTTCGCCGTTTAAGCACTAAACGAGGAGGCAAGCAATTGTTAAGCCCCTGCCTTCCGCCAGGCATCGATCAGCGCCCGTGCATCCTCCTCAATTTGCTCGACCGGAACGGATTTCACGCGGTGGAAAATCATTAGTGCATACAGCGTCGCGAGCGTATCGACCTCGCGTGACAATGCACGCTCCTCGCCGGTCGACGGGCGCCGGCTGCGCCAGAAATTGATTGCCTGTTCCAGGTCAGTAAGATGAATATTCATGCGTGTATTGTACGCGGCAGCATGCGGGCATTTCAAAAACGGCATTGCCGTACCATGGTGCCGTTGAATGCGAAGGGTAACCTAGGCGGTGCGTTACTTGCGCAGCAGGAGCCGATGGCAGTGTCCTGCATTGATTCAACAAGGAAACAAAAGGAGCCAGCACATGCAGAAAGTCGCATTGATCACCGCCGCCTCGCGCGGCATCGGAGCCGCTTGCGCAAGGGAATTGGCTGCACGGGGCTACAAGCTGGTACTGATGTCGCGCTCGGAGCAGATCCATGACTTGGCGAAGGAGTTGGGCGGGGCCGCGTTCCAGGGGTCGAGCGACAACGAGGATGATCTGCAGACCCTGGTGTCGCTGGCGATGGCGAGCTATGGCCGCATCGATGCGGTGATCAACAATACCGGCCATCCGAAGAAGGGGCCCTTGCTGGAGCTGAGCGATGAGGACTGGCATGACGGCCTGGACCTGCTGCTGTTGAACGTCGTGCGCATGATGCGCCTGACCACGCCGGTGATGCAGGCGCACGGTGGCGGTGCGATCGTAAACATCTCGACCTTTGCCGCATTCGAGCCGTCGGCGCGCTTTCCGATTTCCGCCACCCTGCGCGCGGCGCTGGGCGCCTTCACCAAGATTTATGCGGACCAGGTGGCGGCATCGAATATCCGTATCAACAATTTGCTGCCGGGCTATGTCGAGTCGATCGCCCAGGATGCGGCGACCATCGCGCAGATCCCGATGGGGCGGCAGGCCACCACGGCGGAGATCGCCAGGACCGCCGCCTTCCTGTTGTCGGACGATGCCGGTTATATTACCGGTCAGAATATCCGGGTCGACGGCGGCCTGACGCGTTCGGTCTGAATCCGGACAGCGCAAAAACTTCCACAGAATAATCAACGAGGAGTGAATACATGGGATGGATGGAACGGTTTTTCAAACTGAAGGAACAGGGCACCGATGTGCGCACCGAGTTGCTCGCCGGCCTCACCACCTTCCTGACCATGGCGTACATCATCTTCGTCAATCCCTCCATCCTCGGCGACGCCGGCATGCCGAAGGACGCGGTCTTCGTCGCCACCTGCGTGGCGGCGGCAATCGGCACGCTGGTGATGGGCCTGTATGCGAACTATCCGATCGCGCTCGCCCCCGGCATGGGGCTGAACGCCTACTTCGCCTATGGCGTGGTGAAGGGCATGGGCTATACTTGGGAGGCGGCACTGGGCGCGGTGTTCATCTCCGGCTGCCTGTTCCTCGCCATTAGCCTGTTTCGCATCCGCGAAATGATCATCAACGGCATTCCGCATTCGATCCGTACCGCGATTACCGCCGGCATCGGGCTGTTTCTCGGCATCATCGCACTGAAGAATGCGGGCATCGTCACCGCGAGTCCGGCAACGCTGGTGACACTCGGCGACCTGCACCAGACGCCCGCCCTGCTGGCGATTGCAGGCTTCTTCGTGATCGTGGCGCTGGACCGTTTGAAGGTAAAGGGCGCCATCCTGATCGGCATCGTCGCCGTAACCATCCTGAGCTTCCTGGTGGCAGGCAACAAGTTCGCAGGCATCGTGTCAGCGCCGCCGTCGATCGCGCCCACCTTGATGAAGCTGGATATTTCCGCCGCCCTGTCGGTCGGCATCCTTAACGTCGTACTGGTGTTTTTCCTTGTCGAACTGTTCGATGCCACCGGCACCCTGATGGGTGTGGCCAACCGTGCCGGCTTGCTGAAGACCGGCAAGATGGACCGCCTGAACAAGGCCCTGCTGGCCGACAGTACCGCGATCGTCGCCGGCTCGATGCTCGGCACGTCCAGCACCACCGCCTATATCGAAAGCGCCGCCGGCGTGCAGGCAGGCGGGCGCACCGGCCTGACGGCGATCACCGTCGCCGTCCTGTTTCTCGCCTGCCTGTTCATCGCGCCGCTGGCCGGTGCTGTGCCCGCCTACGCCACCGCGCCGGCCCTGTTCTATGTGTCATGCCTGATGCTGCGCGAACTGGCCGACGTGGCCTGGGATGACACGACCGAAAGCGTGCCGGCGGTGGTCACCGCGCTGCTGATGCCCTTCACCTACTCGATCGCCAACGGCATTGCGTTCGGCTTCATTTCCTATGCCGGCCTGAAGCTGCTGACGGGGCGGGGCAAGGAGGTGCCGGTGATGGTGTGGATCATCGCGGGGCTGTTCGTGTTCATGTACGTGTACCTGGGCGGTCACTAAAGGCCGCCGCTACCGGCCGGGTGCCTGGCATGGTTGAAACGGATTCAACCATGCTTCCCCGGCCAGAACTTCTGCTTTTTCGGTTTCTTCGGCTTTTTCAGCACCTGCCCGGCAGCATCGGTCACGGGAACCCGATGCTCCGGCTCGAAGCCGCGTTCTTCGACGCGCGGCAGCGTCTTCCGTGTCAGCGTTTCGATCGCCGACAGCAATTGCACCTCGTCGGCTGCAACCAGCGACACCGCCTCGCCGGTCGATCCGGCGCGCCCGGTGCGGCCGATGCGATGAATGTAGTCCTCGGCGACGATAGGCAGATCGAAGTTGACCACCTGGGGCAGGTCGTCGATATCCAGCCCGCGTGCCGCGACGTCGGTCGCAACCAGTATCTGCACCTCGCCGGCCTTGAAGCGGTCGAGCGCGCGCAGCCGCGCCGGTTGCGGCTTGTCGCCGTGGATCGAGTCGGCGCTGATGCCCTGCGCCTGCAGCGTGTCGACCAATTGATCGACACCCTTGCGGGTTTTCACGAACACCAGCACCTGGCCCCAGCGCTTCTTCTTCAGCAGGTGCATGAACAGCTCGGCCTTGCGTTTCTTGTCCGCCGGTACGACCCACTGCTTCACGCTTTTCGCGGCGGTGTTGCGCGGGCTGACTTCGATGCTGACCGGGTCGGACAGCATCGTGCCGGCCAATGACCGGATCACATCGGAGAAGGTGGCGGAGAACAACAGCGTCTGCCGCTGTTTCGGCAGGACCGCGAAAATCGCATCCAGCTCGCGGGAAAATCCGAGGTCGAGCATGCGGTCCGCCTCGTCCAGCACCAGCGCCTGGAGCTGGTTGAACTTGACCGCGTTCTGCCGGTGCAGATCGAGCAGGCGGCCGGGGGTAGCCACCAGCACATCCAGGCCCTTGCGCAGCTTCATCATCTGCGGATTGATGCTGACGCCGCCGTAGGCGACATGCATGCGCAGGGGCACATGCAGGCCATACGCACGGAAACTTTCATAGACCTGTTCGGCAAGTTCGCGTGTCGGCACCAGGACAAGGGCCCGCACCGAATTGCTGGCGACCTGCGGCCCTTCCATGGTGAGCCGCTGCAGCAGCGGCAGCGCGAAGCCGGCTGTCTTGCCGGTGCCGGTCTGCGCGGCGGCCATCAGGTCGCGTCCGGCGAGGATCGCGGGGATGGCCTGCGCCTGCACCGGCGTCGGTGTTTTGTAGTCGAGGGCGTCGAGGGCGTTGAGCAGCGGGTCGATCAGACCGAGGGAGGCGAAAGTCATCGGGAAAGCGGCGGGCTATGCAAAGTGCAGAGTGTAGCCGTTCAGGCGAGCTCCGGCAGGAACACGCCTGGTTGGGCTTGCGATTTCTCCGATAATCACGATGTGAATTCGACCGACAGCCCGCGAAGCGCGATACCGTCGATTTCGGTCCGCCAAATTTCTCCCGGCTTGATGGCGCGCGCGGCGGTGATCGTGCCGGTGGTGACCAGTTCACCGGCCTGCAGCGGCGAGAACTGCGGTTGTTTTGCAAGTACCGCATTCAGGTGCGCGATCGCCGCCAGCGGGCCGCCAAGCACATTCGCGCCCACGCCTGTTTCGGACACGTTATCGTTGCAGAACAGCTTGAGCGAGAATCGCTTGAGCGACTCCATCACATCCGGGCCGAGGGCATCGACCGGTTGCGGCTCGCCCACCAGCAGCGTCCCATGCAACGACCCGTCCGCAACGGTATCCGGCGCCTTGAATTTCCATCCGGGAAAGTGGGACTGCACGATCTCGAATCCATGGGCGACCCAGTCGATGCAGGCGAGTATCGCGGCTAGATCAGCATCGGGCGGCGGAGCGGAACGGAAATGAAAAACGATTTCCGGTTCGATCTTGGGTTCGGCGAACCGGCTGATGCTGCAGGCCGCATGCTTGTCGCCGATATGCACGACCGTGGTGTCGTACATATAGGCCCAGATCGGTTCATTCACACCGTATACCGACCACATGTCCGGGTTGGTGAAGCCGATCTTGCGCCCGACGGGACTGGCGCCTTCACGCACGCGGGCATGATGCAACTGGTCCGAAAGCGCGTATGCGGAAGCGATGTCGAAGTCGGGATGGCGCGATGTCAGTGGCGCGATCTGGCGGACGTCGTCCTGTGCCGCCCTTATCTCGCGGCCAAGGGTGTCGAGTTCAAATGATGCCGGCATGCTGTCCTTTCCAGTTGGGTAGGGATTCAGGATACCGGGGAGCGCGCTTCTCTGCATGCACGGGCGCAGGGAAGCGGGTCCGTCCGGATGCGTACCAGCCACGTCGTCGCCGGCGGTCGCGCCGGTTCCCGTTCAGGCCGGAATGATCATGGCGCGGTCTGGGTCGGCTGGCCCTGTTCCTTCCACGCCTTAAAGCCGCCATCCAGGTGCGCGACATCCCGGTATCCCATCTGCTGCAGCGTGTCCGCTGCCAATGCGGAACGGCCTCCTGATGCGCAATGCAGGATGAGCCGGCGGTCCGGCGAAAATTCGTCGCGGTGATAGGGGCTGGAGGGATCGGCATAGAACTCAAGCATGCCGCGGGGTGCATGATAGGCGCCCGGGATGGCGCCGTCGCGCGTTCTTTCTTCGCTTTCCCGCAGGTCGATCAGCGTCGTGCCCTTTTTGAGTTCTTCCGCCACCTGGGCGGCGGAAAGATTCTGTATCCGCGATTTGGCGTCGGCCACCATGCCGCCGGCGGTTTTTGCGGGAATGGAACTGTCAGACATGGCAATCTCCTCTGCGAACTGTATATTCAGCGCAGGGCGCCATGCGTCGACGCACCCTGTCGCAACGGAGACTAAAGATTGTTCTTTTCCGAATCCGGCCGCTTGAGGAAAATCAAAGCGATGGCCATGCGTGGCCGTTATCAGGCGCATGCATTTCTTCCTGGAACGCTTCATGGTCTTCGCGGCGGCACGTAAGAAATTACCGTGCTGCCACAGCGGTCAGCGGCGCAAGAAACGCTAGCGATTGGCGGTTTTCTTGAGTTGTTCCTGCATCTGCATCAGCCTGGCCTGAACGGCCGCGCCGACCCGGATTTGCGGATTGGAATAGCCGTCCTGCTTGCCGGCTTCTTCCTCCCGTTGCCTGATTACCTCGCGTGCGGCCGCATGTGCTTCCTGAAACGACAGTGTCTTGTTGCGCAACTGCTCGTCATACATCGCACGGCCGAAGAACGTAAGCTCCGATTTTCGTCCACAGCCATAGGACGTATGTTCCGCATCCGATGCGGTCATGAGCAGGCTGTTCTCATCCGCCAGCGGCTCGATCCAGCTGCCCGAGTAGCAGGCGGATATCGAGATGACGCGGTACTTCACGCCCGCTTCGTCCAGCCACGCCTTCAGGTCGGACGGCTTCACGGTATCGACGCTCATCGGCCAGAAACTGGCGGCCAGTTCGCCGTTGCGCGCGCCATGCGATGTCAGGTGCAGGAAGAGCAGATCTTCCTCCTTGTCCATCAGGCCGGCGACGTGAAGGATGGCGCGCTTGAAATTGAGCGGCGTCGCCCATGGCCATTGTTCCAGCGTGCCGGGATTGTTCACCAGCTGCAGCGTCCTGCCGGTGGCGTCGAAGCGTTGTGCCATCACCTGCGACACCATGTCGCTTTCGCGCCGGAATACTTCCTCGTCGGCATAGGGCGCGAAGGTGATGGCATACAGATCGACCATACCCGGCCGCTGCGCCGGCATCGCCTGCAGACGCTGCGAAAGCAATAGCGGCTGCGCTTCCATCGTTTCCTGCGTGAGGCGCAGCCGCGGGCGTTCGACCTGTGTGTTCTCGGGTTCGGCGGGATACCAGAACTCGGCCGGACGTGCGGCATAGAGGAGGGCGGTCATCCCGATGGCGATTGCCACGACGGCAAGCATCGGTCCCGGCCTGCGCGATCCGGCACGCCACAGGAGCGTCAGCTGCGCGGCCATCATCCATATCGTGGGGATCAGCCACACCGTCCACATTCCCCATGCTCCCAGTTGGTGCTGGTTGTAGTAGGGGCTGCGCAGCAAGGCGGCAAACATCAGTCCGACGATCAGCGTCAGTACCTGGGATTGCGCGATGGCCATCGCAAACAGATGGGCCGCATCCGGCGCCACGTGACGGTCCGGTTCGGACGATGCGTGCGGACGCATCAGGTAGCAGGTCCACGCGGTCACCAGGGTGCTCAGCCAGCCGCCGGCAATCGCCTGCCAATAAAATTCCGCGGGTCCGATGAGATAGAGGCGCTCCAGCGCGATCGTCAGCGCCAGCCCCCACAGCACCAGTATTGCAATCAGGCTTGGCGTCGCCGCCAATCCCTGCCAGGCAGGCCATTGGAAGAAGGCGGTCCGGGCGCCTTCACGGTACCAGGCAGCGAGACCGATGGAGGGGCGTGCCGGTGGGAGCAGGGCCGTGCCTGGTTGTACTTGTTCAATCATGGAATGCGTTTTCGGATGGATGGTGTGCCCATTGCATCGTGCTTCATCCGGGCGCCGGCCGTCAAGGCGGCATTGGGTGAGTGAGGTCAGGTTGGCAATATCAATGCAGCATCAGGAGCAGGCAAGAAGGACCGCCGCATCCGCGTGCAGGCCGGTGGTGTCGAATACCGGCAACGATGCATGTTCGGGTTTGATGAGCAGGGCGATTTCGGTGCAGCCGAGAATGACGGCTTCCGCGCCACGGTGTTTCAGCCCATCGATGATGGCAAGATAGGCCTGCCGCGATGCGTCCAGCACCTTGCCGTGGCACAGTTCTTCATAGATCACCTTATGCACGAGCGTGCGGCCGGCGTCATCGGGCGTTATGACCGACAGGCCATGCTTCTCTTCCAGGCGGCCCCTGTAAAAATCCTGCTCCATCGTGAAACGGGTACCGAGCAGTCCGACCTTGCGGAAGCCATGCTGCTTGATGGCAGCCGCCGTCGGGTCGGCGATGTGCAGGAAAGGGATAGCTACCGCCGCTTCGATCTGCGGCGATACCTTGTGCATGGTGTTGGTGCACAACATGATGAAGTCGGCCCCGCCGCGTTCGAGTTGCCGGGCGGCGTCCTGCATGATGCCGCCGAGGCGATCCCATTGTCCGGCGTGCTGCAATGCTTCGATCTCATGGAAATTCACGGTCACCATCAGGCTGCGGGCGTTGTTGTGGCCGCCCAGTTTTTCCTTCAAGCGCTGGTTGATGAGGCGGTAATACTCCGCCGACGATTCCCAGCTCATGCCGCCGATCAGGCCGATGGTTTTCATATGCGATCAGTGCTTTTCAAGAAAGCCGGCAAGCCGCCGTACGCCGTCGTCGAGCCGCTCCAGCGAACTGGCGAAGCACCAGCGGATATAGCCTTCGCCTTCGTCGCCGAAGGCATTGCCCGGCGCCAGCCCGAGACGGGCATCGGTCACCAGCCGCTTGCACAATGCCAGCGTATCCGGTTCACGCTGACCGTCGATGCGGAAGAACAGGTACATCGCGCCTTTCGGCCGCGGTGCCGTTACGCCGGGGAGCGCGTTCAACCGTTCGTAAAGAAAATCACGCGCGGCCTGGTAGCGCGCCACGGTGCGGTGAATGGTGTCCTCGCCGCCTTCGATCGCGGCAATGCCGGCGCGCTGCACGAAGCCCGGCGCGCACGAGGTGTTGTATTCGATCAGCTTGCCAAGGTCCGCCATCATCGGCTGCGGCGCGACGACCCAGCCCAAGCGCCAGCCGGTCATCAGCCAGGATTTGGAGAAGCTGTTGGCCGACACCAGCCGGTCCTCGGAGGCGGCGATGTCGAGGAAGGACGGGGCGCATGCCTTGCGCGCCGGATCGCCGTCATACATCAGCCGCTCGTAGACATCGTCGGCGAGTATCCAGATGCCGTGCCTGCGGCAATGGGCGAGGATGGCTTCCTGCTGTTCCGGCGCGATCACCCAGCCGGTGGGATTGTTGGGGGAATTCAGGTAGACCGCCGTGGTGTCCGGCGTGAGCGCGTCCAGCAGTTGCTGCAGGTCGAGCTCCCAGGTCCGGCTGCCGTGCTGTTCAAACCGCAGCGGCACCTTCACCACCTGCGCGCCGAGGATCTTGGGTATCTCCAGCAGGTTCGGCCACAGCGGCGTGACCGCCACAACGCGGTCGCCCGGATTGATGATCAGTTGCGACAGCAGCATCAGCGCCGACACGCCGGACGACGTCACCGCAACACGGTTGACATCGACCGGCCGGTGCAGCGCCGATACATAGGCGGCGATCGCTTCCCGCAGCGGCGGCACGCCGAAGTTGTGGGTATAGAAGGTATCGCCGCCATCGAGCGCCTGTTTGGCCGCATCGCGGATGAAGGCCGGCGTGGTTTCATCAGGCTCGCCGAACCAGAACGGCAGCATGTCCGGCAGGCCGATGCCGGCATTGGCGACCTCACGGATGCGCGACGCGCCGAGGCTTTGCACGACGCTGCGCGCGCCCGGCAGATGGACAGATGCGGCGTTCAAAAGCACAGGACGATCCGGTTGGCGAGATCGAGCATGAAAGCAGGGCGCAGATAGCCGACGAAGGCCAGCGCCAGCACGGCGATCAGCGCAGTGCCGAACAGAATCCGTTTGAGCAATGCAGTCATGGCGCGAGGCTCCTTCACATCATCAGGCGATCGCCGGCTGGGCGCGGACGATGGCCTTCTCGTTGATCGGCAGGTTGATCAGTGCGGCAAATACGCCGAGGGCGATGATGATGCCCCATACCGTGTCGTAGCTGCCCTGGCGGGTGTAGAGGTAGCCGCCGAGCCAGACGCCGAGGAAGCTGCCGACCTGGTGCGAGAAGAACACGAAGCCGGACAGCATCGACAGATACTTGACGCCGAAGATGCCAGCAATGACGCCGTTGGTCAGCGGCACGGTGGACAGCCACAGCAGGCCCATCGCGGCTGCGAAGACATAGACGGACCACGATGTCAGCGGCGCCAGCAGGAACAGCGCGATCACGATGGCGCGGCTGAGGTAGATCGATGACAGCAGGTAGCGCTTGGGCAGGAAGCCGCCGAGCTTGCCTGCGTAGTAGGAACCGAAGATGTTGAACAGGCCGATCAGGGCCAGCGCCATCACCGCGACGCCGGGTTCCATGATGCCCTTGTCCTGCAGGTAGGCGGGCAGATGCACGCCAATGAACACGACCTGGAAACCGCAGACGAAATAACCGGCCACCAGCAGCAGGAAGGGACGATAGGCGAATGCCTCGCGGGTCGCTTCGAAAATGCTCTGCTGCGGACCGGCCGATTGCTGGGCTGCCGGCTCGCGCAGGTGGAAAGCCATCGGGATCATGATCAGCACCACGAGGCCGGCGAGGAGATAGAAGGCGTTTTGCCAGCCGACGGCGGAAATCAGTTGCTGTTCGACCGGCATCATCACAAACTGGCCGAAGGAGCTGGCGGCACCCGAGATGCCGAACGCCCAGGAACGCTTGGCTTCCGGCGCGGTGCGCCCGATGATGCCGCTGACGGCGCCGAATGCGGTGCAGGCCAGGCCGGCGCCGATCAGGACGCCCGAGCCAATCACGAACAGCGTCGGCTGATCAATCGTCGCCATCCACAGCAGGCCGCCCGCGTAGAAGAGGGCGCCGACGAGTACCACCTTCGCCGTGCCAAAGCGATCCGCCGCCATGCCGGCGAAGGGGCCAAATGCGCCCCACAGCAGATTCTGCAGCGCCAGCGCCAGCGAATAGGTCTCGCGGGTCCAGCCATGCGCCTGCGAGATCGGTTGCAGCCAGAAGCCGAAGCCGTGGCGCACGCCCATGGCCATGGTGAGGACGAGGCCGGTGGCGATGAGGATGGTTTTGAGATTGGGGGCGCGGGAGGCGGTCAGCATGGCAAGCAATAGCGGCGTGGCGGGAAATCGAGTTTAGCGCAAAGCGCTTTTCCGTGTGGCCTGCCGGAACGCCCGGGCCAGTTATGGAAGTCCCTTGCCTTTGGTTCACTCAATCGTGCAAAGAAACCGGGTAGCCGTGATCAGGCTTGCAAGATTGCGACTTGATGGGAGCTACCTATTCAATTGCCTGATCCCGGCTGCTGCATCATCGTTTCTCTTCAAGAAATCCGCGCAGGAATGTTACCCGCTCATCCGGCGGTGCATTCCGCTTCATCTTTTCATAAATGGCCGAGAGCGCCGACCCGGCAGGCGCATCGACCGTCTCCTCGCTTCGTTGCCGTTCAATGATGTCGATCGCCTTGCTTACCCATGCAAGGAACTGCGGCCGCTGCCCGCCGGTGTAGCGCTGTGATGCCTGCTGCACCAGCGTCTGGAATTCACCCTGTCTGATCTTGTTGGCGTCGCTCGCGTCGCCGCCGGAGCTTTCCGAATGCTGCAGGGCCTTGTCGAGGAAGAATTCACGCACCTGCCAAGCCTCGGCGGATTCTCCCAATGCCTCGATATCCTGCATGCGTTCCAGTGTCGGCGCGCAATAAATGGCTTCGTTTTCCACCCAGGCCACCGCCCAGGGGTGGCCGTGGTAACTCACGCCGACATCGATGGTGTCGGGGTTGTTTAACAGATAAAGGTATTCCGGCGTCTGCGCGTGTGGCGATTTCTGGATGAGGCTAGCCATCGATGCCGCTTCACGGTTGCCGGCGGGAAGGAAGCCATCAATGAAGGCGCGGTCCATACCGATGCGCCGGATGATGTCGCTGCACATCGCCAAGTCACGTTGAAAGGCATTCCTGATCTTTGCGGCGGCATCATTGATACCGGCGGCGCGCGCCGCCGGTTGCGACTGCCCTTGAGATTGCGCCTGCGGCTGCAATTGCGCGCAGCCGCCGAGCAACAGGGCGGAAAGAAAGAAGGAAGAGGCAACAAATAAAAAGCGCATCGGCAACATGCCGTGTGGCTGCACGGCAATCCATGGTCAAAACAGACCTGTTGGAGTGTAGCGGTCCCAAATAGTTGACGCTTTTTCCTTATTTCTCCGCGCGCAATTTTCCGACGATGCCGGTCGGGAAGAAATACACCGACAAGACAAACAAAATGCCCAGCCAGAGCAGCCAGCGGTCCGGCGACAGCAATGCCGACAGCATGGGTACGCTTTGTGCGGCACCCGATGCCATGCCCATCAGGTCCTGCAGATAGCCCTGTGCGAGCAGGAATATGGTTGCGCCGAAAATGGCGCCGTACATCGTACCCATGCCGCCGATCACCACGATCAGCAGGATGTCGATCATGATTTCGAACGACAGCGAGGTGTCGGGGCCGTTGTAGCGCAGCCAGAGCGCCAGCAGGCAGCCGGCCAGCGTGGCGAACACCGCGGCGAGCACGTTCGACAGCGTGCGGAACACCACCGTGCGGTAGCCGATCGCCTCGGCGCGGAAGTCGTTCTCGCGGATCGCCTGCAGTACGCGACCGAAGGGGGAATTGACGATCCGCAGCATCGCCAGGAACAGCAGCGCGGCGCAGAAGAAGATCAGGTAATAGGTGAGGAAGCGGCCATCGAGCGATGCGCCGAGGAAGGGCGTATCGGACAGGTTGAATGCCGGCGACAGCATTTCCGGCAGCTTGAAATTCAGGCCGTCTTCACCTCCGGTGATTTCCGATAGTTGCGACGCCAGCGTCTGAAACGCGGATGCGACCGCAAGGGTAATCATCGCGTAAAAGATGGCCCGCACACGCAGCGAGAACAGGCCGATGATCAGCGACAGCACCAGCGACAGCGCCACCGCGCCGAGTGCGCCGGTGAGCAGGCTGCTCCAGCCGGGGCCCATGCGAGTGCTCGCGATCGCGATGCCATAGGCGCCGATGCCGAAGAACATGGTATGCGCAAACGACACGATGCCGGTATAGCCGAGCAGCAGATCGTAGCTGGCCACCAGCACGATGAAGATCAGGATCTTGGCCGACACGTTCAGCGCTTTCACGCCGGGGAACAGGAAGGGCGCAAATGCCAGCCCGAGTACGATCAGGATGAGCATGGCCGCAAGTATCCGGCTGCGCGGCAGGTCATGGGAGAGTAAGCGCGTGATCATCGGTTGGTCACCGGGAAAAGTCCCTGCGGACGCCACACCAGGATGGCGGCCATCAGCAGGATGTTGGAAAAGAGCGCGACTTTCGGCGCCAGGAAACCGGTGTAGTTGGCCAGCAGGCCGACCAGCAGCGCGCCGAGGAAGCAGCCGCCGGTGGAACCGAGGCCGCCGATGATGATGACGATGAAGATCAGCACATTCACATGGGCGCCCATCTGCGGCACCACGCCCTGCTGATACAGTCCCCACATCACGCCGCCCAGGCCGGCCAGCGCCGAGCCGGCGACGAACACGCCGACGAACAGCGTCTTGATGCGATAACCAAGGCTTTCCACCATCTCGCCGTCCTGCACGCCGGCGCGGATCAGCAGTCCGAGCTTGGTGCGGTTGAGCACCATCAGCATGGTGGCGAACACGATGAAACCGACCGCCACCGCCATCAAGCGGTATTTCTCCACCGCCGCATCACCGAACAGGGCGGAACCGCGCAGCGACGCCGGCACTTCCAGTGCAATCATCTGCGGTCCCCAGATCACCTTGATCAATTCCTCGCCGACCACCATGCCGCCCATCGTGATCAGGATCTGCATCAGGTGCAGGCCATACACCTTGCGCACCAGCACCCGCTCGAATACCCAGCCGAGCAGACCGGTTGCCAGCATGGCGGCGAGCATCGCCAGGCCGATGGCGGCGAGGTTCATGCCGAGATGATTGGCGGTAGTCCATTCCGGCAGCAGGCCGAGCACGGAGACGGCAACGAAGGCGCCGAGCGCGATGAAGACGCCATGGCCAAAGTTGAGCACATCCATCAGGCCGAAGATCAGCGTCAGGCCGGATGCGATGATGAAAATGATCATGCCCATCGCCAGGCCGGCGGCGGTGAGGGTGATCCAGGTGGAGGTGGAGCCGACCAGCGGCATGGCCGCCAGCGCCAGCACTGGCGCGAGCAGCAGCGGCTTCCAGTCGATCGGCGTGCTCGGCACGGCGGCGGTGTGAACGGTGCTCATTGCTTCCTCATTGATGTGCGGTCAGGGACAGGCCGAGCAGGCGGGTCTGCATCGCTTCGTCCCCGGCCAGTTCGGCCATCGAACCGCGATGCACGACGCGACCATCGTCCATCACGGCGACCGTATCGCCAAGCTGTTTGGCGAAGTTGAAATTCTGTTCGACCAGCAGGATGGTGGTGTCGGTCTGCTTCAACTCGCGGAAGGCGGCGATCATGTTGGCGATGATGGCCGGCGCGAGTCCCTTGCTCGGTTCGTCGATCAGCAGCAGCTTGCGCGGCTCGACGATCGCGCGCGAGACGGCCAGCATCTGTTTCTGCCCGCCCGATAGCTTGCCGGCCGGATGCAGCCAGAACTTCTTCATGGCCGGGAACAGGCTGAAGATCCAGTCGAGCCGCTTGGCGTCGATGTCGTCGATCTTGCGTGCGCCACGGGCGGCCAGCAGCATGTTCTCCTTCACCGTCAGGTCGCCGAAGATGCCCATGCTTTCGGGAACATAGGCGATGCCGCCTGCGGCGATGTCGGGCGTCGTCCTGCCGTTGATGGCCTGGCCGTCGAACACGATGCTTCCCTGCGAAGCCTGCCACAGGCCCATGATGGTGCGCAGCGTGGTGGTCTTGCCGGCGCCGTTGCGGCCGAGCAGCATGGTGAGCTGTCCGCGCGGGACGACGAGGTCGACGCCGTGCAGGATGTGATAGGCGCCGATGTGGGTATGCACGCCGGACAGCGTCAGCAGCGGCGGGTTGTCGGACATGTTCATGCGGTTTCCTCCACCGGCGCAAGGCCGAGATAGGCTTGCTGCACCACCGGCGACGCGATCACCGTTTCCGGTTCGCCGTCGGCCATCAGGGTGCCGTTGTGCAGGACGATGATGCGGTCGGCGAGTTCGCGTACCACATCCATCTTGTGCTCGACCAGCAGGATCGTCTTGTCGGTCTGGGTCTTCAGCGTGCGGATCAGGTCGAGGATGACCGGCACCTCGTCCACGCTCATGCCGGCGGTCGGTTCGTCGAACATGTAGACGGCCGGATCGAGCGCCATCAGCAGCGCCACTTCCAGCTTGCGCTGGTCGCCATGCGGCAGCGCTGCGGCCTGCATGTCGCGCTTGGCGGACAGCGCGACGGTATCGAGGATGCGGTCGGCGCGATCGATCAACGCCTTGTGCCGGTTCCATACATTCCACATGTCGAGTCCGAGCCCGCGGCGCGATTGCAGCGCCAGCCGCACGTTCTCCATCACCGTCAGTTTTGGAAACAGGCTGGTGAGCTGGAAGGCGCGGCCCAGACCGGCATGGGTACGGCTCGAAGCGGGCAGGGCAGAGATGTCGCGGCCATTGAGCAATACCTGTCCGGAGGAAGCCTTGAGCTGGCCGGAGATCAGGTTGAAGTAGGTCGTCTTGCCGGCGCCGTTCGGCCCGACGATGGCGGTCAGCGTGCCAGACTGGAATGCGCACGACACGGCGTTGACGGCGACATGGCCGCCGAAGCGGACGGTGAGGTCGCGGGTTTGCAGGGAAGGGGTATTAGTTTGTTGCGGGTGCATGTGTTCTCCGCTATCTTCGCACGCCCGGCTCACGATTCCCTCCTCCTGTAAGGGGGAGGGTTAGGGTGGGGGTGGTAGGGCCGAGACAAGAAAGGTTCTGCCCCGAGCGCACTACCCCCATCCCCGCCTTCCCCCTGCAAGGGGGAAGGAGCACGCAAGCGGGTTTGGCAGCAGTTGCCGGTAAGGGAATGCGGCCTTTCAGGAAAGCCGAATGACAGGAAGCCTTAACGCTTGTTCGTGATCGGCACGTTCATCTCTTCCGGCTTGATCTCCCGCACCAGCTCCGGTACGCCCCAGGTGAACGCCGGGTCGACCTTGATCTTGAAGTGGTACATCGACTGCATTGCCTGATGGTCTTCCTTGCGGAAGGTCATCTTGCCTTTTGGCGTTTCGAAGCTCATGCCTTCCATGGTGGAGATCAGCTTTTCGCTGTCGGTGTTGCCGCCGGTTTTCTTCAGCGCCTCGACGAGCGCGATGCCGGCTGACATGCCGCCGGCGGTGAAGAAGTCGGGCGGCGATTTGTAGCGCTTGTAGTGCTCGGCGACCAGCCAGTTGTTGACCGGATTCTTGGGAATGCCGAAATAGTAGTAGGCCGCGCCTTCCATGCCGGGGAAGTTCTTGTACGCCGTCATCGCCGGCAGGATGTTGCCGCCGGTGGCGATTTCAATGCCGTAGCGTTTCGGGTCGAGGTCGGCGATCTTGAACGGATTACCGCCCGCCCAGATGATGAAGATGACCTTGCGGCCCGGCTTGTCCTTCAGCGAATCGAACAGGCGCTGCGCACCAGCAGTGAAGTCGGTGGTGTTGCCTGGCAGGTACTCCTCATGCACCAGCTTGGCGTTTTTCAGCGCGCCCTTGAACGCCTTGACGCCGTCGCGGCCGAAGGCGGTGTCCTGCGCCATGGTGGCGATGGTTACGCCGGCCTTGTCGAGGGCCACCGCATTCGAAATCGCATCCTGCGATGAATTGCGGCCGGTGCGGAAAATGTAGCGGTTCCATTTGTCGCCGGTAATCGCGTCGGCAACCGCAGGCTCCACCAGCAGGACCTTCTTGTACTCTTCAGCCACCGGCAGCATCGCCAGCGCGACGCCGGAGCTTGTCGGTCCGACCGCGATATCGGCCTTGTCATCGGCGAATGCCGAGGCAAGCTGGGATTTGCCGACATCCGGCTTGCCCTGGGAATCCTTCTCGATCACGACCAGCTTGTTGCCGTTGACGGTCATCGTGCCGCCGGTGGCATAGTCGAGGCCCATCAACAGGCCGATCTGCGTCTGCTTCGCATACGCTTCCAGCGGACCGGTCTTGTCGTACACGTGCGCGATCTTGATGTCCTTGGCTTGGAGTGAAGCGGTGCAGCACAGCGCGGCGACTGCCGCCATCAGATGGAGTTTCATGGAGTCTCTTCCTGTTATGTGATTTATGGTGCCGTCCTTCCTGCCGTGACGGGGAATGCAGGCGGGAAACCGGGAACGAGCTTCGCGGAGATTACTTCAATACTTTCCGCGCTGAAAGTAGTAGAAATACCATGTCGGTTCATGTCGACTATCGCGGACTTGCGGATTCATGTCCGAAAACGGCTAGACGCTGTATGGCGCGGCGCGTATAACAATGGCATGGAAAACCATTTGCACACGATCGATCACGGCGATTCCGCGCCCGGCACGGGTGGAGCCCTTGGTCCGCTATTAAGCCGGGAGAGCTGCTACCGGGCATTGGCCGCAAAGGATACGCGCTTCGATGGCGTCTTCTTCACCGGCGTGAAGACCACCGGTATTTATTGCCGTCCGGTCTGCAGCGTAAAAACGCCGCGTGAATCATCCTGCTCTTTCTTCGCAACCGCCGCGGCGGCGGAAGCAGCGGGTTTTCGTCCCTGCCTGCGGTGCAGGCCGGAGCTTGCCCCTTATGCACTGCAGCAGAATCTCGCGCACGCGGTATGGCAGCGCATTGCCGCCGGCGCCTTGAACGATGGCGACAGCGAACGCCTCGCCGCCGAGGTCGGCCTGTCATCGCGCCAGTTGCGCCGCGTGCTGCTGCAGCATTTCGGCGTCACGCCGGTCGAGCTGGCGCAAACCCAGCGCCTGCTGTTTTCAAAGAAGCTTCTGCAGGAAACCCGCCTGCCGATGGCGGAGATCGCCTTTGCATCCGGATTCGGCAGCGTGCGTCGTTTCAATGCCCTGTTTGCCGCCCGCTACGGTATTGCGCCGACTGCGATTCGCCGAGCGGCTGAACCTCAGGACGGCACAGGCACGGATGTATTGCGCCTGCGTCTGGCCTACCGGCCGCCATTCGACTGGCCGCGCATGCTGCGCTATCTCGCGGGACGCGCGATCGCCGGGGTGGAAGCGGTCTCGCCGGATGATGCATCACCTTCTTACCACCGCAGCGTTCGCATCGGCGATGCCGGCGGATGGATGCGTGTGACCAATCAGGCGAAGCGGCATCAGCTCGAACTGGAACTGTCGCCCGCGCTCGCGCCGGTATTGATGCCGCTGCTTGCGAGGGTGCGCGGACAATTCGACCTCGATGCCAATCCGGCCGTGATCGAAGCGCATTTGCGGCAGGATGCCTTGCTTGCTGCACGTATCGACGCCGCTCCCGGCCTTCGTGTGCCCGGCGGGTTCGACGCCTTCGAACTGGCGGTGCGCGCGGTGCTCGGCCAGCAGATCAGCGTGGCTGGCGCGACGACCCTGTCAGGGCGGCTGGTGGCCCGGTTCGGCGAATCGTTGATCACGCCGCTGCCCGGGATCACGCATCACTTTCCATCCGCCGCTGCGCTGGCCATGGTGGATGCGACCGGGATCGCTCGGATCGGTCTGCCGCTCAAACGCGCGCAGACGATTCAAAACATTGCGCGCTTCGCGGCGGAAGGGGGCTTGATGCTGCCGCCCGGTACCGCCCTGGAAGAGGCGATTGCACGCCTGAAAACCGTGCCGGGCATCGGCGACTGGACAGCGCATTACATCGCCTTGCGGGCACTGCGGTTTCCCGACGCCTTTCCCGCCGGCGATCTCGGCCTGCAGAAGGCGGCTGCCGAAGACGCGCCTTCCGGCCGGCTCACCGAACGGCAACTCGCTGCCCGCGCGGCCGCATGGGCGCCGTGGCGCGGATATGCGGCGCTGATGCTATGGATGCAATGACGGCATGTTTACCAAGGAGGTGAATGATGTACTACATGGAACATGACAGCCCGGTCGGCAGGCTTACGCTGACGGCGACGGACAAGGGCCTGAGCGGCTTGTACTTTGAAGAGCATAAGTACTTCACCGGAACGCAGGATCGGCAGCGCCAGCCGGATCAGATCCATCTGCGCGACGCTCGGCAGCAACTGGATGAGTACTTCCGGCAGCAGAGAACACGCTTCGATGTTCCGCTGGATCTGCAGGGGACGCCATTCCAGCGCGCGGTGTGGCAAGCATTGCTGACACTGCCGTTCGGCCATACATCTACCTACAGCATGATTGCGCAGCATGTCGCCAGGCCGAATGCGGTGCGTGCAGCCGGTACGGCGATCGGGCGCAACCCGCTGTCGATCATCGTGCCTTGCCATCGTGTGCTTGGCATGTCGGGCGCGCTATCCGGATATGCGGGCGGACTCGAGCGCAAGCGATTCCTGCTCGAACTGGAAAAGACCATGAAGAAAACCGGGGGCGCTGATGAATCGCTAATGATCATCGCGGCGTGAAAGTCACGCGAACGACGCCTCAGAGGGGGATGCGGGTAATGATGGGGATTCGATGCAGCGGCAGTGCATGATCCTTTGCTGATTGTGCGGGCAGAGGAATCACCGCTGCTGATCCTCCTTCGCTGACAGCGGTATTGCTCCGACAGCGCCGGTGCCGGCCGCTGTCGGATCAAGCGTCTTGAAGGTTGGATTAGCGGGAACCGCTGCCTGTGCCGCCAGCGCCGCCTGCTCCACCGGCTCCTGCTCCACCGGCTCCTGCTCCGGCACCACCGGCTCCGGCACCACCCGCGCTACCGCCGGCGCCTGTACCTGCACCGCCGCTTGCACCAGTGCCTGCGCCAGGGCTGCCTGGCATTGTCGAGCTAGGTGGCATGCCTACGCTGGGTGCGGTCGATGGCGAGCCGGAAGCACTTGGGCTGGTCGTCGCGGAACCGCCCATGCGGCCCGACGAGGTGGAGCTTGGAGATGTCGTGGTGCTCGAAGTGCCGGATCCGGAGCTCATGCCGGAAGAAGAACCGGAGCTGGAGCCCATACCGGTGCCGGATGTGCCACATGCGGTAAGTACCAGGGCGCATGCTAAGGGGATGGTCCATTTCATCATAAAAATTCTCCTAGAAAATAGTCGATAAGGCGGATGGTGAAGCGAAGATTGACTCATGCCAGAATTGCATGCATGCGTTCAGTAGAATCTTTCAATAAGCGAAAGTTCCTAAAGATTTTCAAGTTTGATATGCCTAAATAGCATCATTTTGTAAGCGAAAAATGAACTCGATAACGATGTCGAACAACACGCATTCACGCTGATTTATTCCCTCAGGACAGAGTCCTGCATGCCGAAGAAGGGCACCGTTCCCAATGCCGAACGACACGCATGATTGAAGAGTGAAGGGAATTAATGCGCTATCCACAACCGAAGTCATGGATACGCGATTGAAAAGAATCGGGGAGGGTCGACCGGAACCGAATTACTTCGATACTTCGTTACCGATCAGGCCGCCGACCGCGGCACCGCCGACGGTTCCCATGGTACTGCCGCCCGTTGCCATGCTGCCGGCTACACCGCCCAGCACAGCGCCGGTTCCGACTCCCACCTGCTGTCTGGTCGGTGTGCCGCAGCCTGAAAGCGCGGTCGTCAATGCCACTGCACTAACGATCGATATCCATATACGTGAAATCATATGTCCTCCGGTAGGTTGGCATTGTCGATGGACGATGCACGGCGAACTGCTGTTATGTAACGGTTCGACCTTGCCGGAATGTCACGAGTTCCTGCGGATGGTTTGAGGAATGTGAACAAAATGTAACGTGGCCGCATGACGCGACCACGTGAGGTTGGCGCGTCAGCGCACCAGGCGCAATGTCAGCGGATACCGGTAGGACTCGCCTTTCGATGCCGAAATCGCCGCAATGATGCACAACACGAAGTTGGCGAGGAACAGCAGCGGCATGATGAGCATGCCGATCAGGATCACTTTCAGCATGACCGACGCAAACAGTGCGATGGCCATGGTGATCTGGAAGTTCAGCGCTTCCTTGGCTTCTTCCGTGACAAAGCCGCCTTCGTCTTTCTTGATCAGCCACAGGATCAACGCGCCGACAAAGCCGGTGAAGATACCAAGCAGGTGCGACAGCATGCCGAGGTTGCGTTCATCCGATGTCGGACCGGTTTGCGTCGTTTGCGTCAAGTCTTCCATCGTCTTTCCTCATTTCACATGCAATGCGGCCGCACCAGCGTACCGAAAGGCATCGGCTTCATCAATCGGGGCGATCAGGCCGCCACTTTCTTCATCGCGGGCTTTTTCACGGCCACCTTCTTCGCCGGCACTTTGGCGGGTGCCTTGCTTACCGCTTTCGCTGCCGTTTTCGCCGGCGTCTTCGCCGGCGTTTTCTTGGCCGCGACCGCGGTCACCGGTTCGGCAGATGCCGTGTCGCCGGACTTGCCCTTCGCAGGCGGCTTGGCCTTGCGCTCCTCGAATTCAAAGCTTACCTTGCCGTCCTTGCCCTTGACGAGGTACGCCTTGAACGGCCGCCGGGTACGCTGGGAAATGAAACCGGGCAGCAGATCGGTCTTGCCGTCGTTGAGCAGCTTGCTCATCTGCTCCGGAAGTATCTCCTGCTGCAGGATGATGCGACCGCTGCGGAAATCGCAGCCCTTCGGCTTCGCGACCGCTTTTTCGCACACGTAGGCGAGGCCCATTTCATACACGCCGCTCGAACATTTCGGGCAGGCGCCAAGGGAAGTCTGTTCGCTGAAGTCGACGCCTTCGCCATCTTCCCCTTCATCCTGATTCTGGCCGAAGTCGAATTCCAGCTTGAAGTTGTTGATATCCTCGTCGCGCACGATCTTCAGGATGGCAGCGAACGGGCGGCCCATCTTGGAACGAAATCCCTGCAGCGGCCCGATCTCGCGCTTCTCCAGCAGTTCTTCGACTTCCGCCACTTCGAACTGGCGGCTGCCTGGCGTCTTGCTCATTGAGAATTCGCACTTGGTGCAGGCGAAGCGGCGATAGTTTTCCTTTACCGTGCCGCCGCAATTCGGGCAGGGCGCCTTCAGCGTCGCATAGTCGCCGGGGATGGTGTCGTTGTTGTATTCCTTCGCCCGCTTGACGATGATCTGCGTCATCTGCGCGATCTCGCGCATGAATTCTTCCCGGCTGATCTTGCCGCGTTCCATCTGCGACAGCTTGTACTCCCATTCGCCGGTCAATTCGGGCGCGGTCAATTCCTGCACGCCGAGACCGCGCAACAAGGTCATCAATTGGAAGGCCTTGGCGGTCGGGATGATTTCACGTCCTTCACGCAGCAGGTATTTCTCGTTCAGCAAACCTTCGATGATGGCCGCACGCGTCGCCGGCGTGCCGAGTCCCTTGCCCGCCATCGCTTCGCGCAAGTCTTCGTCGTCGATCAGCTTGCCGGCGCCTTCCATCGCCGACAGCAGCGTCGCTTCCGAATAGCGTGGCGGCGGTTTCGTTACGAGGCCGTTCGCGGTCACCTTGTCGGTCTTGACCGTTTCGCCCTTGGCGACCGGCACCAAGGTGCCGGCATTTTCCTCATCCTTGTCCTTGGGCGCTTCCTTGCCGTAAATCACCAGCCAGCCGGGATTGGTCATGACCTTGCCTTCGGTCTTGAACTGGTGTCCCGACACCTCGGTGTAACGTGTCGTGACCTGGAATTCGGCCGCCGGGAAAAACACCGCCATGAAACGGCGCGTGACCAGGTCGTACAGCTTCTGCTCTGGTTCCGACAGGTTCTTCGGTGCCTGGGTCGTCGGAATGATCGCAAAGTGGTCGCTGATCTTTGCGTTGTCGAAGATCCGCTTGTTCGGCTTCACCCAGTTGTTCTTCAGGATCTGCGCCGCGAACTGCTGGTAATTATTGTTTTCCGACACGGTTTCCAGCGTCTGCTTCACCGTGTTGATGTAGTCTTCCGGCAAGTGCCGCGAATCGGTACGCGGATAGGTCAGCACCTTATGCTTTTCATACAAGGCCTGTGCGAGACCGAGGGTGTTCTTGGCGGAAAAACCGAAACGCGCGTTTGCTTCACGCTGCAGGCTGGTTAGGTCGAACAAGGCCGGCGCTATCTGCGTCGCCGGCTTGGATTCCTCGGTGACGGTGCCCGGCTTTCCGCGGCATGCGGCCACGATCGATTCTGCGGCGGCCTTGCTCCACAGGCGCTCGGCGCGCTTTTCCGGATCGTTTTCATCCTTCTTGAATTTCGTATCGAGCCAGCGACCCTCGTACACGCCAGCTGCGCAAACGAACTCGGCGCGTACTTCCCAATAATCACGCGGCACGAAGCGTTTGATCTTTTCTTCGCGTTCCACGACGATCGACAGTGTCGGCGTCTGCACCCGGCCGACGGTGGTCAGGTAAAAGCCGCCTTCCTTGGAATTGAAGGCGGTCATCGCGCGGGTGCCGTTGATGCCGATCAACCAGTCGGCTTCGCTGCGGCAACGCGCCGCATCCGCCAGCGGCATCATTTCCTTGTCCTCGCGCAGCCGCCGGAAGCCGTCGCGAATAGCGGCAGGGGTCATCGATTGCAGCCACAACCGCTTGATCGGCTGCTTGGCTTTCGCGTATTGCGCGATCAGACGGAAGATCAGTTCACCTTCACGGCCCGCGTCGCAGGCGTTGATGAGCGTCGTGACATCCTTGCGCTTGATCAGTTTGTTCAGCACCTTCAGTCGCGACTCGGTCTTGGCGATCGGGTTCAGCGCAAAATGCGGCGGGATCATTGGCAAGTGCGTGAATGTCCATTTGCCTCGTTTGACATCGTATTCTTCAGGTACGGTAATCTCGACCAGGTGGCCGACGGCGGAAGACAGCACGTACTCGTCCGATTCGAAGTACTCATCGTGCTTGGTGAAGCCGCCGAGCGTCTTCGCGATATCGTTCGCGACAGATGGCTTCTCTGCGATGATGAGGGTCTTAGTCATAAATAGGATCTCGAAAATGATGCAGTTTGATGCCGAGCCGATGGCGCCCTGGGCAGCGGGTATTGCGCAATATTAGATGTTGCCGGGCGGCATGCGCTACTAATATACCAACTATATGGTAATTGAGCGGCCAATGATAAGCGGGTTGCGCGGAAAACCGCAAGGCCGGATGGAAAGCCGTTGCGGCTGCAACGGCACTTGAAGAAATGAAACTATTGCGGGAAATGCAGGAAAATCTGGCGCTACATTAATGCAACAAACGCGGTTCGCTGTCTTCGTCATCCGAAAATAGCTCATCGAATATCAGTCCGTCCGGTTCCTTGCCCTGGCTCCATAAAACCATCAGCACGATGACTTTGAGTTTGTCGAGGGAAACCTGGCGCTCGCTGATCGCAAGTGCACGTTCGATCACGATTTCACGCTGGATCGGATTAATGACTTTCGCCGATTCCAGGAACTGGATGAATCCGATGGCTTCGGTACCCAGCACATCGAACTCCTGTGGAGCATAGATGCGGATTCCGAAGGAAAAGGCGGTTTGCTGGGGAAAACGATCCGAGTACTCGTGGGTCGTCTCCGCAAGATCGGTCAGCCAGCCAAGTGCCTTTGATATTTCTTCTTCTTCAAAACCGACGGCCGAAAGTTTCTTTACCAGTGCCTCCGAGTCCGGGCAGGCATCGGGACGGTAGTAGGTTTCGTAAAGATAAACAAGGACGTCAAACATGAGTTCTACTGTAGCGTTTAGGTCGTTGTGGCACAAGTCCTGAAAAATGCCGGTTGTGAATTGTCGACACTTCAGAATTTTGAAATTCTTCAAAAATCATCAGCACCAAATCACATCGCGGCACACGTTCGCCGGAACAAGCATAACCGAAAAGAGAGGGATATCCAAAAACCGATGCTTTTGATGATCCAGAACAAATGTTTTTTCAATTCAGACGACGATAAATGCCGCCTGGCAGCATTTCGATTTTTCCATCGAGTTCAAGCGTCAGCAGGCGCGCGTTCAGCGCCGCCGGATCAAGATCGCTGCGTTCAGCAAGCGTATCGAAGTCGACCGGATCATAACCGAGCGCGGCCATCAGGGGATCGGTTGCTTCGTTTGCCGCGCTGACGGATGCGAATGATGCGGGCGACGAATAGGTGCCCAGTTCGTCCAGGATGTCCTGCGCCGATTCGACCAGTTTCGCGCCTTGTTTGATTAGCAGGTGACAACCCTTGGATAATGGCGAATGGATCGAGCCGGGAATCGCAAACACATCGCGGCCCTGGTCGCCTGCCATGCGCGCGGTAATCAGCGAGCCGGATTGCGCCGCTGCTTCGATGACCAGGACACCGCGCGACAGCCCGGAGATGATGCGGTTGCGGCGCGGGAAGTTGGGCGGCAGCGCCTGCATTCCGAGCGGGTATTCGCTGACGATGCAGCCATCTGCGGCGAGCATGTGCGCCAATCCATGATTGCGGGCGGGGTAGACGATGTCGGCGCCGGTGCCGATGACGGCGACACTCGAGCCGATGCCGCGCAAGCCGCCTTGATGTGCTGCGGTATCGATGCCGAGTGCCAAGCCGGATACCACCGTCAGACCGGCCTGACTCAGTGCTTCGGAAAATTTTCCGGCGTTGCTGATGCCTTGCGCGGTCGCATTCCGGCTGCCTACGACGGCAATGGCTGGTGCATGGAGCAAATCGACCCGCCCCTTGACGTAGAGGAGCAAAGGGGGATCGGGGATGTCGAGCAGAGCTTTGGGGTAGGCCGGGTCCGCAAGGGTCAGGATGCAATTGCCCGGTTGCTGCGCCCAATCGAGGGACTTGTCGATCAGCGAGAGAAGTTCTGGTGCTGGAGCAGATGACAGTTCGGCAGCGATGCGTTCGCTGACGACTGCCTTCAACTGAGCGCGGCCGGCGGCGAGCACTGCCGACGGCAGACCAAAGGTGCCGAGCAGCCTGCGTGCGGTTTCCAGCCCGACGCCCGGGGTGCGTTCCAGCCTGATCCAGCCGGCCAGTTCCTCCGCCGGATCAGGATGTGAAAGTTGTGCCTGCGCCAAATTTATTCCGGCGAGCGGGCAAGATCTCCGACCTGTACGGTGTCCTGGACCTGCATGACCAAGCCATAGGAAACATTATTGAAAACCCGGAAGACGAACAGGCTGCCGTAGTGATTGTCCGGCAACTTTACCTTGTCGCGGCTCATGGACCACATCGACTTGTCCTGTGTGCGGTCGACCACGGTGTCGCCGAAGCGGAATAATTCAAGCACGGTGCCGACATCGATGCCGTGCTGCTTGCCGCGATTGATCGTAACGATCTGGTTCTGACCTGCCTGCGTGACGCCGCCGTACACCGATACGATGCGTGCGTCGACCTGCGTTTCGGGCGGATGGGGAACGTAATTAATGATGGGAGTGGGGGGTACCGGCACCAGGCGGTCGCCTACGCCCATTTCCTGTTTCACCGTGACAACGGTGAATGCATGCGCTTCGTTGCTGCTGGTGGCGGCGCGATCGAGCTTGATCGTGCCTAGATACGTAGCCTCGTAGCCGATGACATTCTTGGTTGTCGGATCCTTGAGCGGTACGCCGGGACGGAAAACCTGGAAGGAGGTGCCGGACTTCAGGTCGCCTCGCACGTAGGCGGTGTCGCCCTTGCCAACATTGACCCGGCCTTCGGCTGTCGCGATGATGCGCGGCGCATCTTTCAGGTCGTTTTCTTCGATGATCAGCGGTTGCGCAAGGAAAGGCTCGATGACGCCGGAGGGGATGGAGGTGACTGCTTCCTGTCCGAGTCCCTGGGACCGGAGCTGCGACGTCAGGCGTACCGTCGGGATGCCGCCCTGGGTACTGCCGCCCTGCGTACCGCTTCCCGGATTGACCGAATTGCCGAGGCGCAGGCGGCCGGCAACACGATCGAAATAGACGATCTGTCCCGGGTAGATCCAGTGCGGATTGCGGATCTCATCCTTATTCATTCCCCAAACCTGCGGCCAGCACCATGGATTTTGCAGGAACCGGCCCGATATGCCCCATAGTGTGTCTCCGCGTACCACTTGGTGCTGGTCGGGCGCATTCTGCAGGAAAGCGCAGCGCGTTTTGGTCGTATCGGCGGCAGAAGCTGTCGCATTGAGGGTGGAGCCGAAAACAAGGAGGAGAGCCGCTGTGCTAAACTTTTTCATGGTTTGTCCGGTAGGCGTGACTGTGAATGGAATGATTGCTCTTCGTCACCGCATGTTGTCCACGTACAACGAGTTGCCGGGGAAAAACTTGTCAAATTGAATCAAATTCTGCCCATAAATCCTTGAACTAGCAAGAGAAACCACGTTCCACCATAGGCGCCTTGTTGCGCAAAAGCCGTATGTCTTTATTACCTATATTGCGTTATCCCGATCCACGCTTGCATAAAATTGCCAAGCCGGTAACTGTCTTTGACGAGCGTCTGAAGAAGCTGGCGGCCGACATGGCTGACACCATGTACGATGCGCCCGGCGTAGGACTGGCCGCCACGCAGGTGGATGTGCATGAGCAACTCATCGTGATCGACACATCCGAAACCCATGACGATCTGCGGGTTTTCATCAATCCGGAAATTGTCTGGGCCAGCGAGGAACGCCAAGTGTATGACGAGGGTTGCCTGTCCGTACCCGGCATTTATGACGGGGTCGAGCGTCCGGCACGGGTGAAGGTGCGCGCCCTGGATCTGGAAGGCAAACCCTTTGAAATGGAAGCGGACGGATTGCTGGCGGTATGTATACAGCATGAAATGGATCACTTGAGGGGCAAGGTGTTTGTGGAGTACCTGTCTCCGCTGAAGCGCAACCGCATCAAGACCAGATTGCTGAAGGAAGAGCGGGAGTTGCAGAAAGAGAAAAAGCGGTCCGTGGCAGTCCGCTGACCGTTCTTCGCGCTGCCCGGCATCCGCCGACCCGATGTCGGGCTGTACAATGCGCTCCCATGAAAATCATCTTTGCCGGCACTCCCGAATTCGCCGCCGTGGCGCTTGTAGCCCTGCATGATGCGGGCTTCGATATCCCCCTTGTACTTACCCAGCCGGATCGGCCCGCCGGACGCGGCATGCAATTGCAGGCGTCGCCGGTCAAGCAGTTCGCGCTTTCTCACGGCATTCCCGTCTCTCAGCCGATATCGCTGCGCCTCAACGGCAAGTATCCGGACATCGCACAGGAAGCCCATGACCTGTTGGGCGCCACGCCCCACGATGTGATGGTGGTCGCCGCCTACGGGCTGATTCTCCCGCGCTCCGTCCTCGACATTCCCGGCCGCGGTTGCATCAATATTCATGCTTCGCTCCTGCCGCGCTGGCGCGGCGCCGCACCGATTCACCGGGCGATCGAGGCTGGCGACGCCGAGACCGGCGTGACCATCATGCAGATGGAAGAAGGACTCGACACCGGTCCGATGTTATCGATGGAATCGGTGGCGATCGGGCCGGAGGACACCACCGGCACCTTGCACGACAAGCTAGCCGGTCTTGGCGGCCGCATGATCGTGGATGCGTTGCGCAAGCTCGGGCAAGGCGATTTGCCGGCAACGCCCCAGCCGGAAGAGGGCGTGACCTACGCCGCAAAGATCAGCAAGGATGAAGCGGCTCTGAATTTTTCACTTCCCGCTGAGGTGTTGGCGCGCAAGATTCGTGCGTTCAATCCCTTCCCCGGCGCTTCCGCATCATGTGAAGGAACCGCCATCAAGATATGGCGGGCCGAAGTGGTGAAAGGTGCTTCCGGCACTGCTCCGGGACAGGTGCTCTCCGCCGGCGGACCGGCCGGCGTCGTTGTCGCCTGCGGTGCAGGAGCATTGCGCCTGAACGAGTTGCAAAAGCCGGGCGGCAAGCGCTTGCCCGCAGCGGAATTCCTGAAGGGGTTCCCGCTGGAGGGACGGCGCTTCGGTTGAGCTGCCGCATCCTTATTTCGCCTGATCGAGCGGCAGCGGACTCGATGGCTTGATCTCTTCCAGGCATACCATCGACCGCACACCGGATACGCCATGCACCTGCATCAACCGGTCGGTCAGGAATGACGACAGGGATTTCAGGTCGGTCGATACCACCTTCAGCAAATAATCAAAATCGCCGGAAATCGTGTAGCACTCCAGGATTTCCGGAAACTGCCGGATGGCCTTTTCCAAGGTGCGTACCTGCTTCGACTGCTCGCGGTCGATGCTGATGTTCACAAATGCCATTACGCCCAGCCCGATGGCGGACGGGTCCACTTTGGCCGCATAGCCACGAATAATGCCGTCTGCTTCCAGCCTGCGTACGCGTCTGAAACATTGCGGCGCCGACAAACTTGCCTTGTCGGACAGTTCGACGTTCGACGCCCGGCCGTTTTCCTGCAACGTCTGGAGAATGATGCGGTCGTATCTGTCGAGGTTTTCCATGATATTTTTCCTATAGATCCCCATTTATGAAAGATTCTTGCATAAAGAGCGGATTTTTGACGCAATTACGCAAAGAAATTTTTCACCTTCGTCCCTATCATGAAGTCACGACGCAACATGAAAGGGGATAGTCATGAACGCATGGATAGAAGCGGAAAACCGGCATAGCGCCAGCAATTACAAACCCTTGCCGGTGGTATTGACGCGCGGGCAGGGCGTCTGGCTATGGGACGTGGACGGTAAGCGTTATCTCGACATGATGTCGGCCTATTCGGCAGTGAGTTTCGGCCACGGCCATCCTGTCCTGGTGGAGGCAATGGTCGCGCAGGCGCGGCAGCTTGCAGTGACTTCGCGCGCGTTCCACACCGACCGCCTCGGCCCATTCCTGCAGCTATTGTGCGAGATGACCGGCCTGCCGAAAGCGCTGCCGATGAATACCGGCGCGGAGGGTGTCGAAACGGCACTCAAGGCGGCGCGGAAGTGGGGACACAAGGTGAAGGGCATCGCCGACGGACAGGCGGAAATCATTGTCTGCAACGGCAACTTCGCCGGCCGCACGACGACGATCGTCGGTTTTTCGTCCGAGCCGCAATACCGGGACGGTTTCGGTCCGTTCGCGCCGGGTTTCGTCTCGGTGCCCTTCGGCGATGCGGCGGCGCTGGAAGCGGCGATTACGCCGCGTACCGCTGCTTTTCTGGTCGAGCCGATACAGGGTGAGGGTGGAATCATTGTGCCGCCGGCCGGTTATCTGGCCGCCTGCCGCGAGATATGTACACGGCATAACGTGCTGCTGATCTGCGATGAAGTACAGACCGGACTTGCCCGTACCGGCCGCCTGCTCGCCTGTCAGCACGAGAACGTCAAGCCGGATGGCCTGATTCTCGGCAAGGCATTGGGCGGTGGCCTGCTGCCGGTATCGGCTTTCCTAGCGCGCGAGGATGTGATGGCGGTGTTCCGCCCCGGCGACCATGGCAGCACGTTCGGCGGCAATCCACTGGCGTCTGCGGTCGGCACGGCGGCGCTTCAATTGCTGAAGCAGGACAACCTGGCCGAGCGCGCCGACAAGCTGGGCGCTCGTCTGCTGGAAGGCTTGCGCGCAATTCGCCATCCCGCCATCCGCGGAGTACGCGGAAAAGGTCTGCTGATCGGACTCGATCTCGATCCGGCGCAGGTGTCGGCGCGTACGTTCTGCGAACGCCTGCTGCAGCACGGCGTTCTGTCGAAGGAAACACATGAAACAGTGGTGCGTTTTGCGCCGCCATTGGTCATCACCGAGCAGGAACTGGACGCGGGGCTGGACGTGATCAGGGCAGTATTCGACACCGTGCCGGCTGACCGGCGAATGCCAGCGGAATCCCTGCCGGCGTGAATCATTTATCTTGGGAGAAAAAAGAATGACTGACCGATTCCTGATGTGCCCGCCGAATCATTTCGAAGTGGCGTATGTCATCAATCCGTGGATGGAGGGCAATATCTCTCGTGGCAGCAACAACATCGCTACCCGTCAATGGGAAGCGCTGGCGCAGCTCATCGGGCAGGTGGCTGCGGTGGAACGCATGACGCCCGAGGCAGGTGTGCCGGACATGGTGTTCACCGCGAATGCCGGCCTGATCCTCGGCGACAAATGCGTGCTGTCGCGCTTCCGCCATCCGGAACGGCAGGCGGAGGAACCGCATTTCGGCGCATGGTTCCGCGAGAACGGTTTCGATGTGCTGGAACTGCCGCAGGACATGGTATTCGAGGGCGCCGGCGATGCGCTGCTCGACCGTGGCCAGCCACTCCTCTGGCTGGGACATGGGCATCGATCCACATTGGAATGCGTGCCGCTTCTAAAAGAATTTTTGGACATCGAAATCGAGCCGCTGCGGCTGGTCGACGAGCGTTTCTATCATCTCGATACCTGCCTTTGTCCTCTGGAAGGCGGCTACCTGATGTACTACCCGACGGCGTTCGACGCCGAGTCGCAGGCGCGCATCATGGCGCGCGTGCCGGCGGAGCGGAGAATCGCTGTCGGGCCTGCCGATGCCCATCATTTCGCCTGCAACGCGGTCAACAGCGCCGGCATGGTGTTCATGAACCGGGCTTCGAAGGGATTGGTGCGCGAACTGCAGTCGCGCGGTTTTCGGGTAAAGCAGACGCCATTGACCGAATTCATGAAAGCCGGCGGCTCGGCGAAATGCCTGACCCTCAAGCTGACTGAAGACAAGCAATCGCCCGATACCGGCAACATGGATTCGCGCAGCGTTGCCTGAAGCGCCCGGGCAGCCCCAGCCGGCTGCCGTCTCCGGCGCATTTCCCTCTGCGCTTCTCTTTACGCAAACCATTGATTTAACGTATAATTTTTTTGCGCCGATTTGATTGAACAAGTCAAACCAGCTTGCGGGCGCCAGGGTTCCAGTCCCGATATCAAATACAGCTAAAGCGGACAGATCAACCCGGTCCTGCTGTCTTGCTGACCGGGTTTTTTATTTTCCTGTTTGCAGTACGGAACTTCCACACTGACTAAAGAGTGCACCATGAAGCGCGATCCCCTTTCCACCACCGAGTCGCTCCTGCGAGACCTGCTGTCCCAACGCATCCTGATCCTGGACGGCGCGATGGGCACCATGATCCAGCAATACAAGCTGACCGAGGAGGATTACCGCGGTGCGCGCTTTGCCGACTTCACGGTGCCCGGCAAGGAACTGTTCGTCAAGGGCAACAATGAATTGCTCACCCTGACCCAGCCGCAGATCATCAGCGAAATCCATGAAAAATATCTCGCCGCCGGCGCCGACCTGATCGAGACCAATACCTTCGGCGCCACCAGCGTCGCGCAGGACGATTACCACATGGCGCATCTCGCCTACGAGATGAATCTGCAAGCGGCGAAGCTGGCCCGTGCCGCCTGCGACAAATATTCGACCCAGGACAAGCCGCGCTTCGTTGCCGGCGCACTCGGGCCGACGCCGAAGACCGCATCCATCTCTCCCGACGTGAACGACCCGGCCGCGCGCAACGTCACCTTCGACCAGCTGGTAGCCGCCTACTTGGAACAAACCCGCGCGCTCGTCGAAGGCGGCGCCGATGTGCTGCTGGTCGAGACGATCTTCGACACCCTCAATTGCAAGGCGGCGCTGTTCGCCATCGACACCTTCTTCGAAGAGTCGGGCAAGCGATTGCCGATCATGATTTCCGGCACCGTCACCGACGCATCGGGCCGCATTCTGTCCGGGCAGACGGTGCCGGCATTCTGGCATTCGGTCCGCCACGCCAAGCCGCTGACAGTAGGATTGAACTGCGCGCTCGGCGCCGCCCTGATGCGCCCCTATGCGGAAGAGCTATCCAAGATCGCGGATACCTTCGTCTGCATCTATCCGAATGCCGGCCTGCCCAATCCCATGTCCGATACCGGGTTCGACGAAACGCCCGATGTCACCTCGTCGCTGCTGAAGGACTTTGCCGAAAGCGGCTTCGTCAATATCGCCGGCGGCTGCTGCGGCACCACGCCGGATCACATTCGGGCGATCGCCGAGACGGTGAAAACAATTGCGCCGCGCAAGGTGCCGGAAACCGGTCAGGCGATGAAACTGTCGGGGCTGGAGCCCTTTATCGTCGATGAGCAGTCGCTGTTCGTCAACGTCGGCGAGCGCACCAACGTCACCGGCTCCAAAGCGTTCGCGCGCATGATTCTCAACGAGCAATATGACGAGGCGCTGTCGGTCGCACGGCAGCAGGTCGAGAACGGCGCGCAGATCATCGACGTCAACATGGACGAGGCGATGCTCGATTCGGTCGCGGCGATGACACGTTTCCTGAACCTGATCGCGTCCGAACCGGACATCGCCCGCGTGCCGATCATGATCGACTCGTCGAAGTGGTCGGTCATCGAAGCCGGACTGAAATGCGTACAGGGCAAGGCGGTCGTTAATTCGATATCAATGAAGGAAGGCGAGGAGGAGTTCCTGCGCCAGGCGACGCTGTGCCGCCGCTACGGCGCCGCAGTCATCGTGATGGCCTTCGATGAGAAAGGACAGGCCGATACCTTCGAGCGCAAGATCGAAATCTGCGAACGCGCCTACAAGCTGCTCACGGAGAAGGTCGCCTTTCCGCCGGAAGACATCATCTTCGATCCAAATATTTTTGCGATCGCCACCGGCATCGAAGAACACAACAATTACGCGGTCGACTTCATCAACGCGACACGCTGGATACGCGACAACCTGCCGCACGCAAAGATTTCCGGTGGTGTATCGAACGTCAGCTTCAGCTTCCGCGGCAACGATCCGGCCCGCGAAGCGATTCATACCGTATTCCTGTATCACGCGATCCAGGCCGGCATGACAATGGGGATCGTAAATGCCGGCATGGTCGGCGTCTATGACGATCTTGCTCCTGAACTGCGCGAGCGCGTGGAAGACGTGGTGCTGAACCGTCGGGAGGACGCGACCGAGCGCATGATCGAGTTTGCCGGCACGCTGAAGGCCGGCGGCAAGAAGGAAGAACAAAATCTCGAATGGCGCAATGCGCCGGTGGAAAAGCGGCTTGCACATGCGCTGGTGCACGGCATCACGCAGTGGATCGTCGAGGACACCGAGGAGGCGCGGGTGCAGGTTCTCAATGGCGGCGGCCGTCCGATCAATGTGATCGAAGGTCCGCTGATGGACGGCATGAATATCGTCGGCGACTTGTTCGGGCAGGGAAAGATGTTCCTGCCGCAGGTAGTGAAGTCCGCGCGCGTGATGAAGCAGGCGGTGGCCCACCTGATTCCCTACATCGAGGAGGAAAAGCGCAAGGAAGAAGAGCGCACTGGCGTCGCCAGCAAACCAAAGGGCAAGATCGTCATCGCCACCGTCAAGGGCGATGTGCACGACATCGGCAAGAACATCGTGTCGGTGGTCCTGCAATGCAACAACTTCGAAGTGGTGAACATGGGCGTGATGGTGCCCTGTTCCGAAATCCTTGCCAAGGCGAAGGCGGAGAACGCCGACATCATCGGCCTGTCGGGACTGATCACGCCGTCGCTGGAGGAAATGGCGTACGTGGCGAAGGAGATGCAGCGCGACCCGCATTTCCGCATGCTGAAGATTCCGCTTTTGATCGGCGGCGCGACCACCAGCCGCGCGCATACGGCGGTCAAGATTGCACCGAATTATGAAGGCCCGGTGGTATATGTGCCGGATGCATCACGCTCCGTATCGGTCGCGCAGTCCTTGCTTACCGAAGAGCAACGCGCGAAATACATCGAGGAAATCGCAGTGGACTATGAGCGTATTCGCGATCAGCACGCGAACCGCAAGGTGGCGCCGCTGCTCTCACTGAAGGAAGCACGCGACAACAAAGCGCGCCTGGCCTTCAGCGGCAACGCTGCGCCGGTCAAGCCCAAATTCATCGGCCGCCGCGAATTCAGGAATATCGACCTGGGGACCATTGCGCAATACATTGACTGGGGACCGTTCTTCCAAACCTGGGACCTTGCCGGCCCGTTTCCCGCCATCCTGCAGGATGAGGTCGTCGGCGACGCTGCGCGCAAGGTGTTTGAAGAGGGCCAGGCCATGCTGAAGAAGCTCATCGATGGCCGCTGGCTGACCGCCAACGGCGTCGTCGCATTGATGCCGGCCAACAGCGTCAATGACGACGATATCGAGGTGTACACCGACGACACGCGCACGGAAGTGGCATTCACTTATTACGGCTTGCGCCAGCAGGGCGTCAAACCGGTGATCGACGGCGTTGCGCGGCCCAACCAATGCCTGGCCGATTTCATCGCACCCAAATCGTCCGGCATCGCCGACTATATCGGCATGTTCGCCGTGACGGCGGGGCTCGGCATCGAAAAGCACGAGAAGCGGTTCGAGGATGCGCATGACGATTACAGCAGCATCATGCTGAAGTCGCTGGCCGATCGCCTGGCCGAAGCATTTGCCGAATACCTGCATGAAAGGGTGCGTAAGGACCTGTGGGGCTATGCAGCGGATGAAGCGCTGTCCAACGAGGAACTGATCGGTGAAGCCTATCGCGGCATCCGTCCGGCGCCTGGTTATCCGGCATGCCCGGAACATACGGTGAAGGCGGATATGTTCCGGCTGATGCAATGCGAAGAGATCGGCATGCGGCTCACCGAATCGTTCGCGATGTACCCCGGCGCGGCGGTGTCAGGCTTTTACTTCGCGCACCCGGAATCGAAATACTTCGTGGTGGGCAAGATCGGTGAAGACCAGTTGAACGACATGGTGGCGCGGCGAGGGGTGAGCAAGGGTGAACTGGAGCGCTGGCTGGCGCCGAATCTTTCCTGAACTGCGGCGAAGCTGCAGGAAGGCCGCGATATGAATGGATAAGCGCGGCAATAAAAATGCCACCCATGAGGTGGCATTTTTGTCGGTTATGCAAGATCGATCACTGATTTGCCTGCCGGTAGAGCGCACGGCGGAAGCGAGGAATGCAAACAGGTCGTATGGGTCGCAGTCTCGACATGACGTGCCTGTAGGGCGGTAACCCTGCGGCGCTGCCATGTCTTGAACCGCAACGCATACGGCCTCTTGGCACTTTCCGAAGACCGTAGCGTCGTTTGCGACCGACGACTGCACTTTAAATTATTTCTTGGCTGCATGCTGAACTTTCGATGTTGCAGTGCAGCCGAAATATCCGCAATCTCCGGCGCCGGTCGTAATCAGAGCTCTGTCGGTGCGCCGTCGACAAACACTTTCAATTCGCCGCTGGCGAACTGCGTCCAGGTTTCGTTGGTGGTCAGCGGCTGGGTGACGATGATGGCAACCTTGTCGTTCGGCGTCGTCACTTCGGAAAAGTCGACCAGCATGTCCTCGTCCGACAGCTTGGCGGTCGTGAAGGGATACTGCCGCACGATGTAGTACAGATTGGTCGAGCAATGCGTGAACAACGCGCGGCCGTCGGACAGCATCATGTTGAACGGCCCGTGCTGCGCAATCTCGCTGGTCAGTTCGCGCAATGCGCCGGCGATGGCATCGATCTCCGGAGGGGTGTCGCCGAAACGGCGGCGCAGTTCCTGCAGCAGATAGCAGAACGCGAGTTCGCTATCGGTTCCGCCGACGCACCGGAAGGCGCCATTCAGGGTCGGTGCGAACTCCTTGAGGTCGCCGTTGTGGGCGAATACCCAATAGCGTCCCCATAGTTCACGCACGAAAGGATGGCAGTTTTCCAGGGCAATCCGGCCCTGGGTTGCCTTGCGGATGTGGGCGATGACATTCTTCGATTTAATCGGACAGCGCTTGATCAGGTCGGCGATCGGCGATTCGACGGCGGACTGATAGTCGACGAAGTGGCGCACGCCGTTGCCCTCGAAAAAGGCGATGCCCCAGCCGTCGTTATGTGAATCGGTGCGGCCGCCGCGGGTGGCGAAGCCCGTGAAGCTGAAAACAATGTCGGTAGGGACATTGCAATTCATCCCAAGTAACTGGCACATGATGTAAAGACAGAATGGAGTGGGTCAACATTAACACGTTCGCCGCATTGCCTGCGCGGCCCTTACATCGAATTACATCGCGCGGGTATTTCAGTCGCTTACATTAGCCTGCCATCCTTGCATGCCAGCCATGGATCGCTGTCCGGCTGCGGAAAGCGGTCGGTCATGAAATCGACGAAGCTACGCACCTTGGCCGACAGCAGACGGCGGCTGGGATAGACCATGACGATGGACAACTGCCCGAGATGATGATCGGGAAGCAGGCGCACCATGCGACCGGTGGCGAGATCGTCGCCGAGGGCAAACGACGGGCGGATCATGATCCCCATGCCCGCCAGCGTGCTGTGACGCAGCACATCCCCGCTGTTGGAGAACATCCTGCTTCGCACCGGAATGTTCGTCACGCCATCCCCCTTCGATGCAATCGGCCAGTAGTGGCGCAACTGATCGTAGGAAAAATTCAGGCAGACATGGTTGGAAATATCCTCGGGGGCCGACGGCTCGCCGTGTTTTTTCACATAGGCCGGCGATGCGCACAGCAGCACTTCGCAGACGGCGATCTGGCGCGCGATCATGCTGGCGTCGAACTTCTGGAAATCGATGAAGATGCCGATGTCCAGTCCGCTTTCCACGAGATCGACGGAGTGATCGCCGAGCGTGATATCGAGCACGACATCGGGATAGGCTTCCGCGTATTGCGGCAATAATTGCGCAAGCTGCAGCTGGCCGAAGCCGACGTTCGAATAAATGCGTAGTATGCCGGCCGGCTTTTTCGATTGCGCGGAAGCGATCGCTTCCGCATCTTCCACTTCCTGCAGGATCTGCACTACGCGTTCGAGATAGGCGTGGCCGGTTTCGGTAAGAGATAGACGCCGGGTTGTACGGTTCAGCAGGCGTGTTCCGAGATGATTCTCGAGGTCGGCGACATGACGCGTGACGACCGCATTCGACATGTTCAGCAACTGGCCGGCGCGCACGAAGCTTCCCTGTTCGACGACTTTTGCAAATACCCGCATCGATTGAAGTCTGTCCATGAATGTAAATCGATTGTTTGAAAAAATGGAATAGTGTTTTCCGATTATTGGTCTTTTTTGCAGGACGGGCAATAGCTACACTTTGCCTCATTCGATGAGCGCACATTGCTTACCGAAGAGCCGGTACCACGGCTCCCGATCCATCATTTCTCAAGGAAAAATAATGAACGCGAAAACTTTGATCACTGCTGCAGCATTGGCCGTTGCATTTGGATTTACCGGTTCTGCATTCGCAACCGGAAGCGATGACGCTATCCACTATCAGGACGTGAAGACCACCAAGAGCCGCGCGGAAGTGCAGGCGGAACTTGCGCAAGCGTATCGAAACGGCGAT
>NZ_DASZBA010000224.1:0-8070 GCF_035944575.1 Noviherbaspirillum sp.
TCCAGCGTAATCATCAATGCATACAGCACGAGCATGGTGAGCACGGACAGATTTTCGTTAAAGTTCTGAACGGCGATGGAATGACCGGCACTGAGCAGTACGTGACCACGATGCTGCAGCAAGGCATTCATCGGCACCACGTAGAAACCCGCCAGCGCACCGATCAGAATCAGCAACGGGTAGGCGACCCACATCGAGTTCACCATCGTCATGATCATGACGATGATCCCCATTGCCACGCCCAGCGGCATCACACTCAGCGACTTTTTCAGGGGAATCAGGCGTGCTGCCGCAGCCGCGCCAACCGCAATCCCGACCGCCGTCACGCCTTGCAGGATGGCCGCTTTATCGAGCGGCAGTTTCAATGAACTCTCCGCCCATTTGAGTACGATGAACTGCAGCGTTGCGCCGGCTCCCCAGAACAAGGTGGTAACCGCCAGAGAAATTTGGCCAAGTCGGTCTTTCCACAAGGTGTTGAAGCAATTGGCGAAATCGGCGACGAGTTTGATCGGGTTGCGCTCCTGATGCGGATAGCGCGCGCCGGTATCCGGTATCTTGAGATTGAACAGTGCGGCAAGCAGGTAAGTCAGCGCAATCATGGAAAGCGCCGATTCCGCGGCGGTATCGATCCCTGTATCAATCAAGGGGAAGTCAAACGCAAGCAGTGAGGCAGAAATCTGCGCGTTCACCAGAGCGCCGCCCATCACCGTGCCGAGAATAATGGAGATGACGGTGAGACCTTCGATCCAGCCGTTCGCGGCGACGAGCTTCTCCGGCGGCAGCAATTCGGTAAGGATTCCATACTTGGCCGGCGAATAGGCAGCCGCGCCGAAACCGACCACTGCATACGCGATGAGCGGGTGCACGTCGAAAAACATCATTCCGCAACCGACGATCTTGATCAGATTCGTGATGAACATGACCCTGCCTTTCGGCAAGGCATCGGCAAATGCGCCGACAAATGCCGCCAGCAGCACGTAGGACAATACAAAAAACAGTTTCAGCAGCGGGGTCATCCACGCTGGTGACTTCATGACTGTTAATAGCGCGATCGCCGCTATAAGAAGTGCATTATCGGCAAGCGACGAAAAAAACTGCGCTGCCATAATGGTGTAGAAACCGCGATTCATCCGCATTTTACAATCTGTGTCTGGCTCTCTCCGGCTTGCTTTATACCATGAAACCTTGCGGCAACCGTGCATTTGATCAAGGCTGATCAGTAGCTCTCAAGTAAAATAATCGCCGCCAATTCCATAATCGATCTTCGTCCTTTCATTTTCCTACCAAAACACACGCTTTTTATGCCAAGACCACTCGTCGCCACCATCGATATCGCAGCGATGCGCCACAACCTGGAGGTCGCTCGGCTGCGTGCGCCGAGGTCCAAAATTTGGGCAGTCGTCAAGGCCAATGCCTATGGACATGGCCTGGATCGTGGTATGCGGGCGTTTTCCGCAGCGGATGGTCTGGGGTTGATTGAAGTGGATGGCGCGGTTCGTTTGCGCGACGCTGGTTGGCAAAAGCCGATCCTTCTGCTGGAAGGATTTTTCGAATCGGCGGACCTGTTGGTAGTCGACCAATACCAACTTCAGGTAGCGGTGCACTGCAATGAGCAGATCGAGATGATCGAAAGAGCGAATTTTCAATCTCCGCTTCACGTCCATCTGAAAATGAACAGCGGCATGAACCGCCTCGGATTCAAGCCGGATGTGTACCGGCAAGCCTATGAAAGATTGCGCGCCAATCGCCATGTGGGCAGCATCACGCTGATGACCCATTTCGCCAATGCCGATGACAGCCACAATCCAGGAATGTCGCTGGAGCAGCAAGTGCGGCGCTTCGTGGACGCTTCCGAGGAATTGGCGGGTGACCGCAGCCTTTCGAATTCCGCCGCTACCCTGATTCATTCGCAAGTGTCAGCGGATTGGATACGTCCCGGCATCATGCTGTACGGAGGAACACCCGGTGGCGGAACCGCCGAAGATTTCGGACTGCGCGCCGCCATGACACTTACCAGCGAGCTCATCGGCATACAGCGCATCGTGCCGGGCGATAGTGTCGGTTATGGCAGCCGCTTTGTCGCCGACCGCGAGATGACGATCGGCATCGTTGCATGCGGTTATGCGGACGGTTACCCGCGACATGCGCCCAATGGCACGCCGGTCATTGTCGAAGGCCACAGAACGGTTATTGTCGGACGTGTATCAATGGACATGATCAGTGTGGACATCACCTCGATACCCTCTGCACGGGTTGGCAGCAAGGTGACGCTGTGGGGCGGCGGTCTGCCAATCGATGAAGTGGCAAATGCCGCCGGGACGATTGGCTATGAGTTAATGTGTGCGCTGGCGCCGCGCGTCAGGGTTGAGGAACGATGATCCGGCCTCATCTATATTGCCTCTCAGCGCTCCTGTAGCACTCCTTCGCCTTCATCCAAGCGATTTCATCAATGGCAAAGCAAAAGACCAATTACACCTGTACCGAGTGCGGCGGCGTCACCAACAAATGGGCGGGGCAGTGCCCGTCCTGCCATCAGTGGAATACTCTGGTGGAGACGCTCGTCGAGTCGGGAGGCAACCGGTTCTCCACCCAGCACCAGGGGCTGGCCCAGACATCGCCGGTCCTGAGCCTGGCGGATATCGAGGCCATCGACGTGCCGCGCTTCGGCACCGGCATCGAGGAATTCGACCGCGTGCTTGGCGGCGGACTGGTGGCCGGCGGCGTCGTGCTGATCGGCGGCGATCCGGGGATCGGGAAGTCCACCTTGCTTCTGCAGGCGCTGGCCAATATGTCGCGCCTGAAGAAAGCGCTCTACATCAGCGGCGAGGAATCCGGTTCGCAGATCGCGCTTCGGGCCAAGCGGCTTGCGGTCGATGCAAAAGACCTCAAGTTGCAGGCTGAAATTCAGCTTGAGAAAATCCTCAATACCCTTGCGGACGAGAAGCCGCAGGTTGCCGTAATCGATTCCATTCAGACGATTTACTCGGATGCCCTCACGTCGGCACCCGGATCGGTCGCCCAGGTGAGGGAATGCGCCGCGCAGCTTACCCGGGTCGCCAAGCAATCCGGCATCACCATCATCATGGTCGGCCACGTGACCAAGGAAGGCGCGCTGGCCGGACCGCGCGTGCTGGAACACATCGTCGATACGGTGTTGTACTTCGAAGGCGATACCCATTCGAGCTTCCGACTGGTGCGCGCCTTCAAGAACCGTTTCGGCGCGGTCAATGAACTCGGCGTGTTCGCGATGACGGAAAAGGGCTTGAAAGGGGTGTCCAATCCATCGGCGCTATTCCTTTCGCAGCACGACAATCAGGTTCCCGGTTCCTGTGTCATGGTGACACAGGAGGGCACCCGGCCGCTGCTGGTCGAGATCCAGGCACTGGTAGATACCTCGCATGTGCCGAATGCCCGCCGTCTTTCCGTGGGACTGGAGCAGAACCGGTTGGCGATGCTGCTGGCGGTTCTACACCGGCATGCGGCGATTGCGGCTTTTGATCAAGATGTATTCATCAACGCCGTTGGCGGTGTGAAGATCACTGAGCCTGCAGCCGATTTGGCCGTGCTGCTGGCAATTCACTCGTCGATGCGCAACAAGCCTCTGCCGCGCGGCCTTGTAGTGTTCGGCGAAGTGGGGCTGGCAGGCGAGATCCGTCCGGCTCCTCGCGGACAGGAGCGTCTGCGGGAAGCGGCGAAACTCGGTTTTTCCATTGCGCTGATTCCCAAGGCAAATGCACCGAAGCAGAAAATTGAAGGACTTACGGTGATTGGCGTGGAGCGAATCGATGAAGCCTTGACCAAGGCGCGCGAACAGGATTGATACGGGGCCAATCAATCACTATGGGGGTCGACGACGGAACGGGCGGCTTGTACGCCGCTGCGGATCGCAGACTCCAAGGTTGCCGGATACTCCCCTTCGACGTAGTCTCCCGCAAGCGCCAAGCCTGGTAGGCCGGTCCGTATCGGCGGGCGTTGCAATGCCGGCATGCAGGAAAAAGTAGCCCGTTTTTCCGAAATGACTTTCGACCACGACGGTTTCGTCAAATCCGGGCGCTTCAACACGCGTGCCAGTTGTGCGGCGATGGCCGCGGTCAGGAATCCTTGTCCGTTTTCAATTGCATCCGCCGATGCACTGACCACAACGGACAGCAAGCCGGCCTGGCGCGGATCCAGATGCCCCCGGTCGAAGACGAACTGGCCCCATTCGTTGATATCGGAAGAATCAACCAGGGCGTAGAAAGGGGTCGGCAGTCGCACCGTCGTGTCATATTGCAAATAACAGGTCGTGATCGGTTCGTACTGCAGGCCGGCGAGCCGGCTGGTGTCGATGAGACCCGATAGCAGCGTCGCCGCCTTGTCGGGCTGTACCGCAATGATCACCCCATCAGCTTCGAAAGGCGGCTCCTCCGCGCCCGCATCAATTTTCCATGCCTTGTCTTGCTGGTCGATTTTCCTGACCGCCGTTCCCAACCTCACCTTGCCGCCGCGCCGGTCGATATATTGGGCCGCCCTGGATGGAAAGAGTGCGCTCAAATCGACGCGCGGAATCAGCATGTCGGATGCCGCGCGTCGTGCACCGAGACTGTCACGCAATACGGCAAGAAACACCTTTGCGGATGCTCTCTCGGGAGGCGTGTTCAGCGCCGCGATGCAGAGCGGCCGCCACATCAATTTGATGAGCCGGTCGGTCTGGTCAAATCGTTCCAACAGTTCCGCCACCGTGCAATCCTGATTCAGTTGCCATCCCATCCAGCGTGCTGTCGTCGAAAAGCGCGCGAGGGAAAGCTTGTCGTCCAAGGTCAGCCCTTCGGCAAGCAGGAGACCGCTGAGCAGGTGGAGTGGGGCGGGCAGGCGGTGGGTGATGAATCGCATGCCGCTCGTCGTGTCGGGATACCGCATTTGCAGGGGGAGCCGCAGCAGGGCGGCCGACGGATCGATGCCGACGGCATGCATCAGGCGCAGTGTTTCGCTGTACGCTCCAAGCAGGATGTGCTGGCCGTTATCGAGCGGCTTACCGTCAAATTCTACGCCACGCGCACGTCCACCCAGCGTGCGGGACGCTTCGAACAGCATGACTTCATGACCGCTGCCGGCCAATTCCACGGCGGCGGCACAGCCCGCCCAGCCGCCGCCGACAACGGCTATCCGGCGCGAAGACGAGGACGCGACCTTCGCCGGCTTCTTCCAGGAAGATGAATTGGCAGGAACGCGATTCATTTGCGGCGACGCAGCCGTATCGATCGTTGATGTTCAACCGCGGACATAGGTCTTCCAGGCCAACCAGAGCTTGCGGATCGGCGTGAGCGAAATCTTCCGCTCAAGCACATGAAACCCGTCCTGTTCGATTTCCTTGAGCAGCGCTCGGTAAATCGCCGCCATGATCAAGCCAGGACGTTGCGCCCGCCGGTCTTCGGTGGGCAGCATGGCGAATGCTTCGTCATATGCGGTCTGTGCCCGATCGTATTGAAAACGCATGAGCTGTTCAAATTTTTCGCTATGACGGGCATTGAGCAGGTCGGCGGCAGTGACGCCGAACTGCTGCAGTTCATTGACCGGCAGATAAATGCGGCCTTTGCGTGCATCCTCGCCGACGTCGCGAATGATATTGGTTAACTGGAAGGCGAGGCCGAGTTTCTCGGCATATTGAAGCGTCTCGGGACGCGTTGCGCCGAAGATGCTTGCGGAAAGAATGCCGACTACGCTTGCCACGTGCCAGCAATAACGCCTCAACCCAGGGAAGTCCAGATACCTGGTCTGGTCCAGATCCATTTCCATGCCGTCGACGATTGCAAGCAGATGCTTGCTGTCCAGTGAATAGATGGTCAGGTGGGGTTGCAATGCCTTGGTGACGGGGTGTGACGGGTTGCCGGCAAACATGGCGCCGATTTCCTGCCGCCACCAGGCAAGCTTGATTCGTGCAACGCCGGGATCGGTGGCTTCGTCAACGGTATCGTCGACTTCGCGGCAAAAGGCATATAGCGCAGTAATCGCACGCCGGCGTTCAACGGGGAGGAACAGGAAGCTGTAATAGAAGCTCGAGCCGCTCTGAACGGCTTTCTGCTGGCAATATTCGTCAGGGGACATGAATCGGCAGTGACAAAATAGAATCCGCTATGCTAGCCGACTTGTTGCATCGTCGACAAACTGATTTTCATGCGGCATGCGCGGATGCCCATGACCATCCAGTCCCGGGAGCGCAGTTTTGGACGTTGGCGGAACATGTCGTACTCGACTGCTTCCAGTCGGTCGAGAATCCGCAGGCCGCCCTGCACGATCAGCCGAAGCTCCCAGCCGATCCGGCCTGGCAGCCGCAGCGCCAGCGGTGCGCCGGAAAGCATAAGGGAGCGCGCACGCTCGACTTCGAATTTCATCAGTGAACGCCAGTTTGAATCGACCCGTCCTTCATCGATGTGACGTTCATCGACGGCATGGCGGGCCATGTCGTCCAGAGGCAGGTAGATTCGCTGCTTTTTCCAGTCGATTGCGACATCCTGCCAAAAGTTGATGAGCTGCAATGCTGTACATATCGCGTCGGAATCACGCACATTGTCCGGTGTTGCCGCACGGTACAAATGCAGCATCAGATGACCTACCGGGTTGGCTGACCGCCTGCAGTAATCCAGGAGACTGTCGAAGGTCTGGTAGCGCGTCTTGACGACATCCTGCTTGAACGCTGAAAGCAGATCCCGCATCGGTTGCACGGGCAGACGGTGATCGATGACTGTCTTCGTTAACAAGGCAAACATCGGTGACTGCGCCGGTTGTCGATTCTCAATCCTGTCGAGTGCCGCTTCGTATGCTGTCAATGAATGCAGCCGCTGTTCCCGCGGTGAGTCCCCTTCATCGGCTAGATCATCGGCGCTGCGGGCGAATGCATAGAGTGACTCGACCGCCGGCCGCAGCCGTGCCGGAAGCAGAAGCGAGGCAACAGGGAAATTCTCGTAATGATCTATTGGCATGATGATTTAATGACCAAAAAGTCATATACAAATGACTTTGGGCATGCATATAATTACTAACCCGCGAGTCATTAGCGCAGCCCGCCGGAAAAAACCGCCCGGTTGCAATCAGGTTTGAAAGGTGCCGACTCGCATCGCAGCCCGAATACTAAAGGAAAAAACATGGATGCCCGGCCAACTGCACAACAATTCATCCCCAGACCAACAAGCCTGAAGCTCGCGGCCACGCTTGGTATATCAACCATGTTTTTCCTCGCCGGCTGTTCCAAGCCGGTTGAAAAAGTCGAAGAAATCCGCCCGGTGCGGGCAGTCAAACTGGTTGCCTCCAATATCGACGTCAAAACGGAGCTGCCTGGGGAGGTGCGGGCCCGTGTCGAATCGCGGCTGGGCTTCCGGGTCGGCGGCAAGATCGTCGCCCGCAAGGTCGATGTCGGCACGGTGGTCAAGAAGGGGCAGGTGCTGATGCAGCTCGATCCGCAGGATTTGAAGCTTGCCCAGGCCCAGGCAAATGCCGCATTGAAGGCCGCCGAAAGCAACCGCGACCTGGCGAAAGCGGAATGGCAACGTTATCAGGAACTGCGCGAAAAAAACTTCGTCAGTCAGGCAATTCTTGACAGTAAAAAGACCGCGCTGGAGGCGGCCAATGCCAGCTACGACCAGGCCCAGGCGGCATACCGCAATCAATCCAATCAGGCAGGGTATGCAGTGCTTGTTGCGGATGTCGACGGGGTCGTCACAGGTATCGACGCCGAGGTCGGCCAGGTGGTCTCGGCAGGAAGTCCTGTCGTGAAAGTGGCGCAAAGCGGCGAAAAGGAAATCGTCATTGGCATCCCCGAAGACAAGGTCGACGCATTGCGCGAAGTCGGCGACGTAAAGGTGCGGGTCTGGGCCAAGCCGAATGGCCTCATGCCCGGCAAACTCCGGGAAGTGTCGCCCGTCGCCGACCCGGCAACGCGGACATATACCGCGAAGGTTTCGATCCCTGAAGCCGCGGATGATGTGAAACTGGGGATGACAGCTTATGTCAGTTTCGCCGCCAGATCGTCCGAGGCCATGATCAAAGTACCGATGACGGCATTGTTTCAGGAAAAATCGTCCTCTGCCGTCTGGG
>NZ_DASZBA010000225.1:0-17448 GCF_035944575.1 Noviherbaspirillum sp.
CTTCGCGCACCTGCGCCGCGTAATAGCGCAGGAAATCGACTGCCTCGCGCACCTCGGCGATCGCATTCGGCAGGGATTTGCCGGCTTCCCGGACAGCCAGCGCCATCAGTTCGGCATGATGTTCCTCGAACAGGTCGGCCGCTTGTTCCAGCATGCCGGCGCGCATCGCCGGCGGCGTGTCCTGCCAGGCTTGCGCATAGCCGGCGGCGGCTTCCAGCGCCGCCTCGACATCCTCCGCCCCCGCTTCCGTCACGGATCCGACGACATCATCCTGGTTGGCCGGATTCCGGATCGCGTGCGTCGTGCGCGATGCGGCAGCAACAGTCGCCAGCAGGGGTGCGGCTTGCCATTGCCGTGCGGCGAGGTCGGCGAATCGTGCATCCAGCGATGCCAGCACCGATTCGTCGGTCAGGTCAATGCCGGCAGAATTGACGCGTTCGTCGCCGAACAAGTCCCCCGGCAACCGGATCGCCGGATGCGGCGCGCCGTTCCATTGCGCCGCCGCGGCGAAGGGATCGGCAATCAGCGATTCAATCGGCACATCGTCATCGACGATCTGGTTCACGAAGGAGGAATTGGCGCCGTTTTCGAGCAGGCGGCGCACGAGATAGGCAAGCAAGGTCTCATGCGAGCCGACCGGCGCATAAATGCGGCAAGGCTTATCAAGCTTGTCCTTGCCGACCACCTGGTCGTACAGCGTCTCGCCCATGCCGTGCAGGCACTGGAATTCATAATCGGTGACGCCGCGTTCCTGCGCCCAGGTATGGATCGACGCCAGCGTCTGCGCATTGTGGGTGGCGAATTGCGGATAGATCACGTTGCTTGCTGCCAGCAGCTTCTGCGCGCACACCAGGTAGGACACATCGGTGTACACCTTGCGGGTATAGACCGGAAAACCCGGCATGCCGTCGACCTGCGCGCGCTTGATTTCCGCATCCCAGTACGCGCCCTTTACCAGCCGCACCATGAAACGGCGGTTGCTGCGCCGCGCAAGGTCGGCGAGATAATCGATCACGAACGGACAGCGCTTCTGGTAGGCCTGCACGACGAAGCCGATGCCGTCGAACCCGGCAAGTTCCGGCTCGAAGGCCAGCGCTTCCATCAGGTCGAGCGACACTTCGAGGCGGTCCGCTTCTTCGGCATCGATGTTCAGCCCGATGTCGTACCGCTTGGCCAGCAGCAGCAATTGCTTCAGGCGCGGCAGCAACTCCTGCATCACCCGCAAACGCTGGGCGCGGGAGTAGCGCGGATGCAGCGCCGACAGCTTGACCGAAATGCCCGGCCCCTTCTTGATCCCGCGTCCGTTCGACGCCCGCCCGATCGCATGAATTGCTTCTTCATAGGCGGCGTAGTAACGACCGGCATCGTCGGCGGTCAGCGCGGCCTCGCCCAGCATGTCGTAGGAATACCGGTAGCCGCGCGCTTCCTGCTCGCGGCTATTGGCCAGCGCTTCGGCAATCGTCTGGCCGGTCACGAACTGGTTGCCGAGCATGCGCATTGCCAGGTCCACGCCTTTGCGGATCAGCGGTTCGCCGCCCCTGGCGATCAGCTTTGTCAGCGCCGCGCCGAGGCCCTGTTCGCTGCTGGTGCCGACCAGCTTTCCGGTAATCAGCAAGCCCCATGTTGCTGCGTTCACGAACATGGACGGCGATTCGCCGAGATGCTTGCGCCAGTCGCCGCGGCTGATCTTGTCGGCGATCAGTCGGTCCGCGGTCTGGTGGTCGGGAATGCGCAGCAAGGCTTCGGCCAGGCACATCAGCGCGACGCCTTCTTCCGAAGACAGGGAAAACTCGTGCATGAGCGCGTCGACGCCGGAGGCACCGGAACGCTTCGTCCGGACCGCCGTCACGAGTTGCCGCGCCAGTTGGGCAATCTTCTCGTTCAAACTTGCATCGGCATGATGCATTGCGAACAGGGAACGCACCGCCGAGGCTTCTTCGCGGCGGTAGGCGGCGGTGATGGCTGCGCACAGGGGTGACTGGTGGCGAATGACTTCCGCGTGGAAATCGGCGAAGGGGATGGACGGCGATGGTGTGGGCTGGCGATTTGCGGTAAGCATGGCTGCGGGGCCTCGGAAAAGGGTATGGAATAGGTGATTTGATTTTAGGTAGGATTCGGGTGTATTAATTCTGGAAATATGAGGTCATGACCGAATTAAGTGTCATGAAAATGAATTCAGCGAAATAAAATTCGGCCAAGGGGTTTTTTTTTGAGCGCTTTATCTTGTTGGCTAAGACCAATGACTTTGTTCAGGCCACCGTAAAGCTCTTTCCCCCTCGTAGGGGGAAGGTTGGGTAGGGGTGTGAAGGTTGAACTGCTACATGCAGATAATCAACCTCACTACCCTCACCTAGCCCTCCCCTGCAAAGGGGAGGGAACCTTACGGAGCGTTAAAGAAAGTTGCGTCGCAGCGCGCACCCGATTCGCGATTCATTCATCGACGCCAAACCTACCAACGAAATTACACCGCTACCCCATGCTCGACAAAATCAGCAAAAACATCCTCTCCGAACTCCAGAACGACGGCCGCATCAGCAACGTCGAACTCGCATCGCGCGTCAACCTCTCGCCTGCCGCCTGTCTGGAAAGAGTGCGGCGGCTACAGGAAACCGGCTATATCATGGGCTACACCGCCCAGCTCAATCCGGAGCTGCTCGACGTGGCGCTGCTGGTGTTCATCGAAGTGGTGCTCGACCGGACGACGCCGGATGTCTTCGACGCGTTCAAGCGCAGCGTGCAGGCCATTCCCGAAGTACTCGAATGCCACATGGTCGCGGGCGGTTTCGACTACCTCGTCAAGGCACGGGTGAAGGATATGAACGCCTACCGGGAGTTTCTCGGCAAGTCGCTGCTGCAGTTAAAAGGTGTGCGGGAGACGCACACCTATGCAGTGATGGAAGAAGTGAAGTACACGACCAGGTTGCCGATCAGGTAACCGGCGGAAACGGGTTGTAAGTTGCTGCTGTCGCTTACGCGCCGGCGTTCAGCGCCGTCTCGATATCCCGGCGTCTCAGTTCCGGGGCGAACTGCAGGATGAAGTCAAAGATGTACGAACGCAGGTAGGCGCCGCGGCGCACCGCGAGCCGGGTCACGTTGGGCGCGAACAGATGCGAAGCCTCGACCGCGCGCAGGCCCGGGGCGAGATTATGGTCGACCGCCATCGAGGCAACGATGCCGACGCCGAGGCCGAGCGCGACATACTGCTGGATCACGTCGGAATCCATCGCGGTCAAGACGATGTCGGTCGAGATCTGCGCTTCGCGGAATGCATCGTCGATGTGGCCGCGGCCGGTGAAGCCGACGTCGTAGGTGATCAGCGGATAGGCGGCGAGGTCCTGCAACGACACTCTTTCAATACGGGTCAGCGGATGCCCTTCCGGCACGGCGATGACGTGACTCCAGCGATAGCAGGGAAAGGACACGAGTTCCTCGAACTGACTCAGGCCCTCCGTTGCGATGCCGACATCGGCCTTGCCGGAAATCACCCATTCGGCGATATGCTCCGGCGAGCTTTGCTGAAGGGCGACGCGTACGTCCGGGAAGGAGGCGCGGAACGACTGCACCACCTGCGGCAGCACATAGCGCGCCTGGGTGTGGGTCGTCGCGATGGCCAGCGTGCCGCTCTTTTCGCCGGCATATTCCTGGCTGGCCTGGCGCAGGTTTTCCGCTTCGAGCAACAGCCGCTCGATGATGTGCAGGATGCCCTTGCCCGGCTCGGTCAGGCCGGTCAGCCGCTTGCCGTTGCGCTCGAAAATCTCCACGCCGAGTTCTTCTTCCAGTTCGCGGATCTGGCGGCTGACGCCGGGCTGCGAAGTAAAGAGAACGTTGGCGACCTCGGTCAGGTTGTAGCCCCGGCGCGCCGCTTCCCTGACCGAACGTAATTGCTGAAAATTCATGACGGTCTCCGCTTACACCGCTTCATCGACGAACACGCGCAGCCGCTTCGGCCGCACCACCAGCGTGTCGCCCTCGGCCAGGCCGAGGTGCATGTAGCGTTCGGTGGAGATCACGGCTTCGATCAATTGCTTGTTGTCCGCCCGTTCCAGGTCGAGCTGCGCAAGCGGACCGATCGCGTGGGCGCGGCGCAGGCGGGCAACGATGCCTTCGGCATCACTGGTATAGCGTTCGATCTCGATGTCGTGCGGACGCACGTAGCCAACGCCGGTGGCGTCCTGCGCCTGCGCATGGTCGGGCGCATCCAGCGCAACGCCGCCCGCATCCAGCACGCCTTCATGCACCCGTCCATGGAACAGGTTGACGTTGCCAAGGAAGCCGTAGACAAAGGGCGAGGCGGGATGGTTGTAGACATCGTTCGGCGAACCGATCTGCTCCACCTTTCCCTTGTTCATCAGCACGATGCGGTCGGCAACTTCCAGTGCTTCTTCCTGGTCGTGGGTCACGAAAATGCTGGTGACATGCAGCTCATCGTGCAGGCGGCGCAGCCAGCGGCGCAGTTCCTTGCGCACCTTCGCATCGAGCGCGCCGAAGGGTTCGTCGAGCAGCAGCACGCGCGGTTCCACCGCGAGCGCGCGAGCCAGCGCGATGCGCTGCCTTTGGCCGCCGGAGAGCTGCGGCGGATAACGGTCGGCCAGCCAGTCGAGCTGCACCAGTTCCAGCAGCGACATCACCTTCTTCTTTATCTCCGCTTCCGATGGACGCACATTGCGCGGCTTCACGCGCAAGCCGAAAGCGATGTTCTCGAACACGCTCATATGTTTGAACAACGCATAGTGCTGGAACACGAAACCGACCTGGCGCTCTCGCACATGGTGGCCCGACGCATCCTCGCCATCGAGAAACACCTGGCCGGAATCCGGCTGCTCCAGGCCGGCGATGATGCGCAGCAACGTCGTCTTGCCGCAGCCGGACGGACCCAGCAATGCCGTCAGTTCGCCCGGTGCGAAATTCAGCGATACATTGTCGAGCGCGACGAAATTGCCGAAACGCTTCTGGATGTGTTTGACTTCAATGCCCATGATTATTCCTGGTCCATTTGCTGGTGAGTGCCGTGCGCGCGCCATTCGATGAACGACTTCAGCGCAAGCGTGACGAGAGCGAGCAGCGCCAGCACCGATGCGGTGGCGAAGGCGGCGACAAAGTTGTATTCGTTGTACAGAATTTCCACGTGCAGCGGCATCGTGTTGGTCTCGCCGCGGATATGCCCGGAGACGACCGACACCGCGCCGAACTCGCCCATCGCCCGGGCGTTGCAGAGGATCACGCCGTACAGCAGGCCCCACTTGATGTTGGGCAGCGTGACATGCCAGAAGGTGCGCCAGCCGGAGGCGCCGAGCACGAGGGCGGCCTCTTCCTCTTCCGTACCCTGCGACTGCATCAGCGGAATCAATTCACGCGCGACGAACGGGAAGGTCACGAACATGGTGGCGAGCACGATGCCGGGCACGGCGAACAGGATCTTGATGTCATGTTCGGCCAGCCATGGGCCGAACCATCCCTGCGCGCCGAACAGCAGCACGTAGATCAGGCCGGCGATCACCGGCGACACCGAGAACGGCAGGTCGATCAGGGTCAGCAGGATGTTCTTGCCACGGAACTCGAACTTGGCGATGCACCACGCGGCGGCGACGCCGAACACCAGATTCAGCGGCACGGCGATCGACGCGGTCAGCAGCGTAAGTTTGATCGCGGAGACGGCATCCGGCTCGACGAGCGCGGTGATGTAGGTGTCCCATCCCTTCTTCAGCGCCTCCGTGAAAACGGCGATCAGCGGAATGAACAGGAACAGGGTGAGGAACGCCAGTGCGACGCCGATCAGCAGTGCGCGCACCCAGAACGGTTCGACCGTCGCGGCAGGCGCATAGGCCGGTTCGCCGCGCGGCTGGGCGGAAATGGGAAGGCTAACGGCGGCTCCGGCCATATTCAGACTTTCTCAGGCCGGCCGCGCTTGCGGGTCCAGGCTTGCAACAAGTTAATCGTAAGCAGTAACAGGAAGGACACGATCAGCATCACGACCGCGATGGCGGTGGCCCCGGTATAGTCGTACTGCTCGAGCTTGGTGATGATGAACAGCGGCGTGATCTCCGACACCATCGGCATGTTGCCGGCGATGAAAATGACCGAGCCGTATTCGCCGGTGGCGCGGGCGAAAGCGAGCGCGAAGCCGGTCAGGAATGCCGGCAGGACGGTAGGAAAAATCACCCGGGTGAAGGTTTGCCAGCGGTCGGCGCCAAGGCTGGCGGCAGCTTCTTCCAGCTCGCGCTCCGCTTCCTCCAGCACCGGCTGCACTGTGCGCACGACAAACGGCAGGCCGATGAAGGTCAGCGCGACCAGCACGCCGAGCGGGGTGAATGCTACCTTGATGCCCAACGGTTCCAGGTAGCGGCCGATCCAGCCGGCCGGGGAATACAGCGCGGTCAATGCTATACCGGCGACGGCGGTCGGCAGGGCGAACGGCAGATCAACCAGGGCGTCGATCAATTTCTTGCCGGGGAAGCGGTAGCGTACCAGCACCCAGGCGACGATGCCGCCGAACAGGACGTTGAGCGCCGCGGCAATCAGCGAGGCGCCGAAGGTAAGCCGGTAGGAAGCCATCACCCGGTCGGATGTCACCGCGGACCAGAATGCGTCCCAGGACATGGTGAAGGTCTTCAGGAAGACGGCGGACAGCGGAATGAGGACGATGAGCGCGAGGTAGAGCAGCGTGAAGCCGAGCGATAGATTGAAGCCGGGCATGACCCGCTTCGGACCGCTTCGCGATAACCCGCCCTTGAATCCCCACATCGTTATTGCACCAGCCATGCTTCTCCCCTTGAGCCGCTCCATGTCGTTCCCCCGATTGGCGGCGACATATGCCGGTGGATTCAGGGTGTTGGCGATAACTGGAAACGGGCGCTTATTACAAAATCAGCTATAGAGGCGCAATAATTGCATTCGTTTGTTATTAGGAGAACGACTTTTTTTGCATTTGCATAGGACGAATTCAAATAAGGCGACGAATCGGGCGTATCCGGAAAGAAATTGCATGGCTTACAAATTCAACAATCCGGTGTTCACCAGCCGGGGAAGATGGTTAAATAATCCGGTGCAAGCGGTGCAAACCCTTTTGCGCATGATCGCCTCTGTCAAGGCATGCCGTGTCGTCGGGCCATGTGCTCGGGCGGACCCGGCATACCCGCACATCCGATATAAGAATCTGATAACGACCATAAGCGGAGACAACAATGAACCTTCAACAGCAGACAGCAGACCACACGGAATATCGCCCCTGGCTTTCAGCCTACCCGCCGGGTGTGCCGGCGGACATCGATACGACGCAATACGGATCGCTGGTTCAGCTCATGAACGAAAGCTTCGAGAAATATGCAGCGCGGCCTGCATATGTGTTCATGGGAAAGGAATTCACCTTTGGCCTGACGGACAGCATGAGCTGGAAGTTATGCGCCTATCTTCAAGGGCTCGGCCTGGTCAAGGGCGATCGCGTGGCGATCATGATGCCCAATGTGCCGCAGTATCCGATCGCCGTCGCCGCGATCCTGCGCGCCGGACTGGTGGTGGTCAACGTGAACCCGCTGTACACTCCGCGCGAACTGGAGCACCAGCTGAAAGATTCCGGCGCCAAGGCGATCATCATCATCGAAAATTTTGCCAACACGCTCCAGCAATGCATCGGCAATACGGCGGTAAAGCATGTCGTCCTTGCCTCGATGGGCGACATGCTCGGCGTGATCAAGGGCGGCATCGTCAATTATGTCGTGCGCAAGGTGAAGAAACTGGTGCCTGCATTTTCACTGCCGGGCGCGGTGCGGTTCAACGATGCGATCTCGAAGGGGCAGGAGCGAAAGCCGCAGATCGTCAATGGCGGCCCCGATGATGTGGCTGTTCTTCAGTACACCGGCGGCACCACGGGCGTGTCGAAGGGCGCGGTGCTCCTGCATCGGAACATGATTGCAAACGTCCTACAGTCCGATGCATGGAATGAGCCGGCCATGGGCAGAGTGCCGGACAACGAGCAGCCGACCGGCGTTTGCGCTCTGCCACTTTACCATATCTTCGCGTTCACCTGCTGCATGATGCTGTCCCTGCGAACGGGCGGAAAACTCATTCTCATCCCGAATCCGCGCGACCTGAAAGCCGTTCTCAAGGAACTCTCCACGCAGACCTTCCATGCCTTCCCGGCGGTGAATACCTTGTTCAACGGGCTGGCGAACCATCCGGACTTCAATACGGTGAACTGGAAAAACCTCAAGGTTTCTCTCGGCGGCGGCATGGCCGTACAGGCCGCGGTGGCCAAGCAATGGCTGGACAAGACCGGTTGCCCGATCTGCGAGGGATATGGCTTGTCCGAGACCTCTCCCAGTGCAAGCTGCAACCCGACCACGAGCACGGCGTTCACGGGCACGATCGGCGTACCGATTCCCGGCACCCTGATGAAATGCCTGGACGACGATGGCAACGAGGTGCCGGTCGGCCAGCCGGGCGAGATCGCCATCAAGGGTCCGCAGGTGATGGCGGGCTACTGGCAGCGGCCTGATGAAACGGCCAAGGTGATGACCGCGGATGGCTTCTTCAAAAGCGGCGACATCGGGGTCATGGACGAGCGCGGCTACTTCAAGATCATCGACCGCAAAAAGGACATGGTGCTGGTCTCCGGCTTCAACGTGTATCCGAACGAAGTGGAGGATGTCGTCGCCGGACTGGATGGCGTACTGGAATGTGCGGTGGTGGGCGTGCCCGACGAGAAGACGGGCGAAGCCGTCAAGCTGGTGGTCGTGAAGAAGGACCCGGGGTTGACCGAAGAGAAGGTGCGCGAGTATTGCCGAGCGAACCTGACCAGCTACAAGCAACCGAAGGTGATCGAATTCCGTACCGATCTTCCCAAGACACCGGTAGGGAAAATCCTGCGCAGGGAGCTTCGTGACACGAAATAGCTGAGCAAGTTGTCCGAATCGGCGGGTGATGCCGCGCCGGAATGACCCGGCATCATCCGCAGTCCCGTCAAATCCTCCTTACAGCTTCGCGATCGATACCTCCGTCGCCTTCACCAGCGCGACGACTTCGACGCCCGGCTCAAGGCCGAGGTCGCGCACCGAGCGGCTCGTGATCACCGAAGTGACGATCCCCGCCGGCGTTTCAATATCGACTTCCGATACCACCGGTCCGTCGATGATGGCTTTTACCTTGCCGCGAAACTGATTGCGTACGTTGATTGCTTGAATGCTCATGATGTTCCCTTTGTCGTTGGATGAATAAATGAAAAACGATCAGACCGCCCAGGCGACCTGGTTGACGGTTTTAAGCAAGGACACGTCGCCGAGCGGCGCATCCGGTCCTGGCGCGTCGTGTTTCAGGACGCGCGACAGAATCAGTTCCTCCAAATGCGCGAAGGCGGGATTGCCGCGTGCACGGGGACGCGGCAGTTCGATACGCTGGTCGAGCGCAATCTGTCCATCCTCGATCAGCACCACGCGGTCGGCCAGCGCAATCGCTTCCTGCACATCGTGCGTGACCAGCACGGCGGTAAATCCGCGCTCCTGCCATAGCGATTCGATGAGCTGTTGCATCTCGATGCGCGTCAGCGCGTCGAGCGCGCCCAGCGGCTCGTCAAGGAGAAGCAGTTGCGGCTGGTGCACCAGCGCCCGGGCCAGCGCCACCCGCTGCCGCTGTCCGCCCGACAGCACGGCCGGCCATTCCCTGGCGCGATCCTGGAGTCCGACATTGGCCAATGCATCGCGGGCTTTTTCCCTCGCCCCCGTCAAGCCCAGAGCGACGTTGTCGAGCACGCGTTTCCAGGGCAGCAGGCGGGAATCCTGGAACATGATGCGCGTCTCCGGCTTGCGTATCGTGCCGTCATGCACGCCGAAGGTAATATGCCCCTCCTCCACCTGCTCCAGTCCCGCAACGAGCCGCAGCAGGGTGCTTTTGCCGCAGCCGCTGCGCCCGACCACCGCGACGAATTCGCCGGGTTCGATATGCAGGTCCACCGCTTTCAGCACATCGCGCCCCGCGTAGGATTTCCATACGTCCTTCACCGCTACCCGCACGCCATGGCCGGGGGGCCGCGCGGCGGCTTTTACCCGGTTGCGTTCAATTTCCGTGTTTTTCATATCGATCGCCTTATTGATAACCGGGATGCCAGCGCAGCGCGGTGCGCTCCAGCGTGCGCGCAAGAACGTCCGCCAGCTTGCCCAGTAACGCGTACAGCAGGATGCCGACCAGCACGACATCGGTCTGCAGGAATTCGCGTGCATTCATCGTCATGTAACCGATGCCGGATTGCGCCGAGATGGTTTCCGATACGATCAGCAGCACCCAGACCAGTCCGAGCGAGAAGCGCACGCCGACCAGAATCGAAGGCAGGGCGCCCGGCAGAATGACGTCGCGGTACAGTGCCCAGCCGGACAGTCCGTAGCTCTTCGCCATTTCGATCAATCCCTTGTCTACCGAACGGATGCCATGGAAGGTATTCAGATAAATCGGAAAAAACACGCCCACCGACACCAGGAAGAGCTTCGCCATTTCATCGATCCCGAACCACAGGATCACCAGCGGGATCAGCGCCAGTGCCGGGATGTTGCGGATCATCTGTATCGTGGTATCCAGCAACGTTTCGGCCTGCTTGAACGTGCCGGTCAACAGCCCCAGCAGAAGTCCCAGCCCGCCGCCGACGGCGAAGGCCGATCCTGCCCGCCATGCACTCGTGCTGACATGCACCCACAGCTCGCCGGAGGCCGCCAGCGTCCATGCGGCACGCAGCACCGCAAACGGCTCGGGCAGGATGCGGCTGGACAGCCAGCCGACCTGGGCGGCGATCTGCCAGACGATGAGAAGGATTGCCGGCACTGCCCACGGCGCCAGACGTGCCGCCAGCTGGCGATGCCACGATGCTGCCGGCAGGCTCCGCGGAGCGGATGCGACGCCGTGCGCCTGTGCGATTGTTGCAGCCATGTGCGCTCCTTAGCTTTGCGAGACTTTGGGGAGGAATCCGTTCGCCACCACTTCGCCGAACGGGCCGGTCAAGGGCGTGTCCTGTCCGCCGGCGCGTTCCCTTCCCAGCAGCGGGAAAACCAATTCGGCGAAGCGATAGGACTCTTCGAGATGCGGATAGCCGGAGAAGATGAAGGTATCGATGCCGAGATCGGCGTACTCCTTCATCCGCGCCGCCACCGTTTCCGGATCGCCCACCAGCGCCGTCCCGGCGCCGCCGCGCACCAGCCCGACGCCGGCCCACAGGTTGGGCGACACTTCCAGCTTGTCGCGCTTGCCGCCGTGCAGGGCCGCCATGCGGCGCTGGCCCACCGAGTCCATCTTCGCGAACGCCGCCTGTGCGCGGGCGATGACTTCGTCGTCCAGATGGCTGATCAGCTCGTCCGCCGCCTTCCACGCCGCCTCATTGGTTTCGCGCACGATGACGTGCAGGCGGATGCCGAAGCGCACCGTGCGGCCATGTCTGGCGGCGCGGGCGCGGATGTCGGCGATCTTTTCCGCCACGGCGGCCGGCGGCTCGCCCCAGGTCAGGTAGACATCGACCTGCTCCGCCGCGAGTTCATGCGCAGCTTCCGACGAACCGCCGAAGTACAGCGGCGGATACGGTTTCTGCACCGGCGGATAGAGGGTCTTTGCGCCCTTGACGCGGATATGTTTTCCTTCGTAGTTGAAGCCTTCATCGCCGCCTTCGCCCGCCAGCGCGGAACGCCACACCCGCAGGAATTCCGATGAGATCTCGTAGCGCTCCTCATGGCTTGCCCAGAGGCCGTCGGCTTCCAGTTCGCCCTGATCGCCGCCGGTCACCACGTTGACCAGCAACCGCCCGCCGGACAGGCGGTCGAAAGTGGCTGCGGTGCGTACCGCGAGACCGGGCGTGCTGAGCCCGGGACGGATGGCGACCAGGAACTTCAGATTCTTCGTCGCGCCGATCAGGCTGGATGCAACCACCCATGGATCTTCGCAGGAACGCCCGGTGGGAATCAGCACGCCGTCGTAGCCGTTGGTATCGGCGGCGATCGCCACCTGGCGCAGGTAGTCGTAATTGACCGGCCGCGCACCCTGCGTCGTGCCGAGATAGCGGCTGTCGCCGTGGGTAGGGAGAAACCAGAATACGTTGAGACCCATGGGGGAATTCCTTTCCTTGTCTTTTTTGTCGCGGTTGTTGTTATGGTCGATGCGGGTCGTGGGCGGCTGCTGTGGCGTGCCGGCGTGCGTTCGCCTGCCGGCACCGAAGACCGCCATGCCGATCTCCTCAGAGCTTTGTCAGCAGCGTCGCTTCCTTGACGACGATTTTTTTCGGGATCAGTTTCAGGTTGGCGAAGACGTCGGCGATCTTCTGCTGTTCCGCCAGCACCTGGTCGCTGATCGGCTTGACGCCATAGGTGTAACGGTTGGCAGCCAGTTCCACGATCGAGGCATCCAGTCCGATCTGGCCCGACAGGATGCTCGCGGTTTCCTTGATGTTCTTCGACGCCCACTCATCGACCTTGACCAGTTCGTCGATCACATCGCGGATGACATCCGGGTTCTTTTCCGCATAAGGCCGTGACGCGAGAAAAAACTGGTGGTTGGCGACCAGGCCCTTGCCGTCGGAAAGGACGCGCGCGCCGAGCTGTTTTTCCGCCGCGGCGAGGAACGGGTCCCAGATCACCCACGCATCGACGCTGCCGCGCTCGAACGCGGCCCGCGCGTCTGACGGCGGAAGAAATACGGTCTCGATGTCCTTGTATTCCAGCCCGGCCTTTTCAAGCGCCTTCACCAGCAGGTAATGAACATTCGAGCCCTTGTTGAGAGCGACCTTCTTGCCCTTCAGCTCCGCCACGCTTTTCAGTGTCGAAGTTTTCGGCACCACGATGGCTTCGCTTAGCGGCGAAGGCGGCTCGTTGGCGACGTAGACGAGATTCGCGCCGGCGGCCTGCGCGAAGATCGGCGGCGCTTCGCCCACCGTGCCGAAGTCGACGCTGCCGACGTTCAAGCCTTCGAGCAGGACCGGGCCGGAAGGAAACTCGGTCCACTTCACGTCGATGCCCTGCGTCGCCAGTCGTTTCTCGAGCGTGCCGCGGGCCTTCAGGATGGTCAGCGTGCCGTACTTCTGGAAACCGATGCGCAGCGTACGCTTGCCCTGCGCGAAAGCGCCGGTCGGCAATGTGCCCGCGATCGCGCCGAGAGCGGCCGCCGAAAGCAGTCCGATGGCGCGCCGCCGCGAGTGTCGTTTTTCATTCGAATATGTCATTTTCTTGTCCTTGTTCTGTTGATGAAAAATTGGAGAAAAGCCGCCCCCCTCCGCCATGGCAAACCAATGCCATGGCGGCTGTGTCGGCCGCGCATGCGCGGTCCGGTTCAGTCAAAGGGAAGTTGTGTGCGTCCGACGGTCGTCAGACGCTACATCGCACCTGCGAGAACGGTACGGGGATGAATTCGCTGGAACGGCTGGCGCGCAGCGCATTGAGGTTGCTGGATAAATGATCGACGCCGTCGTGGATGCGCTGCTCGATGGCAGGGTCGATGGTCAGTCCTGTTTCCTTCACCCAGCTGAGCTGCGAATCGGTCGCATAGATGCTCGGCAGGACATGCCGCGCGCCCAGCGCGGAGAGCACCGGCCGCAAGGCGTAATCGAGCGCAAGCATGTGCGACTGGCTGCCGCCGGTGGCCAGCGGCAGCACAAGCTTGCCGGCAAAGCCATCCTGGGGCAGCACGTCGAGGAACGCCTTCAGGACGCCGCTATAAGCCGCCTTGTAGACCGGCGTGCCGATCACAATCGCATCGGCCTGCTCGACCTGCAGCCTCGCGCTTTTGATATTGGCGCTGTTGAAGTCCGCATGGAGCAGGGCCTCGGCCGGCAGGTCCAGCACATGCAACTTGTGCGAACGATGTCCGAGCAGGGCAAGGCGATCGCCGACGTAATGCAGCAGCCGCGTCGATCGCGATGGAATCGATGGACTGCCAGCGAGCAAAAGTACTGTCATGGTGTCTCCGCGTGGTCGGGCAAGAAATTATTTCTTGCCCGGCTGGTAGATCTGGTCGAACGATCCGCCATCGGAGAAATGCGCTTTCTGTGCCTGCGTCCAGCCGCCGAACACCTCGGCGATCGTAAACAGTTTCACTTTCGGGAATTGCGCTTCGTATTTTTTCGCGATCTTGTCGGACACCGGCCGGTAGTAATTCTGCGCGGCGATTTCCTGGCCTTCGTCGCTATACAGATACTTCACATACGCTTCCGCCACCTTGCGCGTGCCCTTCTTGTCGGCCACCTTGTCCACGACCGCGACCGGCGGTTCGGCAAGGATGCTGACCGCGGGAGCGACGACCTCGAACTTGTCCGGACCGAGTTCCTTGATGGCGAGAATGGCTTCGTTTTCCCATGCGATCAGCACGTCGCCGATGCCGCGCTCGACGAAGGTCGTGGTGGAACCGCGCGCGCCGGAATCAAGCACCGGTACATTCTTGAAAATCTTCGTGACGAAATCCCTGGCGGTCGCTTCGGTGCCGCCCGGCTGTTTCAGTGCATAACCCCATGCAGCCAGGTAATTCCAGCGCGCACCGCCGGAGGTTTTAGGATTGGGCGTGATTACAGATACGCCCGGCTTGGCCAGATCGCTCCAGTCCTTGATGCCCTTCGGATTGCCCTTGCGGACCAGGAACACGATGGTGGAGGTGTAAGGCGAGCTATTGTTCGGCAGGCGCTTCTGCCAGTCCGCGCCGATCAGTCCGCGCGTGGCGATTTCGTCAATATCGTAGGCAAGCGCGAGTGTCACGACATCGGCGCTCAGGCCGTCGATCACCGAGCGCGCCTGTTTTCCCGAGCCGCCATGCGATTGCTTCACGGTGACGTTGTCGCCGCTCTGCGCCTTCCATTGCTTGGCGAATGCCTTGTTGAAGTCCTGGTACAACTCGCGGGTCGGGTCATAGGATACGTTGAGCAGGCTGACGTCCGCCGCCCATGCGGCCGGCGCGGCAAGCGCAAGTACAACTACCGATTGAACAAGTTTCTTGAACAGCATATCTTCTCCCTGGAAGTGGTGGAATGGCGATGATGTCGCAAGGTTAAAGAGGCGATTGCCAAAAGCGAACGAATTGTTTTGCGGTTCCTTATTTGCTTTATGCATATCGCAGCACTTTCCAGTGCGGCTTTGCATGAATACTGATAGGAGGCAACATGGGACAGCGCGGCGAGATGTGGGTGGCGGTTCAGGCGGTGCTGCTGGTCGTGTTCATCGCGCTGCCTGTGGGCGAGGCGCCGTGGCCTTACGAGACGGCGTTTCGTGCCGCCGGATGGATGATTGCTGCGTTGGGGATGCTGCTGCTCGCGCGAAGCGCCCTGAATCTGGGCCGGTCCCTGACTCCATTGCCGCGTCCAAAACCGGGTGGCGAACTGGTGACGAGCGGCGCCTACCGCTTCGTGCGGCACCCGATCTATCTGGGGGTCCTGCTCGCCTGCCTTGGCGTATCGCTTGCGACGACCAGTCTGCTTCGGCTCGGCCTGACCGCCATCCTGTTCATCTTCTTCGACATGAAGGCCCGCAAGGAAGAGCGCTGGCTGGCCGAACGCTATCCGGAATATGTGCAGTACCAGGCGCGGGTGAAGAAGCTGATCCCGTGGGTTTACTGAGCGCGGCTTACTTCTTTCCCTTTGCCGGTCCTTTTTCCTGGTTCGTTGCCGGACGCTTCGACGGCACGTGCGGACGCGATTTGTTGCGCTGTTCGTAGATCGTCCTGGCATCCTGTTCCGCGCGTTCCTGCGTGCGCATTTCCGGCAGATCATCGTGCAGGGTGAAATAGTCGGCTGCCTGGGCGCGCATCACATGCTTGATGGCGTCTTCATCGCTCACATCGAAGAATTCCGTCATCAGGGTGGTGACTTCGTCCAGATATTGCTCGTAGGTCATGGGCATGGCGGGCACGGTAACGTGGTTTGGAACGGCGGCCAGTATAGCCTGCCACGGGAAGGTGCCGGCATTCAATCAAGGCGCGGCGTGTCCAGTGGCGTGCCGCGTCCCTGGCGCTTGAGCATTACCCGAACAGCCGCGCCGATGGCGAGAAGCAGGAGCGCCAGCAGGACGGGCGCGGTCAGCGCATCGGCCGCGGTCGACCAGTCCGCCTCTTTCATCGCATCGGCCCGTTCGGTCAGCCAATGCCAGGCAGTGTGTCCGATCAGCAGGCACAGCACTGCGGTAATGACCTTTTCCGACGCAACGTGGGTGCGGTACAGAAGGATGAGGGCAGGCATGGCGATCAGCAGGACCAGCACCTGTCCGAGTTCAATACCGATGTTGAATGCCAGCAGCGACAGCAGAAGATGCGAACCGGCGAACTGAAGCTGCGACTGCAGCAGGAAGGAAAAGCCGAAGCCGTGCACCAGGCCGAAGAGTCCGCTGACCAGCCAGCGGCGGCGCATGTCTGGCCTGACCAGGTTCTCGACCGCCATGTAAAGAATCGATGCGGCGATCAGGAATTCAACCACGGGAGCGAACCAGTCGCCCGCCGGCACGAAGCGGTAGGCGGCGAACAGCAGCGTGACGGTATGTCCCACGGTGAATGCCGTGATCACCCCTACGAGGTTCCAGTCCAGCCGGCGGAACGGGATGATCAGGCAAAGCAGAAAGAGCAGATGATCGGGGCCGTCGAGAATATGCGCGAACCCCGATTTGACGAAGGACCAGGCGGCCTGCTGCCAGCGGGGATCGAGCGCGATCGGATCCGATCCCGCCGAGAAATCATAGGCGCGCACCACCCCTTCCGGCGAGATGTAGCGCAGGTCGACCTTCAGCCGGTCGCCGAGGCCGGGCGCGATATGGAAATCGAACGTGAAGCTCGATTGCGCCGACTGGATCGGGTACTCGAGATAAGTGTCGAAATAACCCTGGTTCCAGAACACATAACTGTTATCCGGCAGCCTGGGTCCGCGCAGCAGTGCACGGGCGCTGTCGAAGCTGTCGAACGAGCGGTCCGACGGCAACGAGATACGCCCTGCGCCTTGCGCCATCGACAGGCGCTTGCCGTCCTCGAACAGGTCGATGCCCTTGTCGGTCGCCTCGATGGCGCGCGTGATGCCGGGATCGATCTGCGCCAGCGCAAGATACCCCGGCCCCTGCTTGGGCAGATCGACGTTCAGCAGCAGCGCGAGCGGTATGCGCAGCAGCACATGCAGGCGATCGCCCTCCGGTTTCACGAAGGCATGGACGCGCATCTCGCCGGGCAGGTCATGCGCGATGGCGGGGGGCGCGAATAGAGCGAGCAGGCATAGGAAAAGCGCGATGCATGCGCGCGGAATTATTTGACGTGGCTCGGTTAACCTCAGTGAGTTGAGTGGTGTAAAGGTTTGCAAAGCGTGACTAAGTTGGCGCATAGAGGCTGTAGCTGTTGAATTCCGCTTTGGCGCTGCCGGAAAAGTGGCGCGCCAAGCGGATAAAGAAGCGAAATCTGTCTGAGCCGAAGGCAAGTTTATTTCGCTTCCCGATTGGCGCGTCACTTTTTCGGGAACCCCGGCGGGGCCCCAACATTATT
>NZ_DASZBA010000226.1:0-12529 GCF_035944575.1 Noviherbaspirillum sp.
AGCTATAACGCGCACGGGCTTGCTTAGCCGCATCGGGATCGACGCGCGAAAGATAATGCACGACCGCTTCCATCGAACTGCGCAAGCTATACAGGTCGAGCCCGAAGAATCCGACTTTATCGCCCGGACCGGCGTGCTCGTTATGGAATCGAAGCCGGTTGATCAGATCAACCACAATCGTGTTGCGCCACATCCATAGCGGAAATCGCTTGAATCCCTCGAGCGACTCTTCCGCGCTGCTGTCCAATTCAGCGGCGACGGCGGAAGGTGTTGCGCCGATATACCGGTTGATGCGCAGAGCGTCCGGCCAATCGGCTTCGACAGCGATGGCATCGAAGCCGCGTTCCGTAATGAGTTTCTCGCTGATCTTTGCACGGATACGGTAGAACTCTTCCGTTCCATGCGTCGCTTCGCCGAGCAGAACGATAGAGGCGTCACCAATCTGCTCCAGGAGCGCATCGTAATTTTCTTCGGTGCCGATGATCTGCGCCTCGTGCTTCAGCGCGTCAATAATCATTTTGTCTGCCATGGAAACCTCTCCGTGTGTCCTCGATTAGAGGTGCCGGGCCGACGCGAGTTCGGCGAAAGTCGGAATTCCTGCCGTCGTGGCGGATCGGAACGAACACCTGCCAGAAAGGTCACTGCATGGCAGGCCGCCCGACCAGTCCCATTGACGGGCTGCAGGCGGAAACATCAACGGAACGATAAAGGAGAGTGCGATGCAAAAAATATCGGAAGTCATGACGCGTGATGTGATGACCATTTCGCCTCAGGAGACGCTTGAACGCGCGGCGCAGATGATGGATGAACTTAATGTCGGATCGTTGCCGGTATGGGACGGTACCAAACTGGTCGGCATGATTACCGACCGCGACATCACCATCCGTTCCACAGCAGCGGGCCAGTCGCCGGGCGATGCTTTCGTTCGCGATGTAATGAGTGACCAGGTCCGCACGTGTTTCGACGATCAGACGGTCGATGAAGTGCTGCAACAGATGAGTGATGTGCAGATCAGGCGTGTCCCGGTGCTTGACCGCAACACGCAGAATCTGGTCGGCATCGTCGCGCTAGGCGATCTTGCCGAAGACGCCGAAGGTGATGTGCAAGGCACCCTGAGGGATATTTCGACGCCTGCGCAGCCGGACCGGCCGCAACTCGGTTCATGACGGGTGAGACTGCCGCTCCGGGTACAGGGAGCGGCAGCCATATGGCCGGGGCCGCCGTATCGGAATAATGTGCAAGAGGGTTTGCAATTCGGGAGTAATCGGTTGCAGGAGAAAAACGATGCGCAAAGAGTCGGAAGCAACGCAAGCCGCCAATATCGTCACCCTTGCTGCTTGCGGTAATTCGTATTGATGTCCGTGACGTCGTGTTCTTTGGATGACTTTTCAAGCGCGGCCAGCAACACCTCATGCATGATCTCCGCGTTGGTTGCAATATCTTCGGGGTGGCCGCGCCGGGGTAATACGCCAAGCTCGATTGCCTTTGCGATTGCCGACTGCAGCATTTCATTCGTGATTTTCATGATCGTCTTCAGATTGTGCCTTCCGTTTACGTACGGCCGTGTACGCGTTCCGCAAGGATTGCAAGTTATGTGCCGGTAGATGAGTCGCTGCGCTGATTCATCACCTGTAAGGGACATGCCCCGCCAGTTTTGCTTTTTGATGAATCGTGGCAACTCTTATGAGCGTTCTACATTAGCGAAAGGAGGCGGTGCTTTGAAGCAGGATGGTGTGCCGCCAGGTCGTTGATACTCGTCACTGTTGTGCCGGGTGCTGTATCGCACCATGGAGAGTATATAGGCCATCCGTTGCATGTGCTTCGTCAGAGAACGGCGCGCAAATATAACCTGTTCCGCTAACTTGTGTGATGCAACAAACATGCATTAAAGCTCGGGAACATTTTTGTCATATTGGCCTCTATTCTTCTTAACAACTTAATACATAAGCTGCAAGCACGTGTTGCTATGCCGCAGTTTTGGGCAGCGTGTCGCTTGCCTTCAAACGACCACCCCTCTTTGAATCTAAATTAGAAAACTTTTATGTGCGGAATAGCGGGAGAGCTACGTTTCGACCAAAAATTTGCCGACATCCGCGTTGTCGCGGATATGGCTGAGGCGCAATCGCGCCGTGGTCCTGATGGGGAAGGAATTTTCAGTATGGGAAGCCGATGCTTTGGCCATCGCCGCCTGAGCATCATGGACTTGAGCCAGCGGGCGCACCAGCCTTTCATCGACAATCTGCTGGGTATGGGCGTCGTCTTCAATGGTGCCATCTACAACCACCATGAACTGCGTGCCGAACTTACCGGGATGGGTTATCAGTTCGTATCGAACGGCGATACCGAAGTCATCATCAAGGCATGGCATGCATGGGGACCGAAGGCGCTTGACCGCTTCCTCGGCATGTTTGCATTTGCCTTGTGGGAACGCGACAGCGGCATGACTTTTCTTGCACGCGACAGACTGGGCATCAAACCGCTGTATTACACCCTGAATGAACAGCGGATGCATTTCGCCTCGTCGCTGCCGGCATTGTTGAAAGCCGGCGACGTGGATACATCGCTCGATCCGCAAGCCCTGCATCATTACCTGACATTCCATGCCGTCGTGCCGGCGCCGCACACGATCCTGCGCGGGGTGCGCAAGTTGCCGCCTGGATCGCTGATGACGGTCCATCCGACCGGGAAATGCGATCTGACGGAATGGTGGCGGCTTGAATTCAAGCGCAGCGAGGAGGACGAAGCACGCAGCTTCGATGACTGGAAATCCGAGGTGCTGGCCGCGCTGCGGACGTCGGTCAAGCGCCGCCTCGTGGCCGACGTGCCGGTGGGCGTGCTGCTTTCCGGCGGGCTCGATTCCAGCCTGATCACCGGTTTGCTCGCCGAGGCCGGCACCGCCGATCTTCGCACCTATTCCATCGGCTTCGAATCGGTCGACAGCGAAGCGGGCGATGAATATCACTATTCCGACCTGATCGCGCGCCATTACGCGACGACGCATGAAAAGCTGCACATTCCGGCAGCCGGACTGCTGCAGTCGCTGCCGGATGCCATTGCGGCAATGGCCGAGCCGATGGTCAGCCATGACTGCATCGCCTTTTATCTGCTCTCGCAGGCGGTATCGAAGCATAGCCGCGTGGTGCAGAGCGGGCAGGGCGCGGATGAGGTATTCGGCGGCTATCACTGGTATCCGCCGTTGACGGATGTCAGCCCGTCGTCCGATGGCGTCGACGTCTACCGCCGGGTGTTTTTCGACCGCAATCACGAGGAATTGTGCGCTCTGCTGGAGCCGGGATGGGCGATGGAAGACGCCAGCAGCCGTTTCGTCTCCGCGCATTTTGCCAAGCCTGGCGCCGACAGCGCGATCGACCGTGCAATGCGGCTCGATACCACGGTCATGCTGGTGGATGATCCGGTCAAGCGCGTCGACAACATGACCATGGCCTTCGGTCTCGAAGCGCGGGTGCCGTTCCTCGATCATGAACTGGTGGAACTCGCCGCCCGCATTCCTGCACGCCACAAAGTCGCGCAGGGCGGCAAGTATGTGCTGAAGGAAGCGGCCCGTTCCGTTATCCCCGCCGAGGTGATCGACAGGCCGAAGGGTTATTTCCCGGTACCGGCACTGAAATATCTGCGCGGCGAATTCCTCGATTACGTGCGCGATACCCTCGATACATCCGCCGCAAGATCGCGCGGCCTGTTCCGGCGCGAGGAAATTGACCGGATGCTGGCAGCGCCGGACAGCCACATCACACCCTTGCGCGGTTCGAAGCTGTGGCAAGTGGCGTTGCTCGAAGCATGGCTTCAAACCAACGGCCTGTGACCTTCCGGGCAAGCGGCATAACAGGCCGGTATCAACCGGCCCAGAAGTTATCGATCGTTCCGCACTTCACGCAGATCCTCACAACGCAATGCGACTTCCGCATTGTTCGGGTGCGGGTATGCCTGCGGCATAGCATTTGAACCGACAAGACAGGAGAGAAACATGAGTGCACATCCACTCGATCCGGCAATCAATCGCAATGGGGCCGGTTATCCACCCCCGCCTCTCGTTTTGATCGACGAAGAGCAGAACCTCCTTCCGCCAAGACCGAATACCTCACTCGATTGCGGTTGGGGACGGCTGTTGTACGCGCCTTCCTTCGAGTCGCCGAAGCTTCTGGCGGAAGCGCTGAAACAGGAAGCGCCGGGCAGGCGGGATATCGCCCTGTATGTGGAAGCACCGCAACTCGTGCTTGCCGAAGATCCGGCCAGCCTGTTCCTCGATCCATCGCTTCTGTTCCGGCGCGAGCTGAGCGCGGATGACGCCTGCGACGGCGTCGCGCCGGGCGTGATCATCCGCCCGCTCTCGACCCGTGCCGATATTGCCGCGATCAATCGCCTGTATAGCGTGCGTAACATGGTGCCGCTTGATCCGAAGATCGTATGGCAGGAGCGCAATTCGGAAGCCCTGGTCTACCTGATCGCGGAAGACGAACGCACCGGGGATGTCGTCGGATCGGTGCTGGGCATCGACCATGTCGCGGCCTTCGGTGCCAGCCAGCAGGGCGGAAGCAGCCTCTGGTGTCTCGCGGTCGACCCGCAGACCGGGCTGTTCGGTGTCGGCCAGGCATTGGTCAATTACCTGATCGGCGTATTCGCGCAGCGCGGACGCAAATTCCTCGACCTGTCGGTGCTGCATGACAACCAGCATGCGATCGGCCTGTACCAGAAACTCGGCTTCGAGCAGGTGCAGGGCTTCGTGATGAAGCACAAGAATGCCATCAACGAAAGACTATTCGTCGGCACGAATGATTTCGATGGATTGAATCCGTATGCCCGGCTGATCGTGGATGAGGCAAGACGGCGCGGCATCAGTGTCGACGTGCTTGACGCGGCTGCAGGCATCTTCAAGCTGCGCCACTGCGGCCATGAGATCGTCTGCCGCGAATCGCTTACCGACCTGACCGGCGGCGTGGCGATGACATGGTGCCAGGATAAGGTGCTGACCCTGCGCCGCCTTGCATCCATCGGGCTGCAGGTGCCGCGTCAGCAGGTGGCGGGCAGCGCGGAGTCGAACTCCCGCTTCCTCCAGGAATGCGGTTCCATCGTGGTCAAGCCGGCCATGGGCGAGCAGGGACGCGGTATCAGTGTCGACATCCGCACCGAGGAGCAAATGGCCGACGCCATCCGGCGCGCCGCCGATGAAGGCGGGCATGTGATACTGGAGCAATTCTGCGCCGGGCAGGATCTGCGTATCGTGGTGATCGGTTACAAGGTGGTGGCTGCCGCCATCCGCCGGCCGGCGGAAGTGGTGGGAGACGGTGTCTCCACCATCGCCCACCTGATCGAACGGCAGAGCGCACGTCGCGCCGCGGCGACCGGCGGGGAAAGCAAGATCCCTGTGGATGCGGAAACCGAACGCTGCCTCGCCGGGCAGGACCTGACGCTGGATTCGGTCCTGGAAACCGGCCGTGCGATCAAGGTACGCAAAACCGCCAACCTGCACACCGGCGGTACGATTCACGACGTCACCGCAGAGCTGCATCCGGTATTGCGGGAAGCCGCGGAAACCGCCGCTCGCGCCTTGCGCATTCCGGTGGTCGGCCTTGACTTCCTGGTTCCTTCGCCCGATCAACCCGAGTACGTCGTCATCGAAGCCAACGAGCGGCCAGGACTGGCCAATCATGAGCCGCAGCCTACTGCGCAACGTTTCATCGACCTGCTTTTCCCATTCACTACCTGAAAATATTCGTAATCCCATGCGCAAACTTCCCATCGATGCCGACTATCTCAAGACCACGCTGCTTGAGCTCCTGGCGATACCCAGTCCGGCGGGACTGACCGATGAGATCGTGCATTACACCTGCAGCAAACTCGATGCAATGGGCGTGGCTTATGAGCTGACGCGGCGCGGCACCATCCGCGCCATCCTGCGACGCACATTGCCCGAGCGCAGGCGCCAGAGTCCGGCATGCGCAATCGTCGCCCACCTCGACACCCTCGGTGCGATGGTGCGTGAGATCAAACCCAACGGCCGGCTATCGCTGATGCCCATCGGCACATGGTCGAGCCGCTGGGCCGAAGGCGGCCGCGTGACGCTCTTTACGGAAAACAGCCGCTATCGCGGGTCGGTATTGCCCCTGCTGGCATCCGGCCATGTGTACAACGAGGCGGTGGACAGCCAGCCGGTGAGCTGGGACCAGCTGGAACTCCGGGTGGACGAGCACATGCAGTGCGCCGACGATGCGGCCAGGCTCGGCATCCAGGTCGGCGATATGGTGGCGTTCGATCCGCTGCCCGAATGGCTGGACAACGGCTACATCGTGTCGCGCTACCTTGACGACAAGGCGGGAGTCGCCGCATTGCTGGCCGCGTTGAAGGCAATTGCCGATAGCGGCGTTCCGGTGCCGATGGACTGCCATGCGGTGTTTACCCTGACGGAGGAAGTCGGTTCGGGCGCCCGTGCGGTGATCGAGGATGACGTCAGCGAGGTGATCGGTGTGGATATCGGGCCGGTAGCCGCCGGGCAGGGCGCATCGGAGCGGGGCGTCACAATCCCGTTGATGGATTCGGCCGGGCCGCATGACTACCATCTCACCCGCCGCCTGCTGGCCCTCTGCAAGGAACACGGCATTCAAACCAACCGCGACGTCTTCCGTTTTTATCACTCGGATGCCGGGGCCGCCGTCAGTGCGGGACATGATGTGCGCACCGCCTTGCTCTGTTTCGGCACCGATGCATCGCACGGCTACGAGCGCACTCATATATCGGTTCTCGTCAATTTGGCAGAACTGCTGGCGCTGTATATCCAGAGCGGCCCGACGCTGGCAGAAGACCGGCAGCGGCGGACCGATACGGTGGAGGGGTTCCCGCACCAACTCAACCCCGAGCAGCTCGTCAGGCAGGACACGCCATTACCGGATGCGGGAGAACTCGTGCGGCCGACCGAATCCCGCTCACAGGAGTGAAGCGGCCGGCGCAATTGCAAGCATGATTCGCCGCCAACCGTAAAGCAATCAGTTCGGCTTGGGGAAGAGCTTGCACAAGCCGTACACCGTCATCGGGTAGGAGTGCGGCTTGTCCTTGCGATCGACCAGAACCGTCAGTCGGCCGCTCTTCCGGTCGATCGCAATGTACAGAGGCAGTTCACCCATGCCGAAGAAACCGGACGCCGCATACTTGTCGTCGTCTACCTTCAGTGCCAGCATATCTTCCAGCGAATAAGGATTGGTCATCGTGCCGGTCGCCTGATCGACATCCAGAAAGAAATTGATCGGCGAGCTGACCGCACTTGCATGCATGGTCTCCATGCCGGCGCATTCGAAGTGCAAGGCCGCGGCCGCGGGCAGGGCAAGCATCATCGGCAGCAAAGCGACGCAGCAGCGCGCCGTGGGATAAGGTCGGTTCATGGTTGTTCCATCGCTCCTTTACCAGACTCCCCTGATTAACCAACACCCTTTCCAATCAGTTCAAAACACAGTGTCGTCTTTTGCGACACTTTATTTTGTTAGGAACGACCAAAAACCTTAGCCAGAAACGCACCAATTGTGTGCGGCAAGCCTGCATGACAGCTCCAGCATAGTCCTCAATTGGCGCCGGCTCTAGCCCCGTACAGCATCGATTTACGCTGCACCGCAGCGGAGCGCGACGAAAGCGTCCAGCCTTTTTGAATTTGGCAATTTTGTGTCAATTCGATGACAACGGATGTCCGAAACTTGCCAACCATTAGTGTGGACAGCACAAAAAGCGTTTGTTACTATCGTCGCGAATTCGAACCTTGCGGTATAACAAACCTCGTTTGTTTATGGCTTGATCAAAGCCATGGCAAATCAATAAAAAGCAGTGAGACAGTACGTGCCAGACATCGCCCACGCCGACGTAGACGCAATGCTTCAGGAGCTTTCTCCGGAAAAACCCTGCGGTCCCAACCTGGAGTACGATCCAGCGTTCCTGGAGCTGGAACAGGTCGCCAAGGGTAAACCCGAGGTGCAGTACGGCGGGACGGTAACACCGGCGGTGCCGCCGGACTGGAAGGCGGTACGCTCCATCACCCAGGATCTCATCAAACGCAGCAAGGACCTCCGCATCGCCGTGCCGATGGCACGTTCGCTTCTCAACATGCAAGGCGTCGGCGGCTTCGCCACCGGCCTCCTCCTCATCGAAAAACTTATCGAAACGCGCTGGGAAACCGTGCATCCGCAACTGGATCCGGACGACGGCAACGATCCCATGTCGCGCATCAATACGATTGCGGCATTGTGCGAATCAAGCACGGTGCTGCGCGATGTGAAGGAGTCAGTACTCGTCGCATCCCGCGCGCATGGCCGCTTCAGCCTGCGCGACATCGACATCGCAACCGGCGAACTCGAAGCGCCTGCCGGAGAAGAAAAGCCGTCGCTGGCAGTGATCGATGCCGCAACGATGGACATCGAACTCAACGACCTGCAGGCCGTATGCCAGGCGCTCAACAACGCCTTCGAAAGCAGCCAGCGCATCGAGCGCATCCTCACCGAGAAGGTGGGTGTAGGCCAGGCGCTTGACCTGAGCGCACTGTCGAAACTGCTCAAGCGCGCCCGCGACTTTATGCAGGAGCGTCTTAGCCGCCGCGGCGGCGCAGAAACGACCGCCGCTTCAGACGCCGCCGGAGGTACGGCGGATGCGCCAGCAGGTGATGCCGGTGCACAGGTCGTCCAGGCTCGTCCCCGCTCCGACGAAATAGCCAGCCGCGAAGACGTCGTCCGCGTACTGGAAAAAATCTGTGCGTACTACGCCAAATACGAACCATCCAGTCCGGTCCCGCTATTGCTGGAACGGGCGCAGCGACTGGCCATGAAAAGCTTTGTCGAAATACTGCAGGATATTGCGCCCGATAGCCTGACCCAGGTGTACCAGATCAGCGGTGCCAAAAAAGAGGCGTAACGGGAATCACCAGTAGCAAACATCTCACCCAGGAGGTATGCCGTGGCAAAAGAAAGCAGCCAGAAATTCATCGCCCGTAATCGGGCACCCCGCGTACAGATCGAATACGACGTCGAAGTCTACGGCGCGCAAAAGACTGTGCAACTCCCGTTCGTCATGGGCGTTTTTTCGGATTTGTCTGGCAAGCCGGCCGAGCCGCTTGCGCCGGTCGCGGAGCGCAAGTTCCTCGAGATCGACGTCGACAATTTCGATGAGCGGCTGAAATCGATGAAGCCCCGCGTCGCCGTGCAGGTGCCGAATACGCTGACAGGCGAGGGCAACATGGCTGTCGACATTACCTTTGAAAGCATGGACGATTTCTCGCCCGCCGCCGTGGCGCGCAAGGTTGATGCGCTGAACCAGTTGCTGGAAGCCCGCGGCCAGTTGTCGAACCTGCTGACCTACATGGACGGCAAGACCGGCGCCGAAGAACTGATTGCCAAGCTGCTGGCCGAGCCGGCGCTCATGCAAGCGCTGACCTCCGCGCCGAAGCCCCAGGAATAATTCGTCACCATCTCAGGAGAGACGTCCATGTCTACATCACAAGAAGCACAAGTACAATCGGGCGAGGTAGCGCTCGAAGCAGGCGACTTTGCCAGCCTGCTGCAAAAGGAATTCAAACCGAAGACCGACAAGGCCAAGGATGCCGTCGAAAGCGCCGTCAAGACCCTGGCGCAACAGGCCCTGGCAGGCACCAACCTGATTTCCGGCGACGTCATCGCGACCATCGAGGCGCTGATCGCCGAGCTCGACAAAAAGTTGAGCGAACAGGTCAACCTCATCCTGCACAACCCGGAATTCCAGGCACTGGAAAGCGCATGGCGCGGTCTGCACTATCTTGTCAACAACACCGAGACCGATGAAACGCTGAAGGTCCGCGTGATGAACATCTCCAAGACCGAGATGCACAAGACGCTGAAAAAATTCAAGGGCACGGCCTGGGATCAGAGCCCGATTTTCAAGAAGCTGTACGAGGAAGAGTATGGCCAGTTCGGCGGCGAACCGTACGGCACGCTGGTTGCCGACTACTACTTCGACAACAGCGCGCCGGACGTGGAACTGCTGGCGCAAATGGCACAGATTAGCGCCGCCGCGCACGCTCCGCTGATCACCGCTGCAGATCCAGGCGTGATGCTGATGGAATCGTGGCAGGAGCTCGCCAATCCGCGCGACCTGACCAAGATTTTCCAGACGCCGGAACATGCCGCATGGCGTTCGTTCCGTGAATCGGAAGATTCGCGTTACGTCGGCCTGGCCATGCCGCGTTTTCTGGCGCGTGCACCCTATGGCGCCAAGACGAATCCGGTCGAGGAATTCGACTTCGAAGAAGACACCTCCGGTAACGATAGCAAGAAGTTCACCTGGTCCAATGCCGCATATGCAATGGCGGTGAACATCAATCGCTCGTTCAAGAACTACGGCTGGTGCTCGCAGATCCGCGGCATCGAGTCCGGCGGTGCGGTGGAAGGCCTGCCTGTCCACACGTTCCCGACCGATGACGGCGGCGTCGATATGACTTGCCCGACCGAGATCGCCATCAGCGATCGTCGCGAAGCGGAACTCGCGAAGAACGGCTTCATGCCTCTCGTACACAAGAAGAACAGCGATTTCGCCGCCTTCATCGGCGCGCAGTCGATGCACAAGCCGGCAGAGTACGACGATCCGGACGCAACGGCCAACGCCAACCTGGCGGCACGTCTGCCGTATCTGTTCGCCACATGCCGCTTCGCGCACTACCTCAAGTGCATCGTGCGCGACAAGATCGGTTCCTTCAAGGAGCGTTCCGACATGCAGGTCTGGCTCAACAACTGGATCGGACGCTATGTCGAGCGCAATCCGGCAACAGCCACCGAAGCCGACAAGGCGCGCAAGCCTCTGGCCGGCGCCGAAGTGATCGTCGAGGAAGTCGAGGGAAATCCCGGCTACTACAGCTCGAAGTTCTTCCTCCGTCCGCACTATCAGCTGGAAGGCCTGACAGTTTCGCTGCGTCTCGTATCGAAGCTGCCGTCGGCCAAGGCCTGATGACACAGGCGGCGAGAGCCGCCTGTGCACCGTGTTCCAAATTTGCAGTACTTGAAGTGGCCGGTTTCATGCATGCGGCGCGGCTGCCGCAATGCCGCATGCGCAACGGCTTGATCGCTTGTGGTTGTCTACTAAACATCATTCGAAAAGGTAAAACATGATCCTGCTTAAATTCGCGACCGAAATCAAAGGCGACTCCGTAGTTGACGCACATACCGACTGGATCACATGCGACTCCCTGCAGATGGGCGTCGGACGCGCGATCTCCGTCAGCGGCGGCGGCAAGGATCGTGACACAAGCAATCCGTCGTTCTCCGAAATCACGCTGACCAAATCGACCGACATCGCATCGGCGGACCTGTTCATGCAGGCTGTCTGCGGCAAGAGCCTCGGCAAGGCGGAGATCCATTTCCTGCATACTGGCGGCTCCGACAAGAAGAACCAGGTTTTCCTGAAGCTCGAACTCGAAGAAGCGATCATCAGCTCCTACTCCGCATCCAGCGGCGGCGATCGTCCAAGCGAGTCCTTCTCGATCAACTTCACCAAGATCAGCTACCAGTACGACGCATTCAGCGGCGACACGATCACCACGGGTACACCGAAGAAGTGGGACCTCAAGGCGAACGCTACGTACTGATCGGGTTGTAGTAAGCGTAGGTCTACTGCGCATAAGTACCGTACAGCCGGTTCCTTTCCCCGTGAAGGGGGTAAGGGAACCGGGTTACGATGATTTGTGCATGGGTGCTTCGATCTGTTTTGCGTCACTTCGAGCCTTGATCGCACTGCGCATATTTCTCGAGCACGTAAATCGATCAGCACACACCCGCAACGTCTCACAGTACATCCGCGGTCAGCGCCGGAACCGCCGGCATGAAATCCGCGTAAAGGGGAAATCGCATGTCCGCAGTCGAAGCACTTCGCCAAGGCCGCCTGAAAGAGGCGCTCCAGTTGCTGCAGCAGGAAGTCCGACAGAATCCGGCTGATGCAAAACACCGGGTGTTCCTGTTCCAGTTGCTTGCAGTGCAAGGCAAATGGGATAAGGCACTGACGCAATTGAACGTCGCCGGCGATCTCGACAGTGAAACCATGCCGATGGTCCAGGCATATCGCGAAGCCCTCCAGTGTGAGGCTCTGCGCCAACAAATTTTTGCGGGAAAACGCTCACCGGTGATTTTCGGCGAACCCGAAGCATGGATCGCCCAACTGGTCGACTCGCTTCGGCTAGGTGCGCAAGGAGACCATGCCGGTGCGCATCGAATGCGCGAAGAAGCATTCGAAGCCGCCCCGACGACATCCGGAAGCATCAACGACGAACCGTTCGAGTGGATCGCCGACGCCGATTCGCGTCTCGGTCCGGTACTGGAATTGCTCGTCAACGGCCGTTACTACTGGGCGCCGATGCACCGTATCCGATCGATCCGGGCCGAAGCGCCGGCCGATCTGCGTGACAATGTATGGATGCCGGTCAGCCTGACATGGGCGAATGGCGGCGAGGCGGTGGGTTTTATTCCGACCCGTTATCCCGATACGATCGAGATTGACGATGATGCGCTGCTTCTGGCTCGCA
>NZ_DASZBA010000227.1:0-16156 GCF_035944575.1 Noviherbaspirillum sp.
GTAGAGCATTATCGAATTCGCCGTCATGGAACAGATGCACTGCGCTATGCAGCACCATATCTACCGGCGACAGCACGAATACCTCTTTATCGTCATCGACCGACACGGCCGCTGCTAGCAGCTTTCCGGCATCGGGATGTACTGGTGCTGTCTCGGGAACAATAGCATGATGCACATCGATCGACGTCAGGCGTTTGATGTGCTGCATCGGCGGCAGTTCATGCATCCATTTACGGTAATAGCGCTGATCATATTCATCCTGGTGCATGCTGGCCCAACCATGCATCATCAAGGCGGCCTCGACGGCATTCAGCCTGTTTTTCGGCACCAGGATATCAATGTCGGAAAATACGCGGCCTCGTGCGGCAGGCAAATCAGCCAGGACATAGGCAGCCCCCTTCAGCAGGATAAGCGGCACATCCAGATCTGCCAACGCCTCCCGAATAAACCGCACCTCCCACCGCACCGCTTCGGTATGACGGACAGCCGCAACCCATGACCACTCGAGATGCTCACGCGCTTGCACGGGTACCGCGTCAAGCAATCCCTGTTCATCGAGCAGCGCGTGCAAGGAGGCGAGGACATTCCCTCTCCTTGCCTGACGGATCAGCAGACTCCATTCCGGGAGCCGGAAAGCGATGATTGAATGCGGCTCCCGGAATGCCTTCAGGATCAACGCGTCCGGCTTCACGAAATCGGGGTCGCAGGTTGAAGCGACGCGAATATGTCTACAGCGTCATCCAGATCGCTGTAGGTGAATTCGAAACAGCGAGAGCGGTCCACCACGCGAGCGAGCGTCTCGAAGCCACGGGTTCCCAGCGCGCTGTAATTGAAAGCATTCTCTGCGACCCGCATGAATGCACGGGTTCGTGGCAATTCGTCGAGACGCGCAGGCATCCCGCTTTCCCACTTCGGAAAGATTACCCATCCCGGTAACGCGAATTCGGCTGCCCGGTGCACGCTCTCCACAGGCGGCTTCAGATGCGCGACCGTACCTTTCATGGTGTCGGTTACGGGACGGCTGAAAATCCCATCTGAAACGTAGTTGCCGATAATATCGATGGACTGGTTTTTCAGACTCACCGGCCTTGCAAGCGGCGCGATCCTGCCGTCACTGGTTCGGATCAGCGCCAGTTCGTCCGATAACAGCCGCCACCCTCGATGGATGAGTGCAGCGCACAGTGTGCTCTTGCCCGATCCTGGCGGCGCCGGCAGTATCGCTGCATGCCCCCCCTTTTCGATGACCGCCGCGTGAATGATCAAATACCGATTTGCGTGGCTGGATACACACCAGTTGAGTCCCCATTCCAGCATCGGGAACGCTTGTTCAAGGGGAAGCGGTTTGAATGGACTTTTGCCGTCAAACTTGAAAAGCACTTGGGGTTTAAACCATCGGCGCACGGATGCAGGACGCTCAAGGCTGACGTGAAAATCAGCGAAATCGTTTTGAACGGCTAAACGATGGTCTGCATAAAGCAGCGCAATGCCTTCGGCGACACTTCTGATTGAAGTGCGGATATGGGTAATGAATGCCCCGGTTTCCAGGAAAACGCCAGTCGACTCCAGTCTGGCGGCAAGTTCGCCGGGGAATAACGAAGAGGGAGTCAAAATCGGATGGGCTCTACCAGTGAAAGCGCCTGCATATCGAATAGCGCCGCTTCAATTTCGTCCAAAAACGCCGCATCAATGTCACAGCGCCACTTGCCGGATAACAACTGCGCCAACGATAGCACATCGGACGCGGCGGACTGCAGCGCAAACAATAGGTCTGCGGCCCGCTTATTCAAGATATGGGTATCGCCGGAAAGCGGGTTATACACGACAAACTCGTCATTCCAGCAGCGGGTTTTCAGGTCGCTGCCATTCATGATTTGCCACTGCATTGTAGGTAACCGATGAGTTTGATTGGCCAACAAGAACATGCCAACGGTTTCAGGGAGTGCCGCCGGCACTCCCTACGGCACATTATCCTTGCGTCAGCTGAAGATAGTCGACGATCTGGGCTGCGTCCCATCTGACTCCGGCGGTAGGTTCAAAATAGCCTCTCGAACTCCACTCGGAAAACATGGACTGGATACGCTGAACCGTCAGAAAGGACGTCCACCCTGCCATGGCATTCAGATACGAAGCGACCAGATGCATGCCGAGATTGTGCGAGTCGAAAGTCTGATGTGAAAGCAACTCGAACATTGTCACTTTTGCATAAGGCGAACCGCGCGGGCAAGTGAACACGCTACTGAATTTGCAAGTTGTCCGGTTTGAAATAGGCCATTTGGTGTGATTCTTCCAGTACCCCGGAGAGCGGCCTTGGCAGATTGGCGCAGGTCCATGCGTGCTTAGATTGCCGGACAAAAACCCGGATGGGGATTTACAGACTTCCGTTCCCAAAACCGGACGACTGGCAAGTGTAATCAGCACCCCGGAGGCCGCGAGCCCCGACTTCCCAAAACGGCGCCGCGACGCACTTTTCGGTCCATGGTAACCGCCCGAATCTTCGGTCAACTGAATGTTGACGTCATTGTCACTTGGCCCACTGGTCGTCATTTAAGGTCCCGTCCCACCATTAACGTTCAAATGCGCAACAAACGCGCGATGTATACAACGCAAGCAAAACACGTTCCACACATTTCAAATCAACAACAGTTTGCATAAACAATTGATTTTCAACATATATTACGGAGGTGATTTTCCTTATGTCAACACAACCCCATCAAATGTAAGCTTTCCCGACAAATTCTGTGTATATGGTATTAGTTCAGCGCTCGTGATGACTGTCCGTGTACCTTGCACAGCAGACATTGCATGAAGTAACGCATTTTAGCGTGCAAGTGATGTTTCGCTAACAAAGTTTAATACTTTCCTTTTTCTCCTCCATTAACTTTCCCTACGGTTAGTTGCATTTTGAACTATATTTATCGGTTCTGCCATCTGACAAAGCCGTTAGCCCGCCGGCATTAAAACCATGAGAAGAACGCACTTCCGTCCGTATGCCTCGCATAAATCTATCCTCTGCGGCACAGGGTTGTGCAGCACCGCTGCCATAAGGTTTAGCGCCCTTGCCGTTTTGGCCGTCGTTTGCAATCCGCTCTTCCTCTCGTCGGCGAAGGCCGACAATGCGCCCAAGACGATTGCGCAGCTCAAACCTTCCGTCGTGGCAATCGCCACCCTACACAAGACCCGCGTCCCGGCAATGAAATTCATTGGTACAGGCTTCATTGTGGGAGACGGCCAAACCATTATTACCAACGCCCACGTCGTGCAAGCAGTGGGTGTTACGGATAGCGGCGAAATACTAGGTGTAGTTACCGGCAACGGCACCGTGACCGATTTTCGTGAAGCGAAATTGATCAACCAGGACACTGAAAGGGATCTCGCACAGTTGCGGCATGACGGCCCTGCGCTTCCACCGCTTAAGATTGGAAACTCCGACAGCGCGCGTGAAGGCCAATCGCTCCTTTTCACCGGCTTTCCGCTCGGGATGGTTTTAGGTTTTCATCATGTCACTCATCGCGCGATGATTTCATCCATCACTCCCGTGGCGATTCCCGCGGCCAGTTCCCGAAACCTGAATGCAAAACTGGTAAAGCAATTACGCGCAACACCCTATTACGTGTTCCAGTTAGACGGAACCGCCTATCCGGGCAATAGCGGAAGCCCTTTGTACGATGCCGACTCAGGGGAAGTCTTCGGCGTCATCAACAAGGTGTTTATCAAGGAAACCAAGGAGGCGGCGATATCACAACCCAGTGGAATCACCTACGCCATTCCAAGCAAATACATTCTCGAACTGCTGGAGCGGAAGAAGAACGATTGAGCATCTTCGCCTGCCGGAGGGTCAAACGCGTGCTTCACCACTATGCCGCTTGCAACTCCAGGTTTGCAAGCGGCCGACAGCAACGAGCGCTTTCGCATTCTTGCCTAAGCGGCGCGCCGGCTTGGCGCAACGATAGATTCGTTAGAAAAAGCTTTCGGGAATGATCAGCACATCGCCTGGACGGACCGGCATGTTTGCGGAAATATCGCCGCTTTTAATCAAGTCGTTCAGACGCACGGCAATTTTTTGCTGCTTGCCATCGACGGTGCGAACGATGTTCGCGCGATTGCCGGCGGCAAATTCGGCAAGACCTCCGACTGCGATCAGCACATCCATCAGCGACATTCCCTGCCGATACGGCAGCGCCTGCGGTTTTGACGCCTGGCCGATGACACGTATCTGCTCGGTATAGGGCCCGACAAAGCTGGTTACCGTTACGGTCACGACGGGCTGCTGAATATATTTGCTTAGGATCTGCTCAATCTCGCGCGCAAGTTGTGTGGGCGTCTTGCCCATTGCAGGAAGATCCTCGACGAGCGGCATCGTTATCCTCCCATCCGGCCTGACGGGAATCGTTTGAGACACCTCCGGGTTACGCCACACATTGATATTGATCGTATCCCCTGGTCCCAAAAGATACTCGTGCTTAGGCTCTCCCGGTTTTGCAGCCATTTCCGGCATTTCGGTATTCGTTGCGCAAGCGCTCAGCAGACCTATCGAACAGATGGCGACGAGGTACTTGATACCTTGCACCGCCTTTGAATTCTGGATTTTCACTTTTTTCACCCTTAAGTTATGAAACGCATTTCACAACTGGGAATGCGTTCGAATTAATTTTGTTGAAAGGCTCCCATGGTCGTCATCGGGATTCCGAGTGACCAAAGTTATTTTATAGGAAACATACCTGCAAGAAATGAAAGTTTAATCTGGAAGCATATGTACAAACCGACCAAGCTGAGCAAAAGAAATTGCAGGTAAGAAATAATTTCGAGCAGGTGCGATGCCTATCGTTTCCATGCGGAAACTTAATGTCGCAAATTCCGAGAAAGTTGCTGGTGTTTAAGATTGCATGCCCGAAAATGCAGGATTAATCTTTGCCAAACGACAAGAAATTGAAGTATATATAGGTATAATTTCTGCCACTCAACGACAGATAGTTACTCTGGTAGCTACCGCTATGGAAGCGACCGGCCTACCGCACAGGGAGAATCTCAAGGCATGGAACAACTGATCAACCAGGTGCTTTCCGCCGTCAAGGGAATCTGGAAGTACCGCTGGTATTCATTGGCCGTCTCCTGGATTGCCGCCATAGCAGGCTTCGCTGTCGTGTACGTGATGCCGAACAACTATCAGACGTCCGCCAGAGTCTTCGTCGATACGGAATCGATCCTGAAGCCGTTATTGGCCGGCATGACAACCATTCCCGATCTCGAACAGCAAGTCTCCATCATGAGCAAAACATTGCTCAGCAGGCCGAATGTCGAGCGGGTGATGCGCATGGTCGATTTGGACATCAATGCCAAATCGGTCAAGGAAAAAGAGGCCACGATCACCAATCTGATGAATCAGATCAAGATTACCGGCACGTCCAGCAACGACATCTACAGCATTTCCTATAGCAATGCCGACCCCCGGCTGGCCAAAAACGTCGTGCAGTCTCTTCTCACGATTTTTATCGAAGGCAGTTTCGGCGACAAGATGCAAGGCTCCGCGAACGCCGTTCGTTTCATCGACGAGCAAATCAAGCAGTATGAGGAGAAACTGCTGACGGCAGAAAGCGCCATCAAGGATTTCAAACTGAAGCATGCCGCTCTGACTGGACGCGAAGGCGAGTTTGGCAGCAAGCTTGTACAACTGGAAGAACAACTCAACCAGGCTCGCCTCGAGCTTAGCGAAGCAGAAGAAGCACGTAATTCCATCAAGCGGGAAATCGCAGGCGAAGAACCGATATTCGACGGCGGTGGCGGTACCGTCATCGCTGCGTCGGCCAATCCCGAACTCGACGACCGGATTCAAACACTTACCAAGACACTCGACTCATTGCGGCTCCAGTTCACCGAGCAGCATCCCGATGTGATTGCCACAAAGCGACTCATCGCGCAACTGGAGGCACGCAAGGCGGAGGAAGCCAAATCAAGTACTGCAAGCAAGTCCGTCGGCAAAAACTACAGCCCTGTGCTCCAGCAACTGAAGGTTGCACTGTCGGACGCTGAAGCAAGAGTCGCATCGATGCGAGCGCGCGTTGTCGAATACTCTGGCCGCGCTGCCCGCCTGAAGGCGCAGGCAAACGCAGTACCCGAGATCGAAGCACAATTCGCCCAGCTTAATCGCGACTACCAAGTCAACAAGAACAATTATGAGAAGCTCATTGCGAGCCGTGATGCCGCAAAGCTGTCCGGGGACCTGAGCGCGACCAGCGAAATGATCTCCTTCCGGATCATCGATCCTCCGACCGTTCCTGCAAAACCAATCGGCCCTAATCGCCCGCTGCTTTTCTCAGCCGCTTTCCTTGTCGCGATCGGGTTGGGAGTGGCTGTCGCTTTTGGCATGAGTCAGATCCGCCCGACTTTTGTGAGCCTGGCGCACCTGCGGGAAGTAACCGGTCTGCAGGTCCTCGGAAGCGTTTCCATGAACTGGACAGAAATCGAAAAGAAGCGCCGAAAGAAAAGCATGTATGCGTTCATGGCTTCTTTCGTCGGCGTCCTCATTTTTTACGCCGGCGGGATGGGACTGCTTCTCCTGAGGACCTAAGGCCTGGCCAACCTGGAATCAGCGACTGATCCCCCAAGCGCGACGCCCATTGACCGTCATCACATTGAATACCCGTCCGACCGCGCCACAAGCAAGGTTCAACGACATGAATCAGGAGGCAAAGTGAGCATTATCGAAAAAGCTGCTGGCAGACTGGCAAAGCCAACGGCCAGCGCGCCGGCGCAAGAACCGGCGCCCGCGCTGCCGATAGATTTTCAGCCCGCCGCTACTGCCCCTGTCGAGCCTGTCCAACCCGCCGAGGCAGTCGGGATTGTCCCGCCCGTGACCCCAGGCAAGTCGAGATCAAGAACCATTGAACTGAATCTGGCAAAGTTGCAGGAAGCCGGCATGGTTACGCCAAATGCAGGCAGAAGCGCCATTGCCGAGGAATTCCGGGCAATCAAGCGCACCCTGATTACACAAGCATTGGAACAACCAGGCAAATCGGCCAAACCGAATAACCTCATCATGGTTACCAGTTCCCTGCCGGGCGAAGGAAAGACATTTTGCGCCGTCAACCTGGCGATCAGCATCGCCATAGAACTGGACCATACGGTACTGCTCGTGGATGCAGACGTCGCGCGCCCATCAATTCTCCGCAATCTCGGCCTCGATCCGGAGCCGGGGCTGATGGACGTCCTTCTTGGAAAAAGCCTTGATGTGGCGGATGTCATGCTCAAGACGAATGTCGACACCTTGAGCATTCTTCCGGCAGGCAGCAGTCATCGTCATGCGACTGAACTGCTTGCAAGCCAGACCATGAGCAAGCTGCTCAACGAACTCGCGACACGCTATCCGGACCGTCTTGTCATCTTCGATTCGCCTCCACTGCTGCTGACCTCGGAAGCACGCGTACTCGCCCAGCAGATGGGTCAGGTCGTCGTGGTCGTCGAAGGTGAAATCACGACACAGAATGCGCTCAAGAATTCTCTCGGTCAGATTGCGGGATGCCAGAACATCAACCTGATCTACAACAAGGCCAAACCGTTTCGAGGCGGCGAACAGTATGGCTATTACTATAGTTAAATCAGGTTCGCGCCATGAACGCCGCGCCCGACGCAAGGCGCGCGTGCATGGCCTCACTATCGCCGCTCCGGTTGTATCGATAACGTCGGCCTTCGGGGTGGCAAGTATCGCCGCCCTATCGTTTTCGTCCCCGGCCCTTGCGGCTGAATGGCGCATCGTCCCAAATCTGGAACTGCGTCAAACGTACACCGACAATGTGAGACTGTCGCCTGCCGGCGCGGAACGATCGGACGCGATAACCGATATATCACCTGGCATAAGCATCACCGGAAGCGGGCCGGGCTTGAAGTTCACGGGGAGATATGCTTTCCAGTACCTCCGCTATGCGCGTGACGCCAAGGACGATAGCAGCTTCCACAAGCTGGACGCCACTACCAACGTGGAATTCATCAAGAATCTGTTTGCGTTCGACGGCACCGCCTCGATAGGCCAGCAAAATCTCTCCCTTCTCGGTCCGCAGGCCACAGACAATTACCTGGTCACCGGCAACAGGACCACGGTGAGGACGGTCAGCGCGAGCCCATATCTTCATCATCATTTCCGCGGACTTGCCTCTGCCGAATTGCGGTACACCCACACGGGCGTCGACACCAGCTCCGACGCGCTGTCGTCGAGCAGCACGGATGGACTGCGCCTGACTGTGAGCAGCGATCCGGCTTTCCGGAACCTGGCGTGGGGATTCAGTCACGATCACCAGAAAATCCGCCCGGCTGATGCTTCGCCGGTGGATCTGTCAGTTACGACCGCCAGCCTGCGCTACATGGTGATGCCCCAATTACATCTGACAGGCGCCCTTGGCTACGATAAATACGACTATGTGGCGGCGGCCAGCGCAGCAGCGCCGGAGGGCACGTTCTATACCGCAGGATTTTCCTGGCGCCCAACCGAACGAACCAGCCTGGCATTCAGTGCCGGAGAACGCTTTTACGGCAAGACCTACTCGCTGAACTCCAGTATCAGGAGCCGCGCATCCTTATGGCGGCTGTCATACGACGAATCCGTTACGACGTCGACATCGGAATTCACGCTCGCCGCCACAACCAGTACCGCTGAATTTCTCAATCAACTCTTTCGTCCCAGCATTCCCGACGACGCGCTGCGCCAACAGGCAGTGGACCGCTTCATCTTAAATACAGGATTGCAGCCCACTCTCTCGCGATCGGTTAATTATCTGAGCAACCAGTTTTTCCTGCAAAAGGCGTTGCGGGCATCGGTAGCAATTACCGGTGCGAGGAACACCCTGTTGTTCACCGCCTATAACCTGGACCGACGGCCTCAATCGGCGGGAGGAGCAGCGATCCTGTTCCCGGGCACGGTGACGGGTGGCATCGGCGAAACCCGGCAGACCGGCCTGAACGCGCTCTGGAATTGGCGGATCGGCACACGGACAAATGCTACGTTCACCGCTGATTTTTCGAAGTCGAAGCTGAATGTGACCGGAACCGAGGACCGCCTCCGGACATACAGGATCGCATTTGCACACCGCATTCAACCCAAACTGGACGGCGTCATCGAGATCAAGCGCGCCGAGCAGGATTCGGACACATTTGCCAACAACTACCACGAGAATGCAATCAGTGCATTCCTGTCAATGAAGTTTTAGCGGAGATACGCATTCGATGTACGAGTCCTATTACAACCTCAGTGCGAAACCGTTCCAGCTAAAGCCGGATCCACGCTTTTTCTTCAGCAGCCGGAATCACAAACGCGCAATGGCCTACCTGCAGTACGGCATATCGCAAGGAGAAGGCTTCATCGTGATCACCGGCGAGGTCGGTGCCGGCAAGACAACGCTTGTGCGCAACCTGTTTCGTGATCTCGATGCACAAAAGATCGTCGCGGCGCAGATCGTCAATACGCATCTGTCCTCCGAAGACACGTTGAAGATGGTAGCGGCGGCGTTCGGTGTGCCGTTTGCGGATGCGAGCAAAGCCGAACTGCTGACACGCATTGAACAGTTTCTGCGCAACTGCGACCGTCAGGGCAAGCGTGCGCTGCTGGTGGTGGACGAGGCCCAGAATCTGAGCACGCAGACTGTCGAAGAGCTGCGGATGCTGTCCAATTTTCAAACGAACGACAACTGTCTGCTCCAAACATTTCTGCTGGGCCAGCCCGAGTTTCGCCATACGCTGCTTGGTGCCGACATGGTTCAGCTGCGGCAGCGCGTCATCGCCTCGTATCATCTAGGCCCGATGGATCCTGACGAGTGCCGCACCTACATCGAACACAGGCTGCATACGGTCGGATGGCAAAACGATCCCAGCCTGCATGCGGACGTCTATACGCGAATTCATTCCTTCACCGGCGGCATCCCGCGGAAGATCAACACCTTATGCGACCGCCTGTTCCTGATGGGTTATCTGGAAGAGATCCATGCATTCGACCTGTCGCATATCGAAGCCGTCATCCGGGACATCGAACAGGAGTTCGATCGGGGCAGCGCGCCGTTTGATGAATCTCCCATGCCGGTCAGTCTCGTGACGCGCCCGGGCGACCTGCAGGAATCCGGCTTTGAACACGTCGTCGAACGCCTCGGAAAAATTGAACGCGCGCTGCAGTCCATCGTCGATGCACTGACCAAGCTGCTCTTTTCTCCAAAAATCAAAAAACCCCAGGAAGAAACGAATCCATGATCACGACTTCGGCCAATTCCGGCAACCGCCACAGCATTCTATGCGTGGTCGGTGCGCGCCCCAATTTCATGAAAATGGCGCCCATCATCGCGGCGCTGAAGAACCTCGCGTCAAAACCGTCGATACAGTTGCTTCACACCGGCCAGCATTACGACGTGGCGATGAACCACCAGTATTTCGAAGCGCTCGGCATACCGGCCCCGGACATCAATCTGGATGTCGGATCGGGCAGCCATGCCGTGCAGACGGCGGAGGTGATGCGTCGCGTGGAACCGGTCATGGACGACCTCAAACCGTCGGCCGTACTGGTTGTCGGTGACGTCAACTCGACGATCGCCTGCGCGCTGGTCGCGGCGAAGAAGGGCATCCAGGTTATTCACGTCGAAGCCGGACTGCGCAGTTTTGATCGGTCGATGCCGGAGGAAATCAACCGCGTGCTGACGGACCAGATCTCCGACCTGCTTTTTACGACCGAACGGAGCGGACGCGACAACCTGCTTCGCGAAGGCATTGATGCGGCGCGCATTCATTTCGTCGGCAACGTGATGATCGACACCCTGCTCGGCAATCTTGAGCGCGCCATCCCGACGCCCCAGATCGTCAGGCGGGCGGACCGACCGGACTTTCCGGGCGCCAGGAACGAATATGCATTGATGACTCTGCATAGGCCGGCCAATGTCGATGATCCGGCCGTGCTGAAGTCCTTGCTCGAAACCGCCCTGACGGTAAGCCGTCGGCTTCCGGTAATTTTTCCGATGCATCCGCGTACGAAATCGATGATCGAAAAGTTCGGTTTTATCGGGTTGCTGAATGTGCCGCAGATGCTGCTGTTGCCGCCGATGGGCTATCTGGAAATGCTTGGACTGATGAAGGATGCGCGTCTTGTCCTCACCGACTCCGGTGGCATCCAGGAAGAAACAACGGCACTCGGGGTCCCTTGCATCACGCTCCGAAATAATACCGAACGCCCGATCACGGTGGATGAAGGAACCAACACGATTGCCGGCACCGATCCGGAAACGATTCTTCGGGTGTTCGACGATGTCATGCGGACCGGAGGAAAAGCCGGCCGGGCCCCGAAATTCTGGGACGGCAAAGCTGCGGTGCGGATTGCGGAAACCATCGAAAAATGGATGGCCGGCGATTTCAGAGCCTGATCCGCGAATACAAGTAAGAACGCAATAAAAAGAAGGCAAACATGTCCGCAAAACCAATCCGCAACGCAATGACGATCGACGTGGAAGACTATTTTCAGGTTTCCGCGTTTGCATCCCATATTCCACGGGAAAGCTGGCCGCATCTCGCCTGCCGTGTCGAGGCCAATATCGACCGAATCCTGACGCTTCTCGATACCGCCGGCATCAAGGCGACATTCTTTACACTGGGCTGGATCGCGGAGCGCTACCCGGCGATGGTGCGGCGGATCGTTGGCCAAGGCCATGAACTTGCCAGCCACGGCTATGCGCATCAACGTGCCTCCGACCAAACCACCGAGGAATTCAGTGACGATGTCGGACGCAGCAAAGCGCTGCTGGAGGACATCGGCGGCCTGCAGGTCCTGGGCTACAGAGCGCCCAGTTTTTCCATCGGCAGCCGCAACCTCTGGGCACTGGACGTTTTGCTGAAAGCCGGTTACCGCTACAGTTCCAGCATCTACCCGATCAATCACGACCACTACGGCATGCCGGATGCGCCGCGGTTCGCGTTCTACCCAAACGGCAAGGAGGGCTTGCTTGAGCTGCCGATTACGACCGTGCGCCTGATGCAAAAGAATTTGCCGGCCGGCGGCGGCGGGTACTTCCGCTTCTTTCCGTATGCAATGTCGCGCTGGCTGATGCGGCAGGTAAACGAGCGCGACGGACAATCGGCGATTTTTTATTTCCATCCCTGGGAGCTCGACCCGGAGCAACCTCGGCAGAAGAATGTGGGGTTCAAAACCCGCTTTCGCCATTACATCAACCTGGACCGGACCGAAACCCGCCTGAGAGCGCTTACCCGTGACTTTCACTGGGGGAGAATGGACCAGGTTTTCTTGGGTGGGCAATGAGCACGGTGATTGAAGCGGTACCTGCACCGCACATGACCGGTCCGCGTACCGCACCGGTCGTCAAACTTATGCAAGCTGGCGATGAATCGCGCTGGGATCGTTTCGTTCTCGAATGCCCGGAAGCGACGTTTTTTCATAGGGCCGGCTGGAAAACGGTCATTGAACGTTCCTTCGGCCACAGGACGTGGTTCCTGTATGCGGAAGCCGAGGGCCGGATCGAAGGCGTATTGTGCCTTGCTGAAATCAAGAGCCGACTCTTCGGACATTCGTTGTCCTCCCTGCCCTTTTGCGTTTACGGCGGGATCGCGGCGCTCAGTGATGCCGCGCGTGACGCGCTCGACCGGCATGCGCAGAATCTTGCCGCCAGTCTGAACGTGGGGCATCTCGAATATCGCAACCAGGAACCGAAACACGCCGACTGGAAAAGCAAGGAACTTTACGTCACCTTCCGCAAGGAGATCCTCACGGACCCGGAGCAGAACATGCTCGCCATCCCGAAAAAACAACGGGCAATGGTTCGCAAAGGTATCAAGGCCGGATTGCAATGCGAGATCGACGACAACGTCGACCGGCTGTTCACCGCCTACGCCACCAGCGTGCATCGGCTGGGCACGCCGGTATTTTCGAAAAGGTATTTCCAGACCCTCAAGGATGTATTCGGCGACGATTGCGAGATCCAGACCATTACCAACCAAGGTCGCATCGTCGCCAGCGTCCTGAGCTTCTACTTCCGCGACCAGGTACTGCCCTACTACGGCGGCGGCATGGATGAGGCGCGCGCAGTGGCCGGCAACGATTTCATGTACTGGGAGCTGATGCGGCGGGCCTGCGAACGCGGATACAAGGTCTTCGATTTCGGGCGCAGCAAGTTGGGAACCGGCGCTTTCGATTTCAAGAAGAACTGGGGATTCGAGCCGCAGGCACTCCACTACGAATACCAGTTGCACCGCTCGACGGAAATGCCGGACAACAATCCGCTCAATCCAAAGTTCCGTTTGTTCGTCAAGATGTGGCAATTCCTGCCGATGCCGGTTGCGACCGCGCTCGGGCCTTACATCGTAAAAAACCTCGGGTGATCGGGTGGAACATCTCCTATACCTTGTGCATCGCATCCCATACCCGCCGAACAAGGGCGACAAGATACGTTCGTATCATCTCCTCAAGCATCTGGCGAAGCGCTATCACGTCCACCTCGGGACCTTCGTGGACGATCCCGATGACTGGCAGCACGTGGAACGGGTCAAGGATTTGTGTGGAGAGAGTCACTTCGCGGCACTGAATCCGCGTACCGCAAAGTTGCGAAGTCTCGGCGCGCTTGCCGGCAACCGCGCACTCAGCATTGACTACTACCGGGATACCACCCTTGATGAATGGGTCGACGGGGTGACGCGCAGGCATGGCATCCAGCGGGTCCTTGTGTTTTCCTCCGCCATGGCGCAATACGCGATGTCGCTGCGCAGCGCACGTAGGGTTATCGACTTCGTGGATATCGATTCCGACAAATGGCGGCAATATGCCGACAACAAGCGGTGGCCCATGAGCTGGCTGTATGCCCGCGAAGCACGCCGGTTGTTGCACTATGAACAGCAGGTCACCCAGGAATTCGATGCGTCGCTTTTCGTGTCGCAACCGGAAGCGGACCTGTTCAAGCGCCTGGCGCCTGCAGTCCAAGACAAGGTCGGGTACTTCAGTAACGGCGTGGATACCGATTATTTCGCGCCGGGACATCAATTCGACAATCCATACGCCGACGACCACGATGTCATGACTTTCACCGGCGCGATGGATTACTGGCCGAATATCGATGCGGTGCAATGGTTCGCCAACGACATTTTTCCGTCGATCCGGCAAGCACATCCTGCCGCGCATTTCTATATCGTCGGCGCGCGTCCCACGGCAGCGGTAACGGCGCTTGCCGAGTTGCCGGGTGTGCATGTGACCGGCACGGTGCCCGATGTACGTCCTTACCTTGCGCACGCCAAACTGACGGTTGCACCGCTGCGGATTGCACGCGGCATTCAGAACAAGGTGCTCGAAGCCATGGCGATGGCCAAGCCGGTCGTGGTATCACCCCAGGCGCTCGAAGGCATCGACGCACTGCCCGGGCGGGAGTTGCTGCTCGCCGGCGATGCACAGTCGTTTGCAGAAACGACGATCAGGCAGTTAACCATGCCGGACAGGACTATTGGTTCCCATGCACGGGAAAAAGTGGTTTCGCGGTATGGTTGGGCAAGCAATTTGTCACGTGTGGACGCACTACTGGAGCCGACGGCGCCTGCGACCCCGACGATGCTTCCCGCCTTTTCCTAAGCCGCCGGACACGATCAACCTGCCATTGCCACTATGCTTGCAACCACAACAACAACCGATTCGCCCGACTTCCTGAAAGTCTGTGCCGTCACGGCTGCGGTGCTGACGGCGGTGTTGATCTACTTTGCCACGGCACGTTCCATCGTCGCCATCTGGAACAGCTCGGACACGTTCGCGCACGGTTACATCATCCTGCCGATTTCGCTCTGGCTGATCTGGAAGCGCAGGAACAGCCTGTCTATTGAGGCAGCCACACCCTGCTGGCCTGCTCTTGCACTGATTGCGGCATGCGGTTTCGGTTGGCTGCTGGCCGATCTCGCGGCAGTCCAGGTCGTGCAGCAATATGCGTTTGTCGCCATGATTCCACTGACGGTTCTGGCGGTGCTTGGGACAACCGTCTCCCGCGCCATGGCCTTTCCGCTGCTGTTTCTCCTTCTTGCCGTCCCTTTCGGCGACGCATTCATCGACCCGCTCATCGAATTTACCGCCGACTTCACCGTTGCAGCTGTCCAGCTCACCGGCATTCCGGTGCTGCGAAATGGCACCCACTTCGAACTTCCGACCGGAAACTGGTCCGTAGTGGAAGCCTGCAGCGGGGTTCGCTACCTGATTTCGTCGATCACGCTGGGCAGCCTGTATGCCTACCTGACGTACCGTTCACGTATGCGCCAGGCAGTCTTCATCCTGCTATCCATCGTCGTTCCCATCCTCGCCAACGGACTGCGTGCTTACATGATCGTCATGATCGGACATTACAGCGGGATGACGCTTGCCGTCGGGATCGACCATCTCGTGTATGGATGGCTCTTCTTCGGCATTGTCATGTTCCTGATGTTCGGTATTGGCAGCCTGTGGAGGGAAGATCGCGACGGGCCTTCCCCATCATCCAGGCAGCCTGCGGCGGCACAGCCTGCAAAGCCAACAAACGGAAAGCATTTTGTCGGGGCTGCGCTCGCGTGCGCCGCCTGTGCAGCCGTCTGGCCCATGTATGCGCATTATATTGATCAGGCCGGACAAGACTCCGCACTTCCCGCATTGAGCAGCTTCAGCGGCACCTGGAAGAAAGCGGATGCATTCACTCAATGGAAACCGCGCTTTTCGAGCCCGAGCGCCTCTTTGTATGACTACTACGAACAGGAATCCAGGAAAGTCGGGCTTGCCGTACTCTATTACCGCGATTCGGGTGACGATGGGAAGCTCATCAGTTCCATCAATCGCCTGGTAGACGAAAAGGATACGGTGTTCCGGCAGGTTGCCGGCGGCATTCGTGAGGAGAACATCGGCGACAAAACACTTGCGCTGCGTGAAGCCGCTATCGACAGCGCGTCGGGGAAGATGCTGGTCTGGCATTGGTACTGGATCGACGGAACGGCGACTGCGAGCAATTACGCCGGGAAGCTGATCCAGGCCAAAGCGAAATTTCTGATGCGCGGAAACGATGGCGCAGCCGTCATGGTGTATGCGCCTTACGATTCAAAACCGGATGAGGCCCGAGCAGCACTGCGCTATTTTTTAACGGCTAACCTGACGGCCATCGAGTCCGCACTTGCCGTGAAATCCGATCAGCTTACCGCC
>NZ_DASZBA010000228.1:0-27908 GCF_035944575.1 Noviherbaspirillum sp.
ACGGCTCCGTGTGGCGGATGATCGGCGTGCCGCGCAGTCGCTTGAGGATGCCGAACTGAATCTCATGCGGCCCGATCGCCACCAGTTGATCGAAGCCGCGCGCGAAGCTGGCGATGTCCTCGCCGGGCAGGCCGGCGATCAGGTCGACATGCAGGTGCGCATGGGAGTGTTCGCACAGCCAGCGGATGTTGTCGGCGGCCTTGTCGTTGTTCTGCTTCCTGCTGACCAGCGACTGCACCTCCGGATTGAAGCTCTGGATGCCGATCTCGAATTGCAGGCAGCCGGGCGGAAATTGTGCAATCGCTTCCTTGAGCGCGTCGGGCAAATGATCGGGCACGACTTCGAAATGGGCGAAGACCGGATCGTCCGGATGGGCGGCCAGCTTGTCGAGGAAGAATTGCATGATCTTCAGGCTGGACTTGATGTTCAGATTAAAGGTGCGGTCGACGAACTTGAACAGCCGCGCGCCACGCGCATGCAATGCCTGCAGTTCGCCGAGGAAGGCGTCGAGGTCGAAGGGCCAGGCGGTTTTGTCGAGCGCGGACAGGCAGAATTCGCATTTGAACGGACAACCGCGCGAAGCTTCCACGTAGAGCGTGCGGTGGGCGATGTCTTCGTCCGTATACAGGCTGTACGGCAGCGCCAGCTCGGCGAGCGGCGGTTGTGCGCCGGCATGGATTTTCATCAGCGGTTTCGGGCCGTCCAGCACCTGCCGGCAGAGCTGCGGGAAGGTGACGTCGCCCCAGCCGGTGATCAGGTAGTCGGCCAGTTGCACGATGCGCTGCTCGCCCGGCTCGTGCGACACTTCCGGCCCGCCGAGGATGATGGTCACGTCCGGCGCGACGCGCTTGAGCATCGCCACCACCCGGGTGGTTTCCTCTACGTTCCAGATGTAGACGCCGAAGCCGATGATGCGGGGCCGGTACGCCAGCAGCTTTTCCACCACGTCGGCGGTCTTTGCGCCGATGACGAATTCCTGCAGGCGGGTTTGCTGCTGCAGCTCGCCCATGTTGGCCAGCAGGTAGCGCAGGCCGAGCGAGGCGTGGGTGTAACGGGCGTTGAGGGTGGAGAGGATGATGGTCATGGGAAACGGCAAAACGTGGCGCGAGCCTTATTTTACGCGTTGCCGCATAGACGATAACCATAGCTGGTCCGGCTGGCCGGGATGGCGCCCCTCGGCGTGAAGGCAGATCTGCCGCTGCCTTCATGCCGGGCAAGGCAATGATGCTATTTTCCCAATTCCTTTTCCTGCAGCATCCGCCACATCACCTTGCCGGTCGCCGACTTCGGCAGGGTGTCGACGAACTCGACGATGCGCGGCGTCTTGTAGGCGGCCATTTTTTCATGCGCCCATTTGATGATGTCGTCCTCGGTCACTTCCGCGCCCGGGCGCTTGACGATGACCGCCTTCACCGTTTCGCCGCGGTACGGGTCGCGCGAGGCGATGATGCAGCATTCCTGCACCGCCGGGTTCTGGTACATCATCGATTCGACTTCCGCCGGCCAGACCTTGAAGCCGCTGGCGTTGATCATGCGCTTGAGGCGATCGGTGAAGAAGAAGAAACCTTCCTCGTCCATGTAACCCAAATCACCGGAACGGAAGAAACGCTTGCCGTCGAGTTCGGCGAAGGCTTCCTCGGTCTTCTTCGGATCGTTCCAGTAGCCCTGGAAGACCTGCGGACCGTTGATCCAGATTTCACCGGTTTCGCCGGGCGGCATCTCTTTCAGACTGGTCGGATCGACGATGCGTGAATCCACGTTCAGGTACGGCACGCCGAGGCATTGCTGCTTCATGCGCTGCGGCGGATTAACGTGCGACGCCGCCATTGTTTCGGAGAGGCCGTAGCCTTCCATGTATTGCTGGCTGGTTAAATCAAGCAGCTTCTGCGCGATCGCCGCCGGCATCGCCGCGCCGCCGCCGGAGACGCGCTTGAGGCCGGAGATGTCGTACTCCGCCAGTCGCGGGTTGGACAGGAAGTCGATCATCATGGTCGGGATCAGCGTCCAGGTAGTGACCTTGTAGCGGGTGATGAGCTGGCCGGCCGCGTCGCGGTCCCAGCGCGGCAGCACCACGATCGTGCCGCCGGCGAAGAACATGGCGTTCATCACCGACTGCATGCCGGTGACATGGAAGAACGGCAGCACCGCGAGCGTGACGTGATCCGGCACCGTCGGGCCGGACCAGACATTGCCGGCGACGGCGTTGAACATGACGGAGCGATGGGTGTGGACGCAGCCTTTCGGCTTGCCGGTGGTGCCCGAGGTGTAGGGCATGCAGGCCAGGTCGTCAGGGCCGGCGAGGTGTGGGCCAGGCGCATGTTTCTCGGCGACGGCATCGACCCAGGCAATGACGCCGGGCGTGGCAGGCACATTGCGCGGCATGCGCACGAACTCGGGCACGACGAGGTCGGTGGGCGCGGTGAGGTAGTCGGAGTAGGCGCCGACAATGACTTTTTCCAGGCCGGATTTGCCGACCAGCGGCGCGATGCGCGGGAAAATTTCCTGTGATGCGAAGGCGACTTTCGCGCCGCTGTCTTCGATGTAGTGCTGCAGCTCGTCCGTCATCAGCATCGGATTCACTGGCACGACCATGGCGTCGGCGCGCATGATGGCGTAGAAGGCGATGATGAATTGCGGGCTGTTCTGCATGTCAAGCAACACCCTGTCGCCGCGCTGCACGCCGCATACTTTCTGCAGATAGCCGGCGAGTGCCGTCACCTCATCGAGCACCTGCGCATAGGTGAGAACGGAGTCGTAGAAAACAATCGCAGGCTTGCTCGGATAGCGCCTTGCCGACACTTCCAGGTTGACGTAGACGCTGGTCTCCGGTGTGGTGATGGCATAGGGCAGGCCTACCGGCCAGTGGGGGTAGTGGGTAGTATTCATGTCTCCGCCTGGGATTTGTAATAAAAATGGCAGTGATGATTATAGGTGCGAGCGGGAAATACTGCAGGAAACACCCTGTATGGCATTGATGCAGCTCATGGCTGCAGCGCTCGGCGCGCATGCTGCAACGCACCACATGACCGCAGTCGGAAAACTTTTGCCGGTAATTCCGGTCATTTCTGTTCCATGAAAAAAGACACTCTCCACATCGGCGTGATTTCAGACACGCACAACCTGCTGCGCCCCGAAGCGAAGGTCGCGTTGGCGGGGTCCGACCATATCATCCATGCCGGCGACATCTGCGGCCCGCAAGTCCTGGAAGAACTCGGCCGTATCGCGCCGGTGACCGCCGTGCGCGGCAATAACGACAGGGGCGCGTGGGCGAACGAACTGAGGGAAAGGGAAACCATCGTCATCGGCGGCGTGATGCTCCATGTGGTGCACGACATGAGTGATCTCGATGTCGATGCAAGAGCGGCCGGCATTGGCGTGGTGATCACCGGGCACTCGCACAAGCCGTCCATTAAAATGGAGAGCGGCGTGCTTTATCTGAACCCCGGCAGCGCAGGGCCGCGCCGCTTCAAGCTGCCGATTTCACTCGCGCTCCTGGAGATCCGGGACGGGCAACGCACTGCCCGGATCCAGACGCTCGAAGTCGATTGATTCAATAATCCTGCGGCAGCGATTGCATGCCGCCGTGCGCGTCGGCGCTGCCGGTCATGCTGAGCGCCACCGCTTCGGCGACACGGATGCCGTCGACCGCAGCCGAGAAGATGCCGCCCGCATACCCTGCGCCCTCGCCCGCCGGAAACAGGCCTTTCACATTGCGGCTTTGATAGTTGTCCAGCCGCGTGATGCGCACCGGCGACGACGTGCGCGTTTCGACGCCGGTGAGCACGCCGTCTTCCATCGCATAACCCTTGATTTGCCTGTCGAACACCGGCAGCGCTTCGCGGATCGCTTCAATGGCGTAAGCCGGCAGGCTGGGCGCGAGATCGCACAGGCGCACGCCCGGCTTGTAGGACGGCAGCACCGATCCGAATGCCGTGGACGCACGGCCGGCGAGAAAGTCGCCGATCAACTGGCCGGGCGCATCGTAGTTGCCGCCGCCCATCTCGAACGCACGTGATTCCAGTGCGCGCTGGAGGTCGATACCTGCCAGAGGATGTCCCGAACCGCGATCGCCGGGATAGTCGGCCGGCGTAATGCCGACGACGATGGCGCTGTTGGCATTGCGTTCGTTGCGGGAATACTGGCTCATGCCGTTGGTGACGACCCGGCCCGGCTCGGATGTGGCGGCGACGACGGTGCCGCCCGGGCACATGCAGAAGCTGTACACCGAACGTCCGCCCGAGCCGTGATGCACGAGCTTGTAGTCGGCGGCGCCGAGCATCGGGTGACCGGCGAATTTGCCAAAGCGCGCGCGGTCGATCAGCGATTGCGGATGCTCGATGCGAAAGCCGATCGAAAAAGGCTTGGGCTCCATGTAGACGCCGCGGTCGTACAGCATTTGAAAGGTGTCTCGCGCGCTGTGGCCGACGGCCAGCACGACATGGTCGGCCGCAATGGTTTCGCCGCCCTCGAGCCGCACGCCTCGCACCTGGCCGTTTTCGATATCGATGTCATCGACCTTGCAGCCGAAGCGGAATTCGCCGCCCAGTGATTCGGTGGTTGCGCGCATGGCCTCCACCATCTTCACCAGCCGGAAGGTGCCGATATGCGGCTTGCTGACATAGAGGATTTCCGGCGGTGCATAGGCCTTGACGAATTCGGTCAGCACCTTGCGGCCGTAATGCTTCGGGTCCTTGATGCCGCTATAGAGTTTGCCGTCGGAAAACGTACCGGCGCCGCCTTCGCCGAACTGCACATTCGACTCCGGATGCAGTTCGCGTTTTCGCCACAGCCCCCAAGTGTCCTTCGTGCGTTCGCGCACCGCCTTGCCGCGCTCCAGGATGATGGGGCGGAAACCCATCTGCGCCAGCAGCAGGCCGACGAAGATGCCGCAAGGCCCGGTACCGATCACGACCGGCCTGCTGGTTCCCCCGGCAGGTGCCTCGGCGACGAAGCGGTAGGTCATGTCGGGAGCCGGTTTGACATTGGGTGCGCCGGCGAAGCGTTGCAGCAATGGCGCTTCGTTCCTGACGTCGACATCCAGCGTGTACACCAGCGAGATTGCGCTGCGCTTGCGTGCATCGTAGCCGCGGCGGAATACCGTGAAACCGACCAGTTCCGCAGCATCGATTTTCAGCCGCGCCAGAATGGCGGCGTGAAGTTCCTCTTCTGCATGGTCGAGCGGGAGTTGTACATCAGTCAATCGCAGCATGCGCAGTCAATCCGAATAAATGCTGTTGGGATGGGAAGATGCCGGTCGCCGATAGCGGGTTGCCTGGCGAGGCGGAGAGCATTGCGGTGCAAGCAGGCCGCATTTTACCGCACCGGTGCCGCAATAAAAAAAGCGGAGCGACCGGTTGGGGTCTTGCTCCGCTTCAATTGCTTCGGTTCAACCGCCCTGCGGAGAGCGGCATGAATTGCTATCCCACGTTTCAGGCGTTCTTGAACTGCTCGCGCAGGCGCTTGACCTGATCGTGATTTTGCAGCACGCCCTGATACTGGCGCTCAACGATGTTGCGCACATCGACCGGCAGGTTCTTCTCCAGTGCCGAGCGGTAGCTGCGCACCGCGACGTCCTCGCCGCGCTCGCATTCGTTGAGGATGGATTTATCATCCTTGCCGGTGACCAGCGACTTCAGATCGACCCAGCGGCGATGCAAGGCCCCACCGAGTCCACTGCTGGTTTCCGGATCGCCGCCGTAGGTGCGCACCAGTTGCTGCAGTTCGCCGGCAGCCTGGGCACATCCCTGTGCGCGGTTCATGAACAACGATTTGATCTGCGTGTCCTTCATGTCTTCCGCGCAGGTACGGAAACCTTCCTCGCCATCCTTGCATGTTTCGATCAAATCGTTCAGGGTCGAGATTACTTCATCGTTATTCATGTTTTCTCCTATGGTTGTTGATCGCTGTCGATGATCCGGACAGGCGTTTCCGCCTGTACCCCGCTTACTTGCCCGTGCTGCCCGAACCGGAGCCCGTCGCACCGGCTCCGCCTGAACCGGCTGATGCACCGCTGCCGCCGGATGAGGCACCCGCACCACCTGACTTACCGGATGCGGACTTGGCGCTGCCGGTATCCTGGCGTGCGGTCTGCAAGTGCTGGTCAACGACCGGAATCATCTTGGTCACCAGGGCTTTTACCTCTGGATCCTTGGCAGTTTTCTCGGCTTTTTGCAGCATGCCGTGGGCGTTGCGGTGATCCGTTACGCCGCCTTGTGCCATGTATTGCTTATCGAACTTCTCGCCTTCGAGCGCGCTCAGCTTTTTGGCCATGGCCTTGTGCTTGGCGTCCGGCTCTTTCGGCAAGGTGACGTTCTTGGACTGGGCGAGTTGCTCCAGTTCGCCCTGTGCCTTGGTGTGGTCATCGATCATCTGCTGCGCGTAGGTCTTGACCTTTTCATCCTTGCTCTTGCTCTGCGCCAGCTTCGCCGCCTCGATTTCCGAGATATTGGTGATCGCCATCTGGCGCAGGATGTCCTGGTCACCCTTGCTCAGGCTGTTGCCTGCTTTGCTGCTGGCGCCGGCGGACTTGTCGCTGGCGCCCGACGTTGCGGCTGCGGCACCCGATGCACCGCTGCCCTGGCTGCCTGCGGATGGAGACGCGCTTGCTCCGGAAGCTGCAGAACCGCCGCTGGCACCCGGCGCCCTGGAATCACCGGTGGTTGACGAGGTACCGGTAGTGGCTGCAGTACCGCTGGTGCCTGTGGTTGTGGTTTGTGGGTGTACCGATGCGGCGCTAAACATCAACGCCAGCGTGGCGGCGCCGAGCATGTGCGGCAGGTGTTCGCGTTTCAACATGACAATTCTCCTTTGAATGGGGGCGGTAGCCTGTGAACTACATGAGCTGCCCGAAGCAGCAGGCAATGTGTGTGCCACAACCGGGCGTCGCCGGCGGCACTGGCAGTCGTATTGCCTGGCCGGGCGTCAATGCCATCGCTTGCCGACGGCAGAATGAACTACAGGAACCTGGAAAAATTACCGGGAGGGAAACGGCTTTCCGTTTCCCTCCCGGATGCAACGTCCTAATTTCAGTGATTACTGGCCGCTCTTGGAGCCTGTAGTCGGACGTGCGCTGGTAGTTTCGTTTTCACCAGTCGGGCTCATCTGGCCTGCGCGGTTGGCGCTGGTCTTGCCTGCCGCATCCTTGCTTGTCGCGTCGGCTTTGCCGCTCGACGAACCCGAGCTGGAGCCGGTGGAGCTGCCCATGCCCGAAGTGGAGCTGGTAGAACCGCCGGTTTTTGAGCTTGCGGAGCTGCCGGAAGTATTATCGGCGCCGCTTCCTTTGGAGGACTTGCTTGCCGGCGGACGTGCGCTGGTGGTCTCATTTTCGCCGGTCGGGCTCATCTTGCCTTCGCGATTGGCTTGGGTTTTGCCTGCGGCGTTCTTGGTGGTTGCATCCGCCTTGTCGCTGCTGCTTGAACCGGAGCTCATGCCGCTGCTCTTGCCTGTCGTGCTGCTGCCCGATGCGCTGCTGCCGGTGGTGCCACTGGTGCCGCTGGTGGATGATGACGTGCCCGATGTAGTCGGACGTGCGCTGGTGGTTTCGTTTTCGCCGGTCGGGCTCATCTGGCCTGCGCGGTTGGCGCTGGTCTTGCCTGCCGCATCCTTGCTCGTTGCATCGGCTGCGCCGCTTGATTGTGCATGGACGGACGCTGCGCCAAACATCATTGCAAATGCAGCGACGCTCATGAGGCGACTCAATGTTTTGCTCTTGATCATTTAGTTCTCCTTGGTGGTTTGTTTTCACAATGCCGCCGTGACATGCGGCGGTTTATGCAAGAACAAACGCAATGGTCGTGCCAGTTGCACAATATTGCCTTCAGCTACAAGGAACGCTGTAATACAGAGGAAAATTCGGGAATAGCTCAGGTAGAAAATACAGAAACGATGCAAATTTACAAAATCGTGTCCGACTCCGAAACATGCCAGAGAGGGAAGATGCCCAACGGAAGCTTTTGATAGCGGGGGTTTGGAGGAATGGAGAAAAGAAAAACGTGCGGACACGATGGCGCACGAGGCGGCCCCTTTCTCATCGTGCCCGCACCCAAGCAAAGCGCAGGTGCGTGGAAAGCCTGTCGGGGTTGCAGCGGCGGACGGCTGCCATCCCCATCAGGCAACTTGTCAGCTTCCGCGTTGGCGCTTTTCGCACTTGCACTCGATAGTGCTTAACACCTTGCCGTCCGGATCGACGGTTTCAAGATGCACATCGAAGCCCCATAAGCGCGCCACATGTTTCAGCACTTCGTTGGTCTGCCCGTTCAAAGGCCGGCGCAGATACTGGTTATGGCGAAGGGTCAGCGCCCGGTCACCATGGGTATCGACGGACCATACCTGGATGTTCGGCTCACGGTTGCCGAGGTTGTACTGCCCGGCGAGCTGTTCCCTGATGTAGCGATAGCCGCTCTCATCGTGAATCGCCGATACGCTGAGCTTGTCTTTCTTGTCGTCATCGAGGATCGAGAAGAAGTGGAACTCCCTGATCAGCTTCGGTGACAGGTACTGGGCGATGAAGCTTTCATCCTTGAAATTGCGCATCGCGAAGTCGAGCGTTTTCTGCCAGTCGCCGCCGGCGATGTCCGGAAACCAGTGCCGGTCTTCGTCGGTCGGTTCCTCGCAGATACGACGGATGTCGCGCATCATCGCAAAGCCGAGCGCATAGGGATTGATGCCGCTGTAATACTTGCTGGTGACCGGCGGCTGGTACACCACGTTCGTATGGCTTTGCAAAAACTCCATCATGAAGCCGTCGCCGACCACGCCTTCGTCATACAGCTTGTTGAGAATGGTGTAGTGCCAGAACGTCGCCCAGCCTTCGTTCATGACCTGGGTCTGGCGCTGCGGATAGAAGTACTGCGAGATCTTGCGAACGATGCGCACGATCTCGCGCTGCCATGGCTGCAGCAGCGGTGCGAACTTCTCGATGAAGTACAGCAGGTTTTCCTGCGGCTCGGCCGGGAAACGGTCGGGCGCTGCAACGGCAACCGACTCCTCGCGGCGCGGCAGGGTCCGCCACAGATCGTTGACCTGCGACTGCAGATAACGCTCGCGCTCGTCCTGGCGTTCGCGTTCCTCGGCCATCGACAGCTTGGCGGGACGCTTGTAGCGGTCGACGCCGTAGTTCTGCAGCGCATGGCAGGAGTCGAGCAGCAGTTCCACCGCTTCGATGCCGTAACGCTGCTCGCAGTCGGCGATGTAGTTTTTCGCGAACACCATGTAATCGATGATCGCTTCCGCGTCGGTCCAGGTGCGGAACAGGTAATTGTTCTTGAAAAAGGAATTGTGGCCGTAGGATGCATGCGCAATCACCAGCGCCTGCATGGTCAGGCTGTTTTCTTCCATCAGGTACGCGATGCACGGGCTGGAATTGATCACGATCTCGTACGCCAGTCCCATCTGCCCGCGCTTGTAGCTCTTTTCGGTCGACAGGAAGTGCTTGCCGAACGACCAGTGGCTGTAGGACACCGGCATGCCGACGGATGCGTAGGCATCCATCATCTGCTCGGCGGTGATGATTTCGAGCTGGTTTGGATAAGTATCGAGTCCGAAGCCTTCCGCCACGCGGCGGATTTCACCGTGTATCTGCTCGATCAGTTCGAAGGTCCATTCCGACTGCTCGGGCAGGCGGACCGGCTTGCCGGCCTTTTTGCGAAAGCCTTTACCGGTCGCCCTGGCGGACGGCTTGCTTGCCGTTTTCCTGATTGCGGTCTCTGTCATTTCGGTTGCTTCTTGAAAAGTTCACGGAATACCGGATAGATATCCGCCGGCGATTCAATCTTCTGCATCGCGAAGTGCGGATGGTGCGCCGGAATCTGGGTGTATTCCTCCCACAGGTTCTGCGGCTCGCCGTCGGTGATCTCGACATAGGCGTAGTACTGCACCATCGGCATGATCGAGTTGATCAGCAGGTTGCGGCAGGTGATCGAATCGTTATCCCAGTTGTCGCCGTCGGACGCCTGCGCGACATAGGTATTCCAGTCGCTGCTGGCATAACGTTCTTCGATGATCTTCTTCAGCAGATGCAGCGCCGACGACACCACCGTGCCGCCCGACTCGCGGGAATTGAAGAACTCGTCCTCGGTCACTTCCGACGCCTGGGTATGGTGGCGGATGAACACCACCTCGATCTTTTCGTAGGCGCGCGTCAGGAACAGGTACAGCAAGATGAAGAAGCGCTTGGACGCATCCTTCTTCGCCTGGTCCATCGAGCCCGACACGTCCATGATGCAGAACATTACCGCCTGGCTGGTCGGCTTCGGCACCAGGATGCGGTTGCTGTAGCGCAGGTCGATCGGATCGATGAACGGGATCGCCTCGATCTTGATGCGCAGCTTGCGGATCTCCTGCTTCAACGCGAGTATGCGATGATCGTCTTCAAACGCGGTGCGCTGCAATTCCTCCAGTTCCGCCTCTGCCTCGCGCAGCCGCTTGCGCGAACCGCCGCCGACGGCGATGCGCCGTCCGAGCGCGCCGCGCAGCGAGCGCAGCACATGGATGTTGGATGTGGTGCCAGACAGCTTGTAGCCGGCGCGCTGCTGCTTGAACTCGGTGACTGACTTCAGCTGCGTCTTGATCAGGTTGGGCAGTTCAAGGTCTTCGAAGAAGACGTTCAGGAACTCGTCGCGCGACAGCTCGAAGGCGAAATCGTCTTCGCTGGTTTCCTCGCTGTTGCCTGCCTTGCCCTTGCCCTGACCGCTGCCGCCTTTCGGCCGCTGCAGCTGGTCACCCTTCTGATATTCCTTGTTGCCGGGACGTACCGTTTCCCACACGCCGCCCTGGGCATGGCCGAAATTCGGCTCGTTGATGTCCTTGACGGGAATGGAAATCTTTTCGCCTTTCTCGACTTCGGTGATCGAGCGGCCCTTGATGGCACGTTCCACTGCCTGTTTGATCTGCCCTTTGTATCGGCGCAAGAAACGCTCGCGGTTTCCCGCGGATTTGTTCTTGCCCTGCAGACGCCGGTCGATGAGGTGAACCAAAGTGCCTCCTGCTTGTGATGCTACGTGGCTTGGATGCCAGGGTGCTTCACTTCAAATCTGACTGGGTTCGTTGCCGCGCCGGTCTGGTGCGGCGGACGAACAGACTTCTACTGACCTAGTTCCTTCCGCCCTTTCAGGGGGAAGGTTAGGGTGGGGGTGTGAAGGTTGAATCACTGCATGCGCATGCTCGACCTCACTACCCCCTCCCTAGCCCTCCCCCTGACAGGGGGAGGGAACCTTGCAGCGATGGAAATCGGTTACGACGACTTCCGTACCCGCAGATACCACTCGCACAACAACCGTACCTGCTTCGCCGTATAACCCTTCGCCACCATCCGCGCCACGAACTCCTGGTGCTTGTTCGCGTCGTCGGCGCTGGCCTTGGCATTGAAGGAGATCACCGGCAGCAGTTCCTCGGTGTTGGAGAACATCTTCTTCTCGATCACCGTGCGCAGTTTTTCGTAGCTGGTCCAGGTCGGATTCTTTCCGTTGTTCTGGGCCCGTGCGCGCAGCACGAAGTTGACGATCTCGTTGCGGAAGTCCTTCGGATTCGAAATGCCGGCCGGCTTTTCGATCTTCTCGAGTTCACTGTTGAGCGAATCGCGATCGAAGCTCTCGCCGGTATCCGGATCACGGAATTCCTGGTCCTGGATCCAGTAATCTGCGAACGTCACGTAGCGGTCGAAAATGTTCTGGCCGTACTCGGAGTAGCTTTCGAGGTACGCCGTCTGGATTTCCTTGCCGATGAACTCGACGTAACGCTGCGCCAGGTATTCCTTGATGTAGGACAGGTACTTCTGCTCCAGCTCCGCCGGGAACTGCTCGCGCTCGATCTGCTGTTCCAGCACGTACAGCAGGTGCACCGGATTGGCCGCGACTTCGGTGGTATCGAAGTTGAACACCTTGGACAGGATCTTGTAGGCGAAACGTGTCGACAGGCCGCTCATGCCTTCGTCCACGCCGGCGTAGTCCACATACTCCTGGCGGGACTTCGCTTTCGGGTCGGTGTCCTTCAGGTTCTCGCCGTCATACACCTGCATCTTGCTGAAGATGCTGGAGTTTTCCGGATCCTTGATACGCGACAGCACGGCGAACTGCGCCATCATCTTCAGGGTCCCGGGCGCGCAGGGCGCTTTCGACAGCGACGAGCTGCGGACCAGCTTGTCGTAGATCTTGATCTCGTCCGATACGCGCAGGCAGTACGGCACCTTCACGATATAGATACGGTCGAGGAACGCTTCGTTGTTCTTGTTGTTGCGGAATGCCTTCCACTCCGACTCGTTCGAGTGGGCCAATACCACGCCGTCGAACGGGATCGCGCCGAAGCCCTCGGTACCCTTGTAATTGCCTTCCTGGGTCGCCGTCAGCAGCGGATGCAGAACCTTGATCGGTGCCTTGAACATCTCGACGAATTCCATCAGGCCCTGGTTCGACAGGCACAGGCCACCGGAGTAGCTGTATGCATCCGGGTCGTCCTGCGAATAGTCTTCCAGCTTGCGGATGTCTACCTTGCCGACGAGGGAGGAAATGTCCTGGTTGTTTTCGTCGCCCGGCTCGGTCTTGGAGATTGCCACCTGTTTCAGCACCGACGGATAACGCCTGACCACGCGGAACTGGTTGATGTCGCCGTTGAATTCATGCAGGCGCTTGACTGCCCACGGGCTGGGGATGGTCTTCAGATAACGGCGCGGGATGCCGTAGTCTTCTTCGAGGATGGCGCCGTCTTCGACTTCATTGAAGAGACCGAGCGGCGACTCGTTGACGGGGGAGCCCTTGATGCAATAGAACGGGACTTTTTCCATCAGCTCCTTGAGCTTTTCGGCGATCGACGATTTGCCGCCGCCAACGGGGCCAAGCAGATACAGAACCTGCTTGCGCTCTTCAAGACCTTGAGCTGCATGACGGAAATAGGATACGACCTGCTCGATGACTTCCTCGGTGCCGTAGAACTCACGGAACGCGGGATATATTTTTATTACCTTGTTTGCGAAGATCCGGGACAGGCGCGGATCATGGCGTGTATCGACCAGTTCAGGTTCACCAATCGCTTCGAGCATGCGCTCAGCGGCACTGGCATAGGCGAGTCGATCGCTCTTGCACAACTCCAGATATTCTTGCAGGGAGTATTCCTCTTCCCTAGTCCGCTCATATCGTGCTGCGTAGTTGTCAAAGATTTTCATGGGTGGGTCCTTTGTAATCTACCGGTCGAAATGTGTGTCGGATGGGTGTCGGATTCAGATGTGTATTTCCACTCCGCAATTTAATAATACGCGCACTTTTCCAGAGCCGATAGGAAATTTTTCTCAAAAAAAGCAGATTTTTTGTAAGCGCAAAAAGATGCAAATTAGGCTTTGCAAATGCTCTTTTCAAAGCAGCATTTCTCTCGTGTTTTTTTGCAAAACGGGATCGGTTGCGCAAAACTTTTTTGCGTGTGAGTTGTCTCGCGACGAGTCGTAATTCGGATTTTGATAACGAACCATTGGCGCAAATGAGACACTCATGTCGATGCGCACTAACGAATTGATTTCGTATCTTCGTTATACCTGCTGTAATGCATTGGTTGATCGGCAAAGATGCGAGGTAAAACCGGTTCACTAATTTCATTTGCACGGCAAGCATGCATAGCTGATGACGGTGAGTGTCGCGGTTGCATGCGAAGGGCCTGCATTTCTTTTTATTTTCCCAACAAGCCTCTTAGCCCTTCTTTCAATCTCTCCTCCACCTTGCCCTTTTGACCCTCCAGCGCCTTCTGCGCTTTCGATTTGATTTCTTCTCTTTTCTCATCAAGCTTTTGACGGGCCAGTTCGGATGCCATGCCGGCAACATCGATGCGCCAGCCTATCGCATCGAAAGGACCGGATAGCCGGACAGGGATGGTCAGACCCTTGAGCGCCTGCAGTTCCGGTCCGCCCTGCCCCTCCAGCGTCGATACGACCGTCGTCTTCGCAAGATAGTCGATGCGCTCCTCGCCCAGATTGATTTCCCCTGCGCCGCTGACGCGAATGAGTGGCGATTTGATGCTGAGGTCATCGTTGCGGGCAATACCGCCGGCAATCCGGAAAGTCCCGGAAAGTTCGCTGAAGTCGGTCTTGTCGCCCGCTGCCGCGGTGCCTGATTGCGGCGGCGCATCACCCCGGAGCTCGCCTATCTTTGCCTTTGCATTGCGTACCGCCTGTGCGATGTTCACGCCGCGTACGCTGCCGTCGCGCAGTTCGACGGCCGCATTGCCATCCAGGCTTTTCCTGATTTGCCCGAATGCCATGCCTTTGCCCGCAACGTCGAGCCGGACATTGCTCCTGCCTTCGACGCGGCTGCCGCCGAGCGCGTCCTTCAGCAGCGGCCCGACGTCGATGCCGGTCAGGTTCTGCCTGATTGCGACGTGCGCCGGGTTGCCAGTCATGACCGATAACGCGCCCGCCGCGCTGCCGCCATAAAGACGAGCGGCAATCGGATCGATGTCGGCCTTGCCATTGCGGGCCTTCAGTGCCATGCGCACATCGGAGGCCCTGATACCGGAGGCTTTCAGCGAACCGATGCGCAGATTGCCGTCGGCCTGCAATGTGCGAAGCGCGGACAGGTCGACAGGTTCTTCGGCGGCCGGCTTGGCGGGCGGGCCGCCTTTCTCTACCGACCGTTGTGGTGACGGCTTGCGCTTGTAGCGATCAAGATCGAGCCGGTCGATGCCGATATCGAAGGTATAGGCGGGCGGCGAAAACCGGCTCAGGCCGAGCCGCGCATCATAGGCACTGTCATCAAGGCTGCCCTTGAGCGCTGTCGTCATGGTTTTCTTGTCGAGATTGATACGTGCATTGCCGGCGGTTTTGAAAGCAAGTGCGCCGCCGGCGGGATTGGGCAGCGTGAAGTTGCCTTCGATATTTGGCAAGTCGACATGCATCGTCTCGAAGCTGGCGGAGAAAGGCGTGGTCAGCGCGCCATCGATTGCCGTACCGCCCTTGCTTCCTGAAAGCTGCAATGACATTCGCGGCGAGCCGAGCAGCAGCTTGTCGATGCTGCCACTGAGCGCACCGGCCAGCTTTACTTTTGCATCGAGGCCGGCGTCCTTCGCTGTCGCCTCGAGCATGATCTCCGGCAGTCGGAAGGATTGCGGCGATCCATCGAAGGAGGGCGCGGCGAAGGTGGCGGTGAGGGTCCGCGCTCCCTGCACCAGTCGCGCTTCGCCATTGACTTTTCCGCCGGCCATCTTTTCATCGGTGACGGCGAGCTTGGGTATGTCGAATTTCACATCGATCGCCCGTCCCTCATGTTTGCCGTTCGCGGTGACACGAATTCCATCGAGGGTGAAACGTCTTGTCGACGGTGAGAGGTCGGCGTTGCCGGCAGCGGTGGCGACGAGACCGGCAATGCCGGCCATCCGGCCCTTGATCCTGGCATCGAGATCCGTGACCTGGTAGCGCCCTGGTCCGAGGTGGAATGCGAAGCCGCTGTCGATCGCAAGCTGCACGTCGATATCCGGCTTGTCCGACTTGACATCGGCCGTCAGGTGCAAGGTACCCGGCACGCCGTCGGCGATCCTGCCGCTACGGATGTCGAGGTTGGCCAGTTCGATCCGTCGGTTCTGCTGGCGATCGTCGATGCGGATCTGCGCATCGTTGATTTGCACGCTATCGATGTCGAAACCGACTTCATTGCCGGCGGCAGTTTGCGGTGGCACCGCTTCCCTGGCCGGCGGCGCATCCTTGCCGAGCAGGTCGTCGAAATTGGTGGAGCCATCCTTGCCGCGCCGGATGTTGGCACGCAAGCCATCGATGCGAACATGGTCGACCACGAATTGCCTGGAAAACAATGGAAGGAGTGCCAGCGATAGCCTTGCGCCGTCGACGGCGGCGAACCGTTCTGCGCCGCCGCGCTCGGAAATGGCGGCCGGGCCGAGATCGGCGGCGATGCGGGGAAAGAGCCGAAGCCTGACGTCACCAGGAATGGTCAGAGTGCGCTGGTATCTGTCCTGCACCAGTTGAATCAGTTGCGGCTTGTAGTCGTTCGGATCGAAGGTCGCCGCGAGGATGGCGGCAGCGGCCAGCACCACGGCAAGCAATGCGGCGATTCCGATGGCGATGCGTCTGGCAATTTTTGGCATGTCTTCCCTTCCGGCAGCGGTTCGCGCCGCTGCCTGCGAACGAAGGTCAGCCGCCGCGTCGATGTGCCTTGAGTGCGAATCGCGCCGGATCGAGTGCCTGCACGAGATCCCGTTCCGCCGGCAGCGGCTCGCCGTTCAGTTGCGCGGCCAGCAGTTCGGCACAGAACGGCGCCCATACGAGGCCGCGCGAACCGTAGCCGAGCAGGCCGTGCAAGCCGGGCAGGCGCGGCACATCGCGCAGGCGGCTGCCGGCGATTCCGGCCTGCTGATCCGGCAATGCACCGACCAGCGGCAGCCGGTCCGGCGATGCGCAACGGAATCCCACCCTGCCGGCAAGTGCCGCATTCGCCACCGTCCGGCCGGCCTTCGGCAGCAGTTGCGCCAGGCGCGCAAGATTCTGCGCATGGCTGTCCTGGCGGAGATGACGGTCGTCGTCGAAATCATAGGATGCGCCCACGCTGCACAGGCCGTCGACGGCGCGGGTCAGGTAGCCCTCTCCCGACACCACGACCGGCAGGTCCGGCAGCGACCGGGCAGGCAGGTGACTGACCTGTCCCCGGATCGCTGTCAGGGGCAGCTTGTCTGTCTGAGGGAAGGACCTTGCATAAGTTCCATTGGCAAGAATGACGACCGGCGCTTCGGCGATCGTCGTTCCTTCGGCGCCGGTGACGCGCCATTGGTCATTCGTACGGGTAAGCACGGTTGCGCTGCATGCGAAGCGGTGTCGGATACCTTCGCCTCCGGCGGCAAGCATCGCATCGCACAAGCTCGGCGGCCGGACCCAGCCGCCCTCTGGAAACAGCCAGCCGCCGTGAGACGGCTCGCCGTCGAGGAGTGCGGAGACGGCTGCCCCGTCCAGCCAGCGCACGTAGTTCGCCGGATACCGGTGCAGCATTGCGGTCCGGTATTGGTCTTGTGCATCGGCGGTGTCCGCGGCGAGTTGCAGTACGCCGCATGCCTCGCCGTCGAATGCCGTACCGATGCCGCCGAGATAGCGCCAGTAGCCCAGTGCGAACAGATAGGCGGCCCGCGCCAGGCGCGCACCGGGATTGTCGTCCTTGGCTAGGAGCGGCTTGACGATGCCGGCGAGGTTGCCGGACGCCTCCTGTCCGGGCCGGTCATGCCGCTCGATCAGCGTGACCAGCCAGCCGCGCGCGGCGAGTCGCTCACAGGCGGCGCTGCCGGCAAGGCCGGCGCCGATGATGATCGCTTCGCGTTGGGGTGCCGGCATGCCTGCCTGCGCTATCTGCCGGCGGGGCGCGTATTCCGCGACGACGCCCTGTTTGCCGTCGGGCAGGGGAAACGGCGCGCAACGAAAACCGGCCTGAACCAGGGCAGCCCGTGCCGTGTCGGACAGGTCGCCGGTGCCGGCCAGCACCGCCCCCTCCGCGGCCAGCCGGTCAAGCCGCGACAAGATCGATCCCTGTCCGGGTTGCCCCTCGATGGCCGGCGCGGAGTGCAGATAGAACGCATCTACCTGCGCATCGATCTTCGCCAGCCAGGAGGCGGCATCCGACAATATCAGGGTCAGCATGACGCGCCCGTCCGCCAGGAGCAGCCGGTGAAAGCCGGGCATGGGCGGCGGCCAGGCTGCACGCAACTGCGCCGACAACAGCGCAAACCCGGGCCAGCCCGCATGGACCTGGGCCAGATCGGACAGGCGGAAGGGATGGGGCTCGACCGCGAGGTAATGCAGCCGTCGCGGCGCTGCCGGGTCGTCCTGCCATGCCTTCCAGGTCGCAAGGAAATTGGCGCCGGCACCGAATCCGGCGTCGAGCACGGTAAAGCATTCGCGTCCGTGCCACCGTTGGGCTGCACGTGTCCCGGCCAGGAACAGATTATGGGCGCGCATCAATGCGCCATCCGCATGGACGGCATCGTTTGTCGGGGAGGCGGGAACCAGTGGCGTGGGGATCATCGGAAAGGTGTGTGGCGAGCCAGATCAAACGCAAATCGGCATGCGAAGAAGCATGCAATGATAATTGACTTGCACGATAATAGCGGCTTTCCATCATGACGCTCCGCCTGCCGCCAGGCCGGCATGCATCCCCGCTCAAGCCGTTTCCACCGACCACACATGAACAGTTCCGACAGCACCGCGAAGCCCGCTTACATCATCAAGGATTCAAAGATCCACGGCAAAGGCGCTTTTGCCACCCGCAAGATCCCGGAAGGTACGCTGATCGCCGAATACGAAGGCGAGCGCATCAGCTGGCAAAAAGCGGAAAAGCGGCATGCCGAAAAGGAAGGCAATTCCTCGCACACCTTTTTCTTCAGCCTGGAAAGCGGGCGCATCATCGATGGTGGCAGCGGCGGCAACGACGCACGCTGGATCAACCATTCCTGCGCGCCCAATTGCGAGGCGCGCGAGGAAAAGAAACGCATCTTCATTTATGCGCTGCGCGACATCAAGCGCGGCGAAGAACTCAACTACGACTACGGGCTGCAGCTCGAAGAGCGCCACACCGCCAAACTGAAGCGTACCTATGCCTGTCTTTGCGGCGCGAAGAACTGCCGCGGCACGATGCTCGCGCCGAAGCGCTGAACCATCGTCCGGCTGCCGCACTTACGGCATGCCGAACTGCCAGCCGAAAAAGACAACGAGCCCGACCAGGATGGTCAGCAACTGCCGTCCGGTGGCCGCACAGACGGCCACTGCAACAATCGACGCCACCAGTTGCGGGTTGCGCCAGTGAAGTTCGATGTCTCCACCCTGGGGCGCAAGAATCATCGGCACGATGATTGCGGTAAGCACCGTCACCGGGACGAAGCCGAGCGCCTCCTTCAACCAGGGCGGAAATACGATCCGGTCGCCGAGCAGGAAGATGGCGGCCTTGATGAAGATGGTCACCAACGCCATGCCGGCGATCATGATGGTATGGCTCATGCCCGCCCCCTCTCACCGATGCCGCCTTGCTGGCGCCAGCGCGTCAGGGTGATCCCGACAGCCACGCCGGCCAGAACCGCCGACAACAGCCCGAGCTTGTAGGGCAGGTCCCTCAGCAGGAAAGCAAAAGCGCCGGCTGCCAGCGCGGCACCCGCATGCGGCAGGCGCGACAATTGCGGCACGACGATGGCGATGAACGTAGCCACCATCGCAAAATCAAGCCCGAGCGATTGCAGTCCGGGAAACGCCGCGCCGAACAGCAGGCCAGCCAGGGTCCACACCTGCCAGTTGACATACATCGACAGGCCGGACCCGAGGAAATACCAATGGCCGAGCGGCGCCCCGGGATGCTGGCGGTAATAGCCGTTCATCACCGCGAAGGTTTCGTCGGTCAGCAGGAAACCGAGCGTGAAGCGCCAGCGGCCCGGCAGGTGGGCGACCTGCGGCAGCAGCGTGGCGGCGTAGAGCATGTGGCGCAGGTTGACGATCAGCGTGGTCAGCCAGATCACCAGCATGCCGGTGTGGCCGGCCACCAGGCCGACCGCGATGAACTGGCTGGAACCGGCATACACGCTCATGGACATCAGTTGTCCCTGCCAGGCGGCGAGCGGACCGGATGCCACCAGGGTGCCGAAAATCATGCCGAACGGCGCGGCGCCGATCAGCATCGGCAGGGTGTCGCGGGCGCCGGCGGCGGCGCTCGACCAGCGGGTGGAGTGAGGCATGGCGAATCCTTTCAAAGCGGCATGGTAATGGCCGCCCCGGCAGGATGCTTGTATGTTCTTGCGGCGACCCGGCCGGCGACGGAAAGTTGCTCAGGCGGCCTGCCAGTGCCCGGGACTGGCGCCATAGGCGCGCTTGAAATGGCGGGTGAAGTGGCTCTGGTCGGCAAATCCGGTCGCGGCGGCGACTTCCGCCACCGCCGTGCCCTGCCGCAGGAGGCCGAGCGCCCTGTTCAGGCGGAGCTGGTTGCGCCATGCATGCGGCGGCATGCCGACGGCGGCGGAGAACAGCCGTGCCGCATGGAACGGCGACAAGCCGACGGTGGCGGCCAGTTCAGACAGGGTGAGGGCTTGCGTCAGGTCTTCCGCCATCCTCGCCTGCATCCTGGCGACGCGCACGCCGTCGCTTTGCAAGGGCTGCGGCTGCGGCCGTTCGCGCGCATGCCGTGACAGCAGCAAGGCGAAGGCGGCGGTCAATGCCGTATCGGCGCCCAGCATGTCCGCCCCCTCTTCCAGCATGCGATGCGCGGTTGCCAGCATGGCCGCGGTTTCCGGATCGACGATCGCATCATCGGGCAGCCACGGCGCATCGACCCTGCGGCCGGCAATGTCACTGGCGAGTCCGCGCATCCATTCGACCGACGGGTAGAACGCGCGGTAGGCCCAGCCGTGTTCGCTGGCGCGTTCGCCGGTATGGATTTCGCCCGGGTTGATGGCGGCGATGCCCCCGACAGCGGCAAACCGCTTGCCGCCGCGGTAGCGATAGGTTTGCGCGCCGGCGCGGATGATCGGGATGGAATAGCTGTCATGCCAGTGCGGCGCGAACTCCTGCCCGTAATATTCTGCGGTCAGCAGTTCGGCATCGGGCAGCAGCGGGCTGCGCCAATAGACCGCGGTATCCCGGAACATCTGCGCCATTTAATACAGCGTCGCTTTGACGCGCCCCGGCAATTCCCTGTCGTATTGCTCGCGGTTGATGGCGGATGCGGTCAGGCTGTCGAGAATCTGTCCCGGCGTCGGCAGCGCCGACCGGTCGGCATGTCGCTCCGGGTTCCACAGGTCGGCCCTGACCACCGCACGGGAGCATTGGAAAAACACCGAATCGACCGAGATCAGCAGCACCACCTTCGGTGCCTTGCCATCGACTTCGTGCTGTTTTAGCAAGGCGGGGTCGGCGCTGATGGTTGCGCGTCCGTTGACCCGGAGGGTTTCACCCACGCCCGGGATGAGGAAGAGCAATGCCACCCGGGGATCATCGAGCAGGTTGCGCAGGCTGTCGATGCGGTTGTTGCCGCGCCGCTCCGGCAACAGCAATGTGTTTTCGTCCAGCACCCGGACGAACCCCGGGCCGTCGCCGCGGGGCGAACAATCCAGCCCGCCCGGCCCGGCCGTCGCCAGCGCGACGAAGGGCGACGCCTCGATCAGGGCACGGTAGTTGGCATCGATATGGCCGATTTCCTTGGCGATTGAAGCCTCTCCCGGCGTGCCGAACAGCGCCTCCAGCGAGGCCGGATCGGCGATATCGAAGGTCGGATCGGAATGACGCATGGTGCCCCCTTTGCAAGTGTCGTGACGGGATGGGCCATGCTGCTTGTGCCGGCATGCCGCCCCCTGCTATCGTAACCCGTTCGTCCCGTTTCTGGATTTTCATGCTCCGCATAAATATAACCATTCCGTCGCAAACGCTGGAATTGATCGATGATGCCGGCATTCCGCTGCGGCGCTATCCCGTCTCCACCGCGCTCAACGGTCCCGGCGAGCAGCGCGGGAGCAACTGCACGCCGCGCGGCAGTCACATCATCCGCGCGAAGATCGGCGCCGGCATGCCCTATGGCACGGTATTCATCGGACGCCGTCCGACCGGCGAGATCCATAGCGCCGAACTGGCGGCGCGGCAACCGGAACGCGACTGGATCCTGTCGCGCATACTCTGGCTGTCCGGCCGCCAGCCCGGATTCAACCGGCTTGGACCGGTCGATACGATGCGGCGCTATATCTATATCCACGGCTGCCCGGACGATGCGCCCATGGGCATTCCCCTGTCGCACGGATGCGTACGGATGCGCAATGCCGACATCATCGAGCTGTTCGACCTGGTCCCGGCGGGCACGCCGGTCGAAATATGCGTCTGAATGCCTGAAAGCCCTGTTACCGCTTGCTTTAAGTAGCGTTTCCTTACCATAATGCCGAGCAATATTGGCATGCCGAAATAAAACGATCGATAAAACGAGAAGCGGCATATTTCAACGGGAGGCCGGAGGCGTTATGGTGAAATTCCATTTTTCGATTCTGACGCGCAGCGGGCAAAAGCTCGACAGTCTTGCCATCATGGGCAGGGACAGGGACGAGGCGGAACGCAAGCTGCGACAGATGTACAGGGACTGCGAAGTGCTGCGCTGCGGGCTCAATCCCGCAGTCGAAAAGCGCTTCCGAACTGCGCCGGCGGAAGCCACATCCTGAGCCTGGCATCGAAATAAGCGCCTGCCGCTTCAGGCAAATACCCGCCGCGCCGCATCCACCAGCGTCTCGGACAACCGTTCCAGACGCGGCGACTGCACCTTCCAGCTATGCCAGTACAACGCGACATCCACTGACCGGCTGGGCGCCAGATCGACCAGTGCCCCGGTCGACATCAGCGTCCGCGCCTGCACCTCGGGCAGCATGCCCCAGCCCAATCCCAGCACGATGGCCTGCAGATACGGTTCCGACGCCGGCAGGTAGTGACAGGGATAGGCGTCCGGCGGCAAGCCAAAATGCCGCAGCACGAAATCCGACTGCAGCTTGTCCTTGCGATTGAACACCATCACCGGTGCGCGGCGAACCGCTTCCCGCCGCATCCCCCGTCCGAACCAGCGTTCCCGGAAGTCGGGCGACGCCATACAGCGGTAACGCATATTGCCCAGGGGCGCCGCCACGCAGCCGCGCATCGCATGCGGCTCGGTGGAAATACATCCGAGCGCCAGGCCGGCTTCGAGCAATGCGTGGGTATGGTCCTGATCATCCACCGTCACATCGAGGAGCACCTGCTCGCGGATCAGGAAACCGGCCAGCGCCGGCAGGAACCAGCTGCCGAGACTGTCCGCATTGACCGCGACGGCGATGGTGAGCGGAGCGCCAAGGTCGCTCGCCAGTTCCGCCTGCAGATCCTCCTCCAGCAGGCGGACCCGCCGCAGGTACTGCAGCAGCCGCTGTCCCTTCGGGGTCGATCTGCACGGCCTGCCCCGTACCACCAGCGGCGTGCCCAGCGACTCTTCCAGCGCGCGCACGCGCTGCGACACCGCCGACGGCGTCAGATGCAAGCGGAGCGCCGCCTGCTCGAAGCTGCCGCTGTCGAGTACCGCCAGCACCGCTTCGCATTGCCTGCTGTCGAGTTGCATTGCCTGTCTCCTTGATGAAGCAAAATTCAGCTTTGCTTAAATATATCAATTTTGCTTTATTCAATCCGCCATCGGCCCACAATGGCGTTTTCCATTGAGAGGTCGCCGGATGTTCGTTACGTACTACCTGAAAGGCCTCGGTCTCGGCGCCGGCCTGATCGTCGCCATCGGCTCGCAGAATGCCCACGTACTGCGGATGGGTTTGCTGCGCCGGCATGTCGGCCTGACGGTGCTGACCTGCATCATCTGCGAAACCCTGCTGATCGCTTCCGGCGTCGCCGGCATGGGCGCGTTGATCAGCGACAGTCCGTTCCTGCTCGCCGTCGCGCGTTGGGGCGGTGCGGCGTTTCTGATGTGGTACGGACTGCGCGCATGGCGGTCGTCCCTGTCGACAGGGACGCTGGCCGGCAACACGCAGGCTGTGGACACGAGCGCCGGACAGGCGCTGGCGGCGGTATTGGCCGTCACCCTGCTCAATCCGCATGTGTATCTCGATACCGTGATCCTGCTGGGTGCGGTCGGCGGCCAGCAGCCCGGCGACGGCAAGGCGTGGTTCGCGCTGGGGGCGATGAGTGCGGCGGTGGTCTGGTTTACGGCACTCGGCTATGGTGCGCGGCTGCTGTCGCCGTGGTTTGCCAAGCCGGTCACCTGGCGGGTGCTGGATGGAGTGATCGGGGTGGTGATGATCGGCTTGGCGACCGCGTTGGTGTTGTCGGATTGACAGAAAAATTTGGAGAGATACGCAAAGCCGGAGAAAGAGTGGCATGTTGAAAGGCGGCTTTTTCAGCTGTCTCACAAGCACGCACCAAACAGTATCCTTCGACAAGAGGAAGGATCGCTTCCGGAATGTTTGTGACCCAGCAGTTTTATCCCCGCCCTTCGAAATGCAGCACCACATCCCCCATCGAGCGCGCATCCGGCACGATCAGCGTCATCCCCCAGCCGGCGCCGGCCATCAGTACCGCAGTCACCGCGAAGGGAACGATGGTGCGGCGCACCGCCGTCTCCAGCCAGTGACGGGTTTCCAGTCCGCGCAGCCGCTTGTACAGGCTGGCGGCGAGCACGCCGTCCACCAGCAGTTCGGCAAACAGCAGGGGAGCGCCGGCCACGATCCAGACCGATGAAAAAAGCAGCAGGCCGAGCACGATGATGACACCCAGAGGGATTGCCAGCTCATCCGCTTCGGCCGCCGCGCCGAATGCATCGCCGACCGTGCCGCCGTCGAGCCGCAGCGGCGAAGCGTCGCCGGCCACCTCGAAGTTGCCGCTGGCGCCGCCGCCGTCGAAGGTGCCGCCCCGGCCGGCAAACGAAGGCGATGCCGTGCCGCCGCCATCCGGGATCAAACCGGAAATATCCGGCACGTCGGCATAATCCTCCGCCCTGCTTCTCAGCCATAGCCACAACAGGCCGAGGAAGGCGAGGTAGGCAATGCCGAACGCCGCCAGATAACGCAGCCACATTTCCTCCAGGCCCGCCCGCAGCATGCCATAAGACGCCACGAATCCGACCGCGCCGGTCAGCATGACCAGCAGGCACATCTGCAACCGCGGGAAGCCGTCGCGCTCCAGGCGGTGCCGGGCACGGCTGATTTCCAGCTCGCGGCGCAGCGGCTTCCGCATCAGGCCGCCTTGCCGGCACTGCGCAGTGCGTCGTTCAGCGCCGCTAGCAGTTCGCTCACGTCGTAGGGTTTGGCCAGCACGCGGACATCCGGCAAGTCCACCCGGCGTGCCGAATAACCCGTGGCGAGCACGACGCTGACATGCGGCCAGCGGGATTGCACGATACGGGCGAGGTCGATGCCGCCGATGGCGCCCGGCATGATGATGTCGGAAAACACCAGATCGAAGCGCGGCCCCGCATCGAGCATCGCCAGCGCTTCCTCGCCGTTCCGCACGGCGGTAACGCTGAAGCCTGCCGCTTGCAGGGCCGGACACACCACGTCCATGACCAGCGGATCGTCTTCCACGAACAGCACCCGCCCATTCGACGTTGCGGCGGGCGCCGTGCCCACGTCGCTCTTGGGCCGGGCGAACTCCTGCGTCGCCCGGGGAAGGTAGAGGACGACCGTGGTGCCCTGCCCCGGAACGCTGTGCAGGACCAGCGTTCCGCCGGTCTGCCTGGCGAATCCGTAGGCCTGAGGCAATCCCATGCCGGAACCCTTGCCAACCGCCTTGGTAGTGAAAAACGGGTCGACCGCGTGCGCCAGCACGTCCTGGGCCATGCCGGCGCCGGAGTCGGCCAGGGAAAGCCGCACATAGTCGCCGGCTGGCAGCTCGCCGCTTGCAAGGGTTTCATTGTGCGCCTCGAGAAGAAGCGTTCCGCCGTCGGGCATGGCATCGCGGGCGTTGATCGCAAGGTTCAGCAGCGCCAGTTCGAACTGCAGCGGATCCAGAGTGACCGGCCAGGTATCGCCAGCCACGTCGATGCGAAGATTGATGTTGCCGCGCAGGCCGCCCTTGAGCATCGGCACCATGGCGTCGATCTGCTGCGACAGGTCGACGGTTTCAAGACGCGCATCCTGCACCCGGCCGAATACCATGAGCTGGCGGGTCAGCTCGGCCGCCCGCTCGACGGCGCGCTGGCAGGCCTGCAGCGTCGATGTGGTTCGGGGATCCTTGGACGACAGGAGCACGACCTGCAGGCCGGTGCTGAGGGTTTGCAGGACGTTGTTGAAATCATGGGCGATGCCGCCGGTCAGCCGTCCAAGCGCTTCCAGCTTCTGCGCCTGCAGCAGCGCGCGCTGCGAGCGTTCCGCCACTGCGACCGCTTCGGCGACGCGCTGTTCGAGTTCCTGTTTTGCATTGTTGATTTCCGCGCCGGCCTGCACCATCGCCGCATTCACCGCATCCATTTCGACAATGCCGGATGTCGCAGGCGCCACCGGTTCGCCCCGCCCGAGCCGTTCCGCCGCCCGCCGCAGCCCTTCGATCGGCCTGGCCGTGGAACGACCTACGGCGAGCGCGCCGAGTACGGCCGAGCCGAGCAGCAACAGCGCAAGCGCCCCGACGGCTGCCGTCGCGTTGACCACCGCACGCTGGATCGAGGCTTTCGGCACGGCAACGACGAAGGTCCATTCCGAACTGGGTGCGCGGCTGAAATACCCGATGGAGGGAATGCCGTGGAGCGAAACGCCTTCATAAAAACCGCTGTTATCTGCCAGCTTCCTGACGAATTCATCCTGCACCTGCTTGCCGACATAGCGTTCCGGCTCCTTGCTGCGCGCCACCACCACGCCGTTGCGGTCGAGAATGGAACCGTGCCAGTCGGAAGGCATGTTCTGCCCTTCGAAGACCGATTGAAGCTGGCTGGCGAACGAGCCCATGGACAGGTAATACATGATGCGGCCGTCGATGATCACCGGCACCTGCACCGAGAAGCTATGGCTCTTGCCGATCGGCGCGAAATACAGGTTCGACATGATGGTGGCGTCCGGTCCGTAACGGCTGCGCAGGTCGGCATGGGACGCGGATTTCGGCAGCCCCGCCGTACCCGGCGGCAGGCGGGTATTCAGCAACTGCTGGCCGTTCGTATCGGCAAGCACGATGACGTTCTCCCAGCCACTCGCGACCGACTTTGCCTGGTCATAGAAGCTCTTCAGATCACCGGTTCGCAACGCCGAAGACAATGCCAGTACCTGCAGGATGGCCTCGCGCTTGGCGAACTCCTTGTCGAGCAGCAGGGCCCAGGCGCGCGTCGTCTCGCGCATGTTTTCATGCTGGGATTCGAGCGCTTCCTTGTAGACGTAGCCGATGCCCAGCGCTGCAGCGATGAATGCAGGAATCAGGACGGCAAGTACAAGCAGCAGAAGGCGGGACCGGATGTGCATCGACGATGGTTGTTTTTGGGCAGCCGATAGTCTACACGCGTGGCGGAATGTGTTGACGTCTACCCCCTGCTCAAGGAATGACGGTCCAGATCAGGCGCCGGATATCCAGTTCGAAGACGCGTGCATTGTCGACTTGTGTCTCCGCATCATTTTCCCGGCCGAGCACGATGCCGCCCGAGACGCGTATGCGATCATCCGCAGTTTTCCGGGCGACATGCCTGTAGAGCCATCCCGGCCCTTCCCCTGCGGTAGGCAATTCTTCGATGTGAAAATCGGTGGTGTCGAGCCGGAACACCTGGATGGATCCATAGCGGCGGCGGCCGTAATAGCCCAGTGATCCGATCAGATAAATAAAGTTGCCGATCAGGGTGGCACTGTGGAAATCCGTGGGCGGGAAATCCGCTTCCGGATAAGCGTAGATCGCGATCCGCCCGTCCGGATGGTGCACGAACACGTCGTTGTAGATGCAGAAGTCGGGATCGTAGCTGTCTTCATGCTCGCCGCCGACCTGAACGATGCGTCCGTCCGGCAGAAACGTGATCGACTGGCCGAAGCGCTTCGCGCACCAGACCGGTGAATCGGACTGGCCGGCGGCATTCCCGTATTGCCGGGCCGCTTCATAGGCGGTGACGCCGGCGCGGATCATGGCAATGCGGAACGGGGAGTCCTGGCGGTCGGGATTGCAGCGGCCGAAGCGGCGTTCACGCCCGTCAAGGAACTCCTCCGCCGCGACGTCCAGCAAATCGATATCGGGGTCGGGCGGCAGGCCGAGCACCGCACGGGTGCCCTCGTTCGACAACTGCGACGGATCCGCGCCGGCATCAAGCAGATGTTTCACCGCATCCCGGGTGCAGGCGTAGTTCAGGGCAGTCTGGCTGCCATTTATTGTGTCGGCTGCCGCGCCGGCGCGCAACAGCAGATCGACGGCAGTATCGTTGCCGTTTTCGGCGGCGGTCATCAGTGCCGTCATGCCGAAATCGTCGGTGTCTTCGAGCGGCGAGCCGATGTCGATCAGCCAGGCCAGCATT
>NZ_DASZBA010000229.1:0-28723 GCF_035944575.1 Noviherbaspirillum sp.
TGCCGCATTCCAGACATTCCACGGATGCGGACATCACCGCTTTCTGCGCAGTTTCCGCAGTGGAATCGTGAGCCCGTGCCTCGGACGGGATCTCCTGCATCTGGACGTTCCAGACTCTGAATCCTTTAGTGCCTTCGCCCATTTCCGTCTCCTTATCTTCGTGATATAGCCGGGGTGGCTAGCCAATCGGCACCCCGGCATACTCCTACCCGCATACCAGGTATTTCCCATGCCGAGTAAGCGGACCGGCCCGCTCCCGGCGATGCCCATCACCGCGTTCCGGTGTTTCGCGGCCCACTCGATCTGCGCTGAAAACGCCGGGCGGCCATAGGCAATCCCGGCTCAGCCGGAAGCGCTCGAAGCGGGAGGCTCCCTAACGCTTGCATCGGGCACGGCGGGGGCGTGCGGGTGCTCCTTGAGTTCTCTGGCAAGCGCTGCGAAGAAATCGGCCGCCATCTTGTTCGCGGCGCCATCGACCAAACGGGAGCCGATCTGGGCCAGTTTGCCGCCGATCTGCGCCGATGCGGTGTACGCCAGTTTCGTGGCTTCGCCGTCTGGTGACAGCACGACCTGTGCGACGCCCTTCGCATGGCCTGCCATTCCGCCCTGTCCTTCGAAGTGGAGGGTATAGGATTGCGGCGGTTTCAGGTCGACGAGGACGATCGTTCCGGCGAACTTTGCGTTCACCGGACCGATCTTGACCGACATCGCAACTTTGTATTCATTGTCAGCGATGCGTTCGATTGCTTCGCAGCCTGTAATACAGGCCTTGAGCAATTGCGGATCGTTGAGGGCAGCCCAGACTCTGTCCGGTGGTGCCGGCACGATTTGAATACTAGAGATGTCCATAGCAATCTCCTGCAGGATGAAGAATGCGGCGGCCCGGCGGACGCCGGGAACCTGCGGCGCTCAGCACTTTTCCCAGGCTGCCAAGACTGGTCAGATTATGCGCGGGCAGGAACAGGTCGACGTACGGCAGAATCGCCCGGATGCCGGACGTCCTGGCCTCGAATCGCTCGAAGCGCAGAAGTGGGTTGAGCCAGACCAGTTGTCGGCATGCGAGGCTGAGCCGTTCCGTTTCGACAGCGAGGCCGTCCGCGCCGTCACTGTCCAGGCCGTCAGTAATGAGCAGCACGACGGCGCCCTGTCCCAACAGTCTGCGCGCCCAGCGCCGGTTGAATTCGGCCAGGCACGCGCCGATGCGGGTGCCGCCGGCCCAATCTGCCACCTGCCGCGCCACTTGGCCTAGCGCGATGTCGACGTCGCGGTCACGCAGTGAACGGGTGATGTTGGACAGCCGGGTGCCGAACAGAAAGGTGTGTACCCGGCTGTTCCGATTGGATACCGCATGGATGAAATGGAGCAGCATGCGCGTATAGCTTTCCATCGAGCCGGAGATGTCGCACAGAATGACCAGCGTGGCTGGTCGCATGCGCGGGGCGCGATGCCGAAGTTCGATGAAGCCGTCGGGCGCCTTGACCAGGCGGCGCAATGTGCCGCGCAGATCGACGAGGTTGCCTGAGAGAACAGGACGCGCGCGGCGGCTAGGAATTTCAGGAAGCGGCATGCGCATCGAGGCGATCAGGCGCTTCGTTTCGGCCAGCTCGTCTGGCGTCATGGCGGCGAAATCCCTGGTCTGCAGCATTTCGCGTGCGGACATTGTCATCGATGCGTCGAGCCGGATATCCGGCGGCAGGTCGTCGACCTGAGGCAGCCGCGGTGCGTTGGGTGCATTCGGCCACAGCGCCTGTGCCACGCGTGGCGCAGGCGCTGGTTTCGCGTCGCCGGCGGCACGCATGCCGCCCAGCAGATCCTGCAGCTGCCGCAGCTGCTGCAGGCGGGAAGGATCGCGCCAGAACAGATCGAATGCCTGGTCGAAAATCGTCTGCTGATCGCGCCGATCGACCAGGACAGTCGATAGCGCATAATAGAAATCGTCGCGCCGTTCCACACCGACTGCCTCCAGCGCACGCAACGCATCGATCACCTTGGCCGGTCCGATCGGCATTCCGGCGCGGCGCAGCACGCGTGCAAAATGCACCACGTTGTCCGCCAGCTGTGGGGTCTGCGGGTCCGTGGGCGCCGTGCTCATCGCTGCCCCGCCAGGTCGACCTGGACGTCACTGATGAGCTGCGCCACCCTGTCGGCATCCAGCTTGGCGATGTCGTCCTCATACTTGAGCAGCACGCCCAGCGTCGTCTGCACCGCTTCGGCGTCGAGCGTGGTCCTGTCCAGCACAGTCAGGGCCGCCGCCCAGTCGATGGTTTCGGCCACGCCCGGCGCCTTGTAAAGCGCCATGCCGCGCAGGCGGGCGATGAACGCGACCACGTTGCGGCTCAATGCATCGGCCGCCTGCGGCACCTTTCGGCGGACGATTTCCAGTTCCCTTGCCTTGTCGGGATAGTCGACCCAGTGGTAGAAGCAGCGCCGCTTGACCGCATCGTGGATCTCGCGCGTGCGGTTGCTCGTGACCACCACCAGCGGCGGACGTTCGGCCCGGACGGTACCGAACTCCGGGATAGTGACCTGATACTCCGCCAGCACTTCGAGCAGGTAAGCCTCGAACGGCTCGTCGGCGCGGTCGAGCTCGTCGATCAGCAGCACCGGTGGACCGTCCTGCGTGCTTTCCAGCGCCTGCAGCAGGGGGCGCTTGATCAGAAAGCGATCGGTGAAGATGTCTGCTCCCAGACGGTCCCGGGTGTCGCGGGAGACTTCACCTGCCGCCTCGGCGAGCCGGATCTCGATCATCTGGCGCGGGTAATTCCATTCGTAGACCGCATTGGCAATGTCCAGTCCTTCGTAACACTGCAGGCGCACCAGGCGGCGGCCCAGCCCGCCCGCCAGCGCCTTGGCGACCTCCGTCTTGCCGACACCTGCCTCGCCTTCCAGGAACATCGGCCGCCCCATGGTCATCGCCAGGTACAGCGTGGTGGCAAGGTGGCGCTCGGCGATGTACTGCTGCGAGGACAGCAATTGCGCCACCTCGTCGACGGATGCCGGAAGTCGGTCTATCGCCATACATACGCGCTCATTCGAGTGCCTTGGCGACTGCGCGCGCGGTCAGCACCGGGATCAGATGCGCGCGGTAGTCGGCGCTCGCATGGAGGTCGGAACTCAGGTTGTCGCTCGAAACCCGCACTGCCTTGGCGGCGTCCGGCGAGAAATCGGCTTCGAGCGCCTTTTCCAGATCGGCCACGCGAAATGCGCAGCCGGCGCAACCCGTCACCGCCACCCGCACCCGGCCATCCTTGCCGCGCCCGACGAAGACGCCTACCAGTGCGAAGCGTGAGGCTGGATTGACGAACTTGATATAGGCCGCCTTCTCGGGCACCGGGAACTCCACGGCGGTGATGAGCTCGTCGGACGCCAGCGCGGTTTCGTACATACCCTTGAGGAAATCGTCGGCCGCAATGGTGCGCCGATCAGTGCGGATAATTGCGTTCAGCCCGAGCACGGCTGCCGGATAGCAGGCGGCCGGATCGTTGTTGGCAATCGCTCCGCCCAGAGTGCCGACGTTGCGCACCTGCAAATCGCCGATCTCACCAGCCATCCAGGCCAGCGCGGGAATCGCCTGCCGCACGTCGCCGGATGCGGCGATCTCGGCATGGCGGGTGCCGGCGCCGATGACCAGCGCGTCGCCTTCGCGCCGGATACCCCGCAGTTCGTCGATGCCTCCCAGATCGACCAGGCTAGCCGGCGACGCCAGCCGCAGCTTCATCGCCGCGATCAGGCTCTGGCCGCCGGCAAGCGGCCGGCTGTCGGGATGGGCGAGCAAAGCCACTGCCTCGCTCACGCTCCGGGGTCGATGCAATTCGAATGCGTACATGCTGTCCTCCTCATGCGGGCTGTTGGGCGGGTTTGCTCTGCCGGGCGGAGCGGATCGCGTTCCACACCCGTTCCGGCGACGCCGGCATGTCCAGGTGCGTCACGCCCAGAGGCGAGAGTGCATCGATGACAGCGTTAATGACGGCCGGCGGCGAGCCGATGGCGCCTGCTTCGCCGCAGCCTTTGGCGCCAAGCGGATTGTGCGTGCAGGGCGTGACCCGGCTATCCACCCTGAAGCTGGGCAGATCCTCGGCACGTGGCATCGCATAATCCATATAGCTGCCGGACAGCAGCTGCCCGCTTTCATGGTCGTAGACGCAGTTTTCCAGCAGCGCCTGACCGATGCCCTGCGCCAGCCCGCCATGGACCTGGCCTTCGACGATCATCGGATTGATCACCTTGCCGAAGTCGTCCACCGCGGTCATGGCCACCACCTCGACCGCGCCGGTCTCAGGGTCGACCTCCACTTCGCAAATATGGGTGCCGGCCGGATAGGTAAAGTTGGTCGGATCGTAGAAAGCGGTCTCGTTCAATCCCGGCTCAAGCCTGTCCAGCGGATAGTTGTGCGGCACATAGGCGGCCAGCGCGACCTGCGCGAACGGTACGCTGCGGTCGGTGCCGGCGATGGTGAACTTGCCGTCCTTGAACTCAATGTCGCCCGCGGACGCTTCCATCAGGTGGGCGGCGATTTGCTTGCCCTTGGCTTCGATTTTGTCGAGCGCCTTTACGATCGCCGAGCCGCCCACGGCCAGTGAGCGCGATCCGTAGGTCCCCATGCCGAACGGCACGCGGCCGGTGTCGCCATGCACGATGTCGACCTGATCGAAAGGAATGCCTAGCCGCGTCGATACGATTTGGGCGAACGTGGTTTCATGTCCCTGCCCGTGGCTGTGCGATCCGGTGAACACCGTGACGCTGCCGGTGGGATGCACGCGGATTTCGCCGACTTCGTACAGTCCCGCGCGCGCGCCCAGCGCGCCGGCGATGTTCGACGGTGCTAGCCCGCAGGCTTCGATGTAAGTCGAGTAGCCCAGCCCGCGCAGCTTGCCGCGCCGCTTCGCTTCCTCGCGTCGTGCCGGGAAACCGGCGACGTCGGCCAGCTCGATGGCGCCGTCCAGGCACGCATGGAAGTCGCCGGTATCGTACTCCAGGGCGACCGGCGTCTGGTAAGGGAACGCGGTAATGAAATTGCGCCGCCGCAGCTCGACGTCGTCGATCTTCATCTCGCGTGCCACCGCCGAGACCAGCCTTTCGACCACGTAGGCTGCCTCCGGCCGTCCGGCACCGCGGTAGGCATCGACAGGGGTGGTATTGGTGAACACGCCGTCGATCTCGGCATAGATGTGCGGCGTAGCGTATTGCCCCGCGAGCAGCGTCGCGTACAGGATGGTCGGGACCGAGGTCGCGAAGGTCGACAGGTAAGCGCCGAGGTTGGCGACAGTGTGCACCCGCATGGCCAGGAACTTGCCGTTCTGGTCCGTTGCCATCTCGGCCACGGTCGCATGGTCGCGCCCGTGCGCGTCGGACAGGAAAGACTCGGAACGCTCGGCGGTCCACTTGACAGGCCGGTTTACCTTCTTCGACGCCCAGGCCAGCACTACGTCTTCCGCGTAGAGGAAGATCTTTGATCCGAAGCCGCCGCCGACATCTGGCGCGATGACACGCATCTTATGCTCCGGCAGGCTCAGCACGAAAGCGGTAAGCAGCAGCCGCTCGACATGCGGATTCTGGTTGGCGACGTACAGCGTGTAACTGTCATCGCCGCGGCTGTACTGTGCCACCGCCGCGCGCGGCTCGATCGCGTTCGGCACCAACCGGTTGTTGATCAGTTCGATGCGGGTGACGTGATGCGCATTTCCGAACGCCGCATCCACCGCCGCCTTGTCGCCCAGCGACCAGGTATAGCATTTGTTGTCGGGCGCGATGTCATGCAGCACCGGTGCGCCGTCCTTGAGTGCATCGCGCGCATCGGCGACCGCCGGCAAGATATCGTAGTCAACCTGGATCAGCTCGGCCGCGTCCTTGGCCTGAAGATAGGTCGAGGCGATCACAATCGCTACCTGGTCGCCTACGTAGCGCACCTTGCCTTGGGCGAGCGCCGGATGCGCCGGCTCCTTCATCGGCTCGCCGTTGACGTCGGTAATCAGCCAGCCGCAGGGAACGCCGGCGACCTTGTCCGCAGCGAGATCCTCGCCAGTGAAGACAGCGATGACACCCGGAGCGCTCTGCGCGGCGCTACTGTCAATGGACCGGATCGCTGCGTGCGCATGTGGCGAACGCAGGAAATAGGCATATGTCTGGCCGGGAATCTGCACATCGTCGGTGTACTTGCCGCTGCCGGTGATAAAGCGATAGTCTTCCTTGCGGCGCACGGAAGCGCCAATGCCGGTTTCGCGTTCGGAGGGGGCGTTCATGTCAGGCTCCTCTCATGTTGGCAGCACCCAGCTGCACCGCCTTGACGATGTTGTGATATCCGGTGCAACGGCATATGTTGCCCTTAAGCTGTTCCCGGACTTCGCGCTCGGATGCATCCGGATGGCGTTTGACCAGGTCAATCGCGCACATGATCATGCCCGGCGTGCAGAAGCCACATTGCAGGCCATGGCATTCCTTGAAGGCCGCCTGCATCGGATGCAGTTCGCCGTCGGCACCAGACACGCCCTCGATGGTCGTCACGTCCGCGCCCTGAAACTGCGCGGCCAAGGCCGAGCACGACTTGACCGCATCGCCGTTGACGATCACAGTGCAGGCGCCACACTGGCTGGTGTCGCAGCCGACATGGGTGCCAGTCAGGGTTAGGTTTTCGCGCAGGAACTGCACTAGCAGGGTCCGCGGATCGATCTCCGCGCTTGCCAACGTGCCGTTGACGGTCATGGATACCTGGATTGCCATGCGATTACTCCTCAAAATGAAATGCTGTTTGAGCAAGACAGGAGCAGGCGCTGCAGGGCAGCCAGAAGAAACGGCCGTGGCCGGCGACCCGTTGGATCAACCGGTGAAGTGTGTCTCCGTTTTGTCCCGACAACTGGCTGCTCGCCTTGTCATCGATTTTTTTAAGTCGCAGTCGGCCGGAAGGGCTGGCTTTGGGAATGCCGGTTTAGCGTACGTCCACTGTGCCCGCCATCTTTGCGGTAGATCAAAAGAAATCTTTACGTGGGCATCAGAATTTCCTTCAGAAAGTATTGATTCAGTAAACCGCAGTGCAGCATCGGCAGGCCGATCGAATGCGGACCGGAACCGTGGCAGCGGCGCTTCTCTGGCCAAGAGATAGCCATGCCGGCTGCCGACTACCGACTGCCGTGCCATGGAGCGGCTTGCTCCCTACTCTTGCGGAACGCTTCGGCGTGTACCATCATGGACAGCATCGACCTGGAAGTGCTTAAAACCTGCGAACAATGGCTGACCGAAGGTCACCGCTGCGAACTGGTAACCGTCATCAAGACATGGGGTTCAAGCCCACGACCGGAAGGCGCGATACTCGCGATCTGCGACAACGGGCGCGTGGTCGGTTCGGTGTCCGGCGGGTGTATCGAGGACGACCTGATCGACCGCGCGCGCAAGCAAGGCATCACGCGTGACCGCCCGGAAATCGTCACCTACGGCATCACCGCCGACGAAGCGCACCGTTTTGGCCTGCCGTGCGGGGGAACGATCCAGCTGGCGATTGAACCGCTGTCCGCGGGCAGCCTGATTTCCGAGCTGCTGCAGCGATTGTCGGCCCGCGAACTGGTGGCACGCCGTCTCGACTTGCGCACCGGCGAGGTGACGCTCGGGCCTGCGGGGCCCGGCATGACGTTGCAGGTATCGGCCTCCATGCTCACCACCGTGCACGGACCGCGCTGGCGCCTGCTGATCATCGGCAGCGGGCAATTGTCGCGCTTTGTGGCGCAGATCGCAGTAGGCATGGATTATCACGTCACGGTGTGCGATCCGCGAGAGGAATACCGTACAGGCTGGCAAGTCGATGGTGTGGAGCTGGTGCATGCGATGCCCGACGACGTCGTCACCGCCATGCGGCTCGACGGGCGTAGCGCGGTACTGGCTTTGACCCACGATCCCAAGCTTGACGATCTGGCGCTCATGGAAGCGCTCAAGTCCGACGCATTCTACGTCGGCGCGATCGGTTCGCGCGCCAATCATGCCAAGCGCCGCGAGCGTCTCAAACTGTTCGACGTGACCGATGCACAGTTGGCGAAGCTGCATGGCCCGGTCGGCATCTACATCGGTAGCAAGACGCCGCCGGAGATCGCGATCTCGATCCTGGCAGAGATGACTGCGGCCAAGAACGGCGTGGCGCTGCCGACTGAAATGCAGGTCGGTAACGCAAAGAGTGCGAAAACATCCGAGCCGAACTGGAAGCCATAGAGCCACGTTACATCTACATCCGTCTGGGCTCTGTCGCATTAGCAACCCGAAGGCGAGCGAAGGGGCGTTCTTAGCACGTTGGAATGAGCTGGCCAAATTGTAGGTGGCCGGCATGCGTCGGGAAAGCGATGTGCTTGCACTAGTCGTGGCAATGCCAGCAGTGACTCCGGTCTATGGGTACAAGGGACTGATTACCGTCTGCGACATGTACGCTGCAGACCCTCGGCTTTCCGCCGTCGAAAACAGACAATACGACGAACTGTATGCCCATCTATTGGAGAATCGCCGCCTGAAACACGAAGATCAGCTAAATGCGCTGCTCGACTCCAATGAGCTGCCTGAGGCTGAGCTCCGCGACGCCCTCCCGGCTAGAAACAGCTGGCACGAATTCATGTCGACCCGGTTTGAGAAGAAGGCGTAAACGCTGACTAAAGGTGGAGAAAAATTCCCTCTCTTTAGGACTTACATCTTAAACATGCATAGTTCTCGAGCGGTGGCTGAATCGCCTGTTCTAACAGCGACTCAGGTCACTGAAACCGGCGAAGCATGCATACATCAAAGTACATACTTCATCGAGCGTCGGCAGTAACGTCGACGCTCTTCTTATTTCAGCGTTCGGTTTCGCTGCATATTTCGGTCGCTTGTGCTTACTCATCAAGGTGTTGACCATCGTGGATGACTTCACCAAGGAGTCCGTCGATTTGGTGGCTGAGCATGGCATTTCCGGTCACTACGCCGTTCGCGTGCTAGAGCGAGCAGCGCAGTTCCGTGCCTGCCGTCAGCAATCCGAACGGATCAGGGCCCAGAGTTCACCGGCAAGGCATTGGATCAGTGGGCGTATCAGAATGGCATGCAACTGGAGCTGATTGAGCCGGGCAAGCCAACGCAGAGCGCCTACATCGAGAGTTTCAATGGTCGCTTCAGAGAAGAATGCATGAACGACCTACTGGTTCACCAGCCTGGCCGAGGCGCGCATTCGAATCGCTGCATGGCGGCGCGATTACAATGAGCATCGGCTGCATAGCGCATTGAACTACTAGACACCGGCGAAATTTGCTGCAAGCTGTCGGACAAACCGGCTGCCAAAGGCCTGCGATGAGGAAAGAATCTGAGGTTTTTAACGAACTTTGCTAGAAAGCCCATGGCACTCTTTATTTGGGGCATATCACCATCGACCAGCAGAGCCTCGATCTTCAAACTAGCCATAGTGCGTTCTCCTTTGGATAAACGCTTAAAGGGCCGCGCATGAAGAACGCTTGTTCCCATCTATCTCGTCCAGTAAAAAAGGCTTTGTATATTGATAATACTTTGCGTTTTGATGGGTAATTTGATGGATAAAAAAAAGCGCCTCGAAAGGCGCTTATCTATTGGCTACTTGGCGGAGACGGAGGGATTCGAACCCTCGATACAGGTTTAAGCCCATATGCTTCCTTAGCAGGGAAGTGCCTTCGACCACTCGGCCACGTCTCCACACGTCAGGCTGTAATGCAAGTCCAACCTGTCGAAGCCACGCATGATAGCTTTTCATGCGCGTCAGGTCAATGAAACTATGCATTCAGTTAAGATTTATCAACCTTTTTCGAGGTCGAACGCCTTGTGCAATGCGCGTACCGCCAGCTCCATGTATTTTTCATCGATCAGGACGGAGATCTTGATTTCGGACGTGGAAATCATTTGAATGTTGATGCCCTCTTCCGACAGCGTACGGAACATTTGGGAAGCGATGCCCACATGGCTGCGCATGCCGACGCCAACCACCGATACCTTGGATACCTTCGTGTCGCCGTTGATGTTTGCTGCGCCGATATGCTCCTTGACGCTCTTGTTCAGAACATCCATCGCCTTTGCGTATTCACCGCGTGGCACCGTGAAGGTGAAATCGGTTTTGCCATCGACTGACTGGTTCTGGATGATCATGTCGACTTCGACATTGGCATCCGCGATCGGACCAAGAATCTGGTAAGCGATGCCCGGCCGGTCCGGTACGCCAAGTACCGTGATCTTGGCTTCATCGCGATTGAACGCAATACCGGAAATGACTGCTTGTTCCATGTGTGTATCTTCCTCAAACGAAATCAGGGTGCCGGAGTTCGCTTCCTCTTCCAGCGACATCAGCGGATCGGTGAGTGACGACAGTACGCGCGTCGGCACCTTGTAGTTGCCGGCAAATTCGACGGACCGGATCTGCAGCACTTTTGATCCAAGCGAAGCCAGCTCAAGCATCTCTTCGAAGGTGACCGTCTTCAGGCGGCGAGCCTCGGTCACCACGCGCGGGTCGGTGGTATAGACACCGTCGACATCGGTGTAGATGAGGCATTCGGCTGCCTTCAGTGCCGCTGCCACGGCGACCGCGGATGTATCCGAGCCGCCACGTCCCAAAGTCGAAATATTGCCTTTGTCGTCCACACCCTGAAAGCCGGTAATGATAACGATACGACCAGCGTCGAGATCGCGGCGGACCTTGGTGTCGTCGATTGATTGAATGCGGGCCTTGGTATAGGCAGAGTCGGTCTTGATGGGAACCTGCCAGCCGGCATACGAGACCGCCTGCTTGCCAATGGACTGCAGTGCCATCGACAGCAGCGCTACGGACACCTGCTCACCTGTAGAGGCAAGCATATCGAGTTCCCTCGGGTCCGGTTGCGGCATGATTTCTTTTGCAAGTGCAATCAATCGGTTGGTTTCACCGGACATTGCCGACGGTACAACCACGATCTGATGACCGGCGTCATGCCATTTTGCAACGCGTTTTGCGACATTCTTGATGCGTTCAGTCGAACCCATCGACGTGCCGCCGTACTTGTGGACGATTAAAGCCATAGAGTGTGAAAGGGAAGGCCTGAAAATTGACGTAAAACGACTTACGCAAAGCGAGAAAAACAACCCTTTAGTCTACCTGCTGCCTTGAGATATGACAAGCAGCAATTCAATTGACTCTATGAACCAGCCCGACGAACTGACCCGTCAGGTTGTCACATGTTGCCAGCGCATGCGGATGCGCGGGCCATTCTTGTCGCTGAAAAAATGGCAATCCGTACCGATACCTGCGGCAAACACAAGCCTGTCATCAATCTCGATCACCGGCAGAAAATTTCTCTCCCATACGGGAATATCGAGCGCCTGATAATGTTGCTTTAAGCTGCGTGTCGGCCGGTTCGAAGCCGGCTTCAGCCTTTCACCGCCTGCGCGCCACCTTATCTGCATGGTTTGCCTGCGGAGCCAGGTTGCATCAATGCCCTCTTCCACCTCGTCGAAATGCAGCACGCCGTATAACTGGGGGAACGTCATGCTCGGTTCGCCATTCCAGAGAAAGCGGATTGGCGGCATGTCGCTGTCGACTTTGATCCGGCGATCGATGAGGAAGGCATTACCGCGATGCCGCCGAATCTCGCAGTCGGGATGCTTGATGCAGACTTGCGCGTCTTCTTTCGCGTTGAACAGTTGCAACCGCATCTCCGCCAACCACGCGGTGCTCGGCATGCGCACGCCGCGGGACGAGATCCAATAGCGAAGCAAATTGTCGATCCGGTCCTCACCAAGAAGACGGAGCCGGCTCAAATCAACCTGCTCTCCGCTGAGACAATTGGCCAAATCCATTGCGGCTAATTCATCGAGAAGCCGCTGCGCGGATTGTGCGTGACGGGCGGTTCGCGCCAGTCGCTTCTCGAATCCCGGAAAGTAAGTTGCCAACGCAGGCATTGCATGATGGCGAAGCGCATTGCGCGCATAACTGGGATCGGCGTTTGACTCGTCTTCGATATATACGATGCCCCGATTGCCGGCAATGAATTCAAGCTGGGCCCGTGAAAATGCCAGCAGAGGACGCGCGACCACAAGATGCGGATCACCCAGCAATGCCGGCGCCGTATTGAATGCTTCCATCGCCGACAATCCGGCGACCCCCGAACCGCGAAGCAATTGCAGCAGAACCGTTTCCGCCTGATCGTCCTGATGATGTGCCGTCAACAACAACGATACGTCATGCGCACGGCACAGTTGTCCGAGAGCGGCGTAGCGACTGATACGAGCGGCCTCCTCGACTCCGGTCTTGTCGCACCCGGCCAATTGCACCTCACGCGAATCAAAGGATATGTTTTGTGATGCGCATCTTTCCGCGCAGTGTGCAAGCCATCGGGATGCATTTACGCTGATCCCGTGGTTGATGTGAAAAGCAAACAGTTCGATGCGATGCGATGCCGCGTAGTCACGGGCAAGAGTCAACAGAACCGATGAATCCAGTCCGCCACTATAGGCGACGGCCATCTTTAAAGGAACCGCGCCTGAAACGCAAACGCGCGCCAGGATGTCTTCTAGCGCGCGTTCAAATGCGTCTGCGATTTGTGCAAGCGAATGAATCGTCACATCTTATTCCGGCGACGAAATTTCCTTGAAGCGTCCATAGCTCATCAATTTTTCATGGCGTGCGGCGAGCAGGTCCTTGGTTTTGACGCCCTGGAATTGGCGCATCGTGTCTGCCAATGCACGCTTGAGCAGCGCAGCCATTTGCTTCGGATCGCGGTGGGCGCCACCGAGCGGTTCATTGACGATCTTGTCGATCAGGTTCAGTGCCTTCAGCCGATGCGCGGTCAAGCCAAGCGCTTCTGCCGCATCGGAAGCCCGCTCCGACGTTTTCCAGAGAATCGATGCGCAGCCTTCGGGCGAAATAACGGAATAGGTTGCATACTGCAGCATCAGTACTGCATCGCCAACTGCGATCGCCAGCGCGCCGCCCGAGCCGCCTTCACCGATGATGGTGGCGATAAGCGGCACCTTCAGTTCTGCCATCACATACAGGTTGTGACCGATCGCTTCCGACTGCCCGCGCTCCTCGGCGTCGATGCCGGGAAAAGCACCTGGTGTATCGACGAAGGTGAAAACTGGCAGACCAAATTTTTCTGCCAGCTTCATAAGCCGCATTGCCTTGCGATACCCCTCTGGCTTCGGCATGCCGAAGTTGCGCATTGCGCGCTCCTTGGTATCCCTCCCCTTCTGATGACCAATGACCATGCAGGCTTGGCCATTGAAGCGTGCCAGACCGCCGACAATCGACAGGTCGTCCGCATAGGTACGGTCGCCATGCAATTCATGAAAATCCGTGAATATTTCATTCACGTAATCCATGGTGTACGGGCGCTGTGGGTGTCGAGCAATTTGCGAAACCTGCCAAGGCGTCAGCTTTGCATAAATATCTTTGGTCAGTTGCTGGCTTTTCTTGGAAAGACGGTCAATCTCCTCCGAGATGTCGACGGCAGAATCATCCTGCACGAACCGCAACTCGTCGATCTTGCTTTCAAGTTCTGCAATTGGCTGCTCAAAAGCAAGAAAACTCGTTTTACTCATCGTGCCTCCGCTTATCCCCGCAAGGATAGTGTTCAGTTGTTTATTTCACAGGGACAGGGGTGGTATCCAGGCTGCGCCACAAATACCACGTCGCGACCGTCCGCCACGGCTCCCAGTTCGCCGCGACTTCGCGCGCGTCGCTGCGTGACACAGGCTCGCCAGAGAAATAATTGACACTGATTCCTCTTAACAAGCCTACATCGTCCAGCGGCAGAATATTGGGGCGAAGCAAATTAAATATCAAAAACATCTCTGCTGTCCAGCGTCCTATGCCGCGGATTTGGGTCAGGTCAGTAATGACATTCTCGTCATCCATGTCGGCCCACTGATCAACATGGACGCGTTTTGCCTTGAAATGCTCGGCAAGATCGGTGATGTACTCTGCCTTACGCTTGGACAAGCCGCATGTCGCCAATTTTTCGTTGCCGGCCTTCAAGATTTGCGCAGGGGTACATCCGGGACAGACCTCAAGCAGTCGCAACCAGATGGTCTCCGCGGCCTTGACGGAAATTTGTTGCGACAGAATTGAACGTACCAGGGTAGTAAAGGGTTCACTGCGTCCAACGAGATGAAGATCCCCGAACTGAGGGATCAAGCGCCGCATGATGCGGTCGCGCTTCATTAGTTCTTCCTTGGCATCTTGCCAATATGCAGGGACGCAGGATGCCGGCTCGACCGGTTTAAGCTTCGCCATCGGATCAAGCCCTTCGCCAATCGGTCAACCCGCCGGGCTTGTCTTCCAACACGATGCCAGCCGCAAGAAGATTTGCGCGGATGCTGTCCGCCTCGGCGAAATTCTTTGCCTTCTTCGCTGCAGCTCTGGCTTCGATCTGGCGCATGATTTCGGCTTCGGTCAATCCGCCGTCAACATCGCTTGCAGGCGTTGCATGCAGAAATGCCTGCGGATCGCGTTGAAGCAACCCGATCGTCGCGGCCAGATCTTTAAGCTGCCGGGAAAGCCTGGACGATTTTGTGCGGTTAACTTCATTTGCCAGTTCGAATAACACAGCCATTCCGATCGGGCTGTTGAAATCATCGTTCATTGCGTCGATGAAACGTAGTGCATGTCCCTCATTTTTATCCAAGGGAAGATCGTCGGGCGGGGCATCTTTGAGCGCAGTGTAAAGGCGGGTCAAGGCCTGGCGGGCATCATCGAGATGCGCATCGGAATAGTTGAGCGGGCTGCGGTAATGAGCACGCAATATGAAGAAGCGCACCACCTCGGCGTCGTATTTTTTCAGTACATCCCGGATGGTGAAGAAATTGCCGAGCGACTTCGACATCTTTTCATTGTCGACCCGCACGAAGCCATTGTGCATCCAGTAGTTGACGAATGTGCCACCATGTGCGCCTTCAGACTGGGCAATCTCATTTTCATGATGGGGGAATTGCAGATCCTGGCCGCCGCCATGGATGTCGAAATGCTCGCCCAGCAACTCGCATCCCATCGCGGAACATTCAATATGCCAACCTGGCCGGCCGCTGCCCCATTGCGACGCCCATTTTACTTCGTCAGGCTCGGTCTCCTTGGCAGCCTTCCATAACACGAAATCGAGGGGGTCTCGTTTGCCTGCATTAAGATCGACACGCTCGCCTGCGCGCAGGTCATCCAGTGATTTGCCGGACAGCTTGCCATAGCCAGGAAAATCCCGTACCGAATAGTTGACGTCGCCATCGGGGGCTCGATAGGCCAGGCCCCGCTGTTCCAGCTTGCCGATCAGCGCAAGCATCTGCGGCACGTATTGCGTCGCACGAGGTTCGTGATCGGGCTTTTGCACGCCGAGTGCTGCGGCATCTTCATCCATGGCGGCAATGAAGCGCTCGGTGAGTTGAGAGATGCTTTCGCCATTCTCGACGGCCCGCTTGATAATCTTGTCGTCAATGTCGGTGATGTTACGAACATAGGTGACATCCAATCCTGATGTCCGCAACCAGCGTTGCACCATGTCGAACACCACCATGACACGAGCATGACCCAGATGGCAATAGTCGTACACGGTCATGCCGCATACATACATGCGTGCCTTGCCAGCCTGCATCGGAACAAAAGGCTGCTTCTCACGCGCTAGCGTGTTATAGATTTTGATGACACTCATGGGGCAAATTATCTGTTCCGGCTTGCTGCAGTCACCGCACTGGCTTCGCGCATCCTACCGCACTGTCGACGCCACTGCATGGTTGGCGTGATCACAGGATATGATGGATTTGCCGGGATTGTTTGCAGTGTTTATTTTGATAAAATACGCGACCGCGTTGCAGTATAACATTGATAAAAACCCGTTTTGACACAAGTGCCAAACCATGTTCGGACTTGCGGTTGAACTATCGGGCGGCATGCCTTTTCAATAAGATCTTTTGCTGGACCAAGTGCAAAAGTTGCCGTGGGACACGGAAGATACACAATCGAAAACTCTCTGTAAAGAGCTCAAGGAAACCACGATGCAATATTCCCGCCGTACATTCGCACGCCTGGTTGCTGCGGCCTACCTCGCCGCAGCCTTCGGAATTGCCCATGCAGCCGACAATCCCCAAGTACTTCTGAAAACCAGTTTGGGAGACATCACGCTGGAACTGTACCCGGAGAAGGCGCCGAAGTCGGTTTCCAATTTCCTCGAATACGTGAAAAGCGGTCATTACAACGGTACCATCTTCCATCGGGTCATCGGAAATTTCATGATTCAGGGCGGAGGCTTCGACAAGGACATGAAACAGAAACCCACCAATCCTCCAATTGAAAACGAAGCCAAGAACGGCTTGAAGAATGAGCCTTACACGCTGGCAATGGCGCGTACCTCGGCACCGCATTCGGCCTCTGCGCAGTTCTTCATCAACGTCAATGACAATAGCTTCCTGAACCATCCGGGACAGGACGGCTGGGGATATGCGGTATTCGGGAAAGTAGTGAAAGGCAAGGAAGTAGTCGACAAGATCAAGGCCGTCGACACAACCTCAAGCGGCATGTATCAAAATGTACCTGCCAAACCGGTTCTGATCGAATCGGCATCGATCAGCAAATAAGCATTCATAACCCACATAAGGATTACCATGGCTGTCATTTTCACCACCAACCACGGCCAGTTCAAGGTCGAGCTCGACGCGGATAAAGCACCGAAAACGGTTGAGAATTTTCTCAACTACGTGCGTTCCGGCCACTACAACGGCACGATTTTCCATCGGGTGATCGATGGCTTCATGATCCAGGGCGGCGGCTTTGAACCCGGCATGAAACAAAAGCCGACCAATGCACCGATTGAAAATGAAGCGAAGAATGGCTTGAAGAACGAGCCCTATACGCTCGCGATGGCCCGCACATCCGATCCGCATTCCGCATCCTCGCAGTTCTTCATTAACGTGAAAAACAACGGCTTCCTCGATTATCCAGGCCAGGATGGATGGGGCTACTGCGTCTTTGCCAAAGTGGTGGAAGGTACCGATGTGGTCGACAAAATCAAGTCAGTAAAAACTACGCGGGCCGGCATGCATGCCGATGTACCGGTAGAGAATGTTGTTATCGAAAAAGCGGAGATCGTTTGATCGGCCCGTTTCCAGCAATCCGGTGAAGGACATGCTGCCTGCACCGACCGACAAAGCGCAGCCGGCTCCAGTTGCGCTGTTTGTCTCGGATATCCATCTTCAACCGGCGTTGCCAAGAACCACTGAGGCCTTTTTTGCCTTCCTGCAGACGCAGGCATCCCGTGCCGAACAGCTTTTCCTGCTAGGCGATTTGTTCGAATACTGGGCCGGGGATGACGACCTCATCGACAGCTACAACGCGACCGTGGCCGATCGCATTCGAAAGATCAGTGAAGCAGGCGTCAAAGTTTTCTGGGTAGGAGGCAATCGGGATTTTCTGGTCGGCTCGGCGTTTGCAAAGGCAGCGGGCCTGCAATTGCTTGAAGAGCCCTTCGCCATAACGATTGGCGAAAGGCGCATTGCGCTGGTACACGGCGATGCTCAGTGCACCGACGATGCCGGATATATGGCGTTCCGTGCCCAAGTGCGCCAGGCAGACTGGCAGCGCACCTTTCTAGCGATGCCTCTGGCCCAGCGAAAGGCGATTATTGCTGACATGCGAACCGGCAGTCAGGAAGCGCAACGAAGCAAGTCTTACGGGATCATGGATGTGAATCCAGCCGCGATCGATGAACTTTTCCGCAGGACAGGCAGTTCGATCATCATCCATGGCCATACGCATCGTCCTGCCCGGCACGTATACGTCGATGCCGATAATGCAAGTAGTCCCCGTGTGCGCTACGTGCTTCCCGATTGGGACTGTGATACCAAACCTCCACGCGGCGGATGGATCGCAGTGAGTGCCGATGGCGCAATCACCCGCCATGGCCTTGATGGGACAGAGGAAGACTAAAGCCAGCCGGCTTACTCGAACTGCTTCCTGAACTCGTCGAACTGCTGCGTCAACCTTTCAACCTCCTGCCTCAACCGGACAACCTCTTCCTCAAGTTGCGCAACCCGATCGCGGCGCGGCGTCTCAACCTCCGCAGAAAAGCTCGCTGCGGTTTCGTACCGTTGCACGGCGTCTTCGCCGGCAAGCAGGTGCGCGTACCGGAATTCCTTGGTGCCTGGCGCACGCGCCAGCTTCGCAACGAGTGGCGGGTATTTATCGATCAGGAATTGCAGTGCGCCCTCCACTTGCGCAACACCGGAAAACTCGTGCACCCTGCCGCTGCGCGCCCGAATTTCGCCCGCCGTTTGCACGCCTCTAAGCATCAGCATCACCAGGACCGCAAGCTTTTCCTGTTCGAGCGACCACTTCATGCGCATCCGGTGTTCATACTTCACCACCCGTGCGCCAGCCTGCCTGACCTCAGAAACGAGCTTTTTTTCAATGAGGCGCTGCAGCACTTCCTGCACAACTTCCTCCGAGATCGACATGACCGGATCCCTGCTGGAGAGCTGGTTGCATCCGTTTTGCAGCGCATTGAGGGACAGCGGGTAGTTGTCGGGCGTCAGCGCCTCTTTTTCTGCCAATACCGCAAGTACACGAATTTCAAAAGGGTCGAGAAAATTGCTGTCAGTTCCTGATGCGGCTTGCGCTTCAGGATCGCTGTGCCCACTTGTCATCATCCTGTCCTATTCGACCATCTTGTTAAGTTGCTCTGGATTGAACTTCTGCAATTCGGGCAGCACTTCGCAAGACACACCGGCCGCCTTCATAGCAACAATCATTTTTTGAATCTGATTTTCCTGCGCTGCCACATGGCTGATCAAGCCGTGCAAGGCGGCTGACAACGGATCGTCGCCATTTGGGGTCACACCGTAGGCGGCAAACATGCGCGCGGTCGCTTCCTCACGCTGCCGTGTCTGATCTTTTTGGACAATGTGCGCAGGATTGCCGACGGCAGTCGCACCCGGAGGCACTTCCTTGACCACCACTGCATTGGAGCCCACCTTGGCGCCCTCCCCGACGGTGAATCCGCCAAGCACTTTTGCGCCGGCGCCGATGATCGCTCCTCGACCAAGCGTTGGATGACGCTTCGCGCCTTTGCTTAATGAAGTACCGCCAAGCGTTACGCCTTGATAGATGGTGCAGTCATCGCCCACCTCGGCCGTTTCGCCGATCACCACGCCGAAACCATGGTCGATGAAGACCCGGCGGCCGATGGTCGCACCCGGATGGATCTCGATACCGGTCAGCCAGCGGGCGATATGCGAAATAAAGCGGCCCAGCCATTTGAGATTGCGCTGCCAGCACCAGCGCGCCCAGCGATGCATCACGATCGCATGAAAGCCCGGATAACAGGTCAGCACTTCCCATGTCGTGCGTGCGGCAGGGTCACGGTCGATGATGCTGGCGATGTCTTCGCGGAGGCGGCTGAACATAGTGAAACGGGATGGGTGGTCTTGAGAGGTATGTTAACCTGTTGCGACGACCTTTGCTGAAGGAAAGAGGTCGGCATGCAGGTGGCACGCGGCGAGAGAGACCCCGCCGATCGCTCCGGGATCCCCCTTTCCGCCATCAGGATGCGATGTTTAGCCCTTGGCTAGCCTTTGCCGGCGCGCTTCATAAAGACATACCCCTGAAGCCACTGACACATTCAGACTTTCGACTGACCCGAACATCGGGATGCTGACAAGCAAGTCGCAATTTTCCCTTGTCAACCGCCGCATTCCCTCGCCTTCGGAGCCCATGACCAAGGCGGCAGGACCCGAAAAATCCGCTTCGTACAGCGATTTCTCTGCATCATCGGTCGTACCGATCAGCCAGATATCGCGCTCTTTCAATTCCCGAAGGGTTCTTGCGAGGTTGGTTACCGTGATGTAAGGCACGTTGTCGGCAGCGCCGCTAGCCACCTTGGCCGCTGTAGCATTCAGGCCGACCGCGCGGTCTTTCGGTGCGATTACGGCGTGAGCACCGGCCCCATCCGCGACGCGCAATGCGGCGCCCAAATTATGCGGATCGGTTACGCCGTCGAGAATCAGCAGCAGCGGCGGCCCTTCGATCATGTCCAGCAACTCATCGAGATTTCGTGCCAGCGATAACTCCCCGGCCTTGGCCACCACGCCTTGATGCCGACGGGTACCCACCATGCCGTTCAGACGCTGGTCGTCCGCTTGGATGATGCGTACCTTCGCCGCTTCCGCAGCCCGGAGCAATTCCTGCATTCGACGATCATGCCGGGATGCATCGACATAGATTTCTTCCACGGAAGAGGCGTCATGGCGCAAGCGCGCCGTTACGGCATGGAAGCCGAATATCATTTTACTTTTCATCAGGAGCGCTTCTTCTTTCCAGATTTCGCACGAGCTTTTGCTGTACGGTTTTTGTCGGTGGCGCCTGAGGTGGATTTGGTTCGGGTGCCGCGCGTGCTGGAACCCGCTTTACTCGCCGCCTTGCGCGGAGCCTTTGCCTTGACCCCTTTCTCACGCGTCTGCTCACCTTCGGCCCGTCGCGCTTCGTTCTTGAGGACAGTCCTGATGCCCGGCTCAGTGACGAGGCGCAGATCGATCTTGCGGGCGTCCAGGTCGACCCGGCTCACCTGTACCATGACACGGTCGGTCAGCTGGTAGCGTATGCCTGTTCGCTCCCCGCGGAGTTCGTGCCGAGCCTCATCATATTGAAAATAGTCCGCGCCCAGTTCCGTCACGTGCACCAATCCCTCAATATACAAGGCGTCCAGTTGAACGAAGATACCGAATGGCGTCACACCGGAGATAGTACCGCTGAATTCTTCGCCAAGCTTATCGCGAATGAAGTAACACTTCAGCCACGCTTCGACATCGCGTGACGCCTCGTCAGCCCGGCGCTCATTGGCGGAGCAATGAATTCCAAGCGCCTCCCAGATTGCAAGATCACCCTCGCTTTTCTTTTTTCCGGCAGCCTTGTCCTGTGCCTGCAGTTTGCGTGCCGCCGGAGACAATGTGGTGTTCAGGACGCCGGTATCGATACCTTTCGGCTCGTACCGTTTGCCTTGCAGGATCGCCTTGATGGCTCTATGCGTCAGCAGATCGGGATAACGCCGGATCGGACTGGTGAAATGCGCGTATGCCTCATATGCCAGGCCGAAATGCCCAATATTCTCAGGACTGTAAACTGCCTGCTGCATCGAGCGCAGCAACATGGTCTGCAGGAGAGTCGCATCTGGACGAGCCTTTATCTTCGGCAAAAGCTCCGCGTAATCGGATGCTGCCGGCGTGTCGCCGCCGCCCAGATTGAGGCCGGCCTGCTTCAGAAACGTTCTGAGCTGGTTCAGTTTTTCCTTGCTGGGAGCGGCATGAATGCGGAACACACCCTGATGTTTGAAGCGCTTCAGCAGGTCGGCGGCGCAGACATTCGCAGCCAGCATGCACTCCTCGATGACCCGATGAGCATCGTTGCGGGTACGCGGAAGTATTTGTTCGATCTTGCCGGCGGCATTACAGACGATATACGTTTCAGTAGTCTCGAAATCGATCGCGCCCCGCGCATGGCGAGCCTGCAGCAAGGCCTGGAATACCTCGTATAAATGCAGGATATGCGGGACGATCGTCTGGCGCTTGGCCGCCTCCGTGCCCTTGGTATTGGCAAGAATCGCCGCCACTTCGGTATAGGTAAGCCGAGCCGCGGAATGGATTACCGCCGGATAGAACTGGTACGCCTTGATTTCGCCCTTGGAGGTGATCACCGCGTCGCATACAAGGGTGAGGCGGTCCACATTCGGATTGAGCGAACAGAGTCCGTTCGATAATTTTTCCGGCAGCATCGGAATGACCCTGCGAGGAAAATACACCGACGTGCTGCGCTCAAGCGCATCCACATCGAGTGCGTCATTCGGTTTGACGTAATGACTGACATCGGCGATTGCGACAATCAAGCGGTAAGCATTGCTGCGGCCGATTTTCACAGGCTCACAATAGACGGCGTCGTCAAAATCGCGCGCATCCTCGCCGTCAATCGTCACCAGTGGGATATCACGCAAGTCGACGCGATCGACCATGTCGGCATCGCGCACTTCGGAAGGCAGTTTGGCGGCAAGCTTTTTTGCCGCTTCAGAAAACTCATGCGGCACGCCGTATTTGCGTACCGCAATTTCGATCTCCATGCCGGGATCATCGATATCGCCGAGGATCTCGACGATTTTCCCGATGGGTTGCGTGAAGCGTGATGGCTGTTCCGTAAGCTCAACGCTGACCACCTGCCCGGTCTTTGCTTTGCCCGGCGATCCTACAAGCAAAATATCCTGTCCGATCCGCTTATCTTCCGGAGCAACGATCCAAACGCCGTTTTCATTCAACAGGCGACCGATTACGTGAGTATTGGCCCGCGAAACAACTTCCACGATCGTACCTTCAGGCCGACCACGGCGGTCGGTGCCGATGATGCGTACTTGCACGCGATCGCCGTTCAGGACCTTTTGCATTTCCTTCTCGGGAAGGAAAATATCATCGCCGCCGTCATCCGGAATCAGGAAGCCATAGCCTTCGCGATGGCCGCTGATGCGGCCCTCAATAAAGTTGGGTTGATGTGCGAGATGATAATGACCGTTTCGATTCGGCTTGATTTGTCCGTCGCGCTCCATCGCATTCAAGCGGCGCGTCAAACCATCCATCTCATCGGATTTCACATCGAGTGCCGCAGCAAGAGAATTCACGTCTTGTGGTTCTGTTGCGGTGCGTAGGATGCCAAGAATTTCCTCTCGGCTGGGGATTGTGTATGAATATTGGCTCAAAAGAGTACTTCAGTTAATTTTTATTGGTACGAGGTAGTGTAACGGACGAGCGTTCCATTTACCTAACAAGCTTCAAACTTTCGGAGGATTTCACTTTCCGATTAGATTGACATCCTAAATTGTTCAGCTATAATTCTTGTCTTTCGCATCGCCCAGATGGCGGAATTGGTAGACGCACTAGGTTCAGGTCCTAGCGGTGGCAACACTGTGGAGGTTCGAGTCCTCTTCTGGGCACCAAGCTTTATAAAAAGGTCCGCATATGCGGGCCTTTTTTCTTTCTGACACATCCTTCTTTCGCAAAACATCTAACTCGGATCAGCAAAACCTTGGTACGTCCTGCCGGCAAATCTTCCAAGCGCCGCGAACTGCATCTAATCCAACAATCTAATGACCCGAAATCTTGGATATGGATGTGCCTACAGTCCATCCATATCAAACAGCATCGACCGGTGCTTGGTCATAACAGCGCCATAAAACCGTGATTGGATCACAAACTTCGTGACGAAGTTCGATAGTCAATCGCCGTCCTTCAAACGCGCTATGACCTGCTCCGGGCGCATGCTGTCATATTCCTCGAATGGCTGGTGAATCCAGGGGTTGGTTGGCAAATACTCCAAGTAATAATCAGGCTTGAAGGTTGAGCAAGCTTTGCACCAAATGACGGCAGAACGAACCTCGGTCACCATCGGAAAATTCGCTTGCAGGTGCCGCTGCACTTTCGACAAGGTAACGCCCGAATCGGCGAGATCATCAACCAGCAAGACCCTGCCTTCGAGCGAGCCTTTGGTGACGGTGACATGCTTGGCGATGTTGAGCGCGCCCTGCACCGTGCCCGCCTCGGCGCGGTACGAACTGGTCGAGAGGATCGCGAGCGGCAAATCGAATATTCGCGAAAATACATCTCCCGGACGCAATCCACCTCGCGCAAGGCAGAGGACCTGGTCGAATTTCCAGCCGGATTCATGAACAACTCGCACTAATCCCTCGATGGATCGATGGTAATCATCCCATCCGACCCAAAGATGCTTGTCGTCAGAAACAGGCAGTGGCGTGTTTTTCATGAGCCTTACTGGAAAGGATGTCGCAAAACGATCGTTTCTTCTCTGTCAGGACCCGTGGAGACCATGTCGATAGGCACGCCGACAAGCTCTTCAATTCGGGCAATATAAGCACGCGCATTGGCTGGCAATGCATCCATCGATTTGGCGCCGACACTGGATTCTTTCCATCCTGGCATTTCTTCATAGATCGGCTGACAACGGGCCGCATCTTCCGCGCCTACGGGGAAAATATCCGTCTTCTTCCCATCGAGCGTATAACCGGTACACAGCTTCAATGAATCGAGCCCGTCCAGCACATCAAGTTTGGTCAGGCACATTCCGGATACGCCGTTAATCTGTACCGAACGACGCAGCAGTGCCGCGTCAAACCATCCGCAGCGACGAGCACGTCCAGTGACTGTACCAAACTCGTGCCCGACGCTGGCAAGATGCTTGCCTATCCCAACATCAGTAGGCAATTCGGAAGGAAATGGTCCGGAACCAACCCGGGTCGTATAGGCCTTGGTGATACCTAGTATGTAATGCAGCATGTTGGGCCCGACACCAGAGCCTGCGGCAGCATTTCCGGCAACGCAGTTGCTCGACGTCACGAACGGATACGTGCCATGATCGACATCAAGCAAACTGCCCTGTGCACCTTCGAAAAGCAAGCTGCCGCCGGCTTTATGTTCGGCATAGAGAGCGCTAGACACATCAGCGACCATCGGCGCAATACGAGGCACTGTCGACAAGGCGTCGTCCAGGGTTTTCTGAAAATCGACAGCCTGCGCGCCCAGATACTGGGTCAGTACGAAGTTGTGGTAATCAAGGTTTTCGCGCAATTTTTCGGTAAAGCGCTTCTCGATCAGCAGATCGGCGACCCGGATCGCACGCCGCGCCACCTTGTCTTCGTAGGCAGGACCGATGCCCTTTCCTGTGGTGCCGATTTTTGCGGCGCCTCGGGCGGCTTCACGAGCGGCGTCGAGTGCGGTGTGATAAGGCAGAATAATCGGACAGGCCTCGGAGACCTTGAGCCGAGAGGCGACCTCCACGCCGATCGATTGAAGCTTATCAATTTCCCTCAGCAGATCAGGCACCGACAACACTACCCCATTTCCGATATAGCAAGCAACGCCAGGGCGCATGATGCCGGAAGGAATGAGTTGCAGAGCGGTCTTTTGCCCGCCAATAACCAGCGTGTGGCCGGCATTATGGCCGCCTTGAAAACGCACGACGCCCTGCGCATGATCCGTAAGCCAATCGACGATTTTTCCTTTGCCTTCATCGCCCCACTGGGTACCGATGACCACCACATTCTTTGCCATGCTTTTAACCTAAGTTTTTTAGAATCCAATTTCCGCTATCGATTTCGAGCGTGCGGTCGCAGTCGAACTCGTCCTGATCATTTTCGTGGCCCGGCAGGCTTTGGATGACAATTTCCCCTGCTCTGCGCAGCTCCGCGATTTTAGCTCTCAGACCGGCATCCTGGCCCCATGGCGCACGAACCGCCCGTCGACGACCGGCAACCGGCACCAGGCGCGCCAGTTCCCGCAAGTCCATTGAAAATCCGGTTGCCGGACGTGCCCGGCCGAATGCCTCGCCGACTTCGTCATACCGTCCGCCGCGAGCGACGGCATTGGGGAGCCCCGGAACATAGGCGGCGAACATTGCGCCGCTGTGATAGTGATATCCGCGCAGGTCGGCCAAATCGACAGTAACACTTGCCGCTCCAGCCAATTTGATTAACGCGTCGAGTTCATCCAGCGCCTTCGCGATGCCTGGAAGTGACGGCAAGATCTTGCGTGCCCGCGAAACAGTCTCGGCGTCCCCATAGAGTCCGGGAAGGGCGAGCAGCGCATTGCGCGTCTCTGCCGCAAAATTTCCGCTGATGGTTTCCAAACCGGGAACATCTTTTGACTCCAGCAAACCGAACAACGCAGCTTCCTGCTTCCTGGCTTGCATATCATTTGCGATGATTGCCCGGAAAACGCCGACATGACACAGATCGAGTCGAACCTTTTCGAATCCAGCCAATGCAAGGGAGGCTAAAGCGAGCTCCTGGATTTCGGCGTCGGCCTCCAGCCCGGCATGCCCATAGATTTCCACGCCAATCTGCAACGGCTCGCGGGTTGCGTGTAAACCTGACGGACGTGTATGCAATACACTTCCCGCATAGCACAAGCGCGTCACCGAAGTACGGTTCAACAGGTGGGCATCGATACGAGCGACCTGCGTCGTCATATCTGCGCGAATACCCATGGTCCGGCCGGAAATTTGATCTACCAGCTTAAACATGCGCAGATCCATGTCCTGACCAGCGCCAGTCAACAGCGACTCGAGATACTCGAGCATCGGGGGCATCACCAGCTCATAGCCGTAGAGCCGGAAGTTGTCCAGCATCGCACGCCGCAAGTCTTCAATCTTACGGGCTTCGGACGGCAATACATCCGCGATGTTTTCAGGAAGGAGCCAGTTCGGCATGGAAGGAAAACAAATGCTTGAGGAAAAATCGGTCTAAGAAAGCCTCAACGTCACGCGGCTGCTCGGCGCATCAGTGAGTATATGCAACATGGTCGATGCCATGGAACATGGCAAAAGAATGCTGTGGCCTCTGAAACAAGCCTGCAGCATTCTTCGTAACTGTGAAGGTCTGTATCACTTCTTCGCAGGCGCAGCAGCGCCTGTTCCAGCCGAAGCACTCTTGAAATATCGGAAAAACTCGGAATTCGGATCGATCACCATCAGATCATTCCGGTCCTTGAAGCTTGAACGATAGGCTTCGAGGCTACGGTAGAACCTGAAAAACTCCGGATTCTGTCCGAATGCCTGCGCATAGATTTGCGATGCCCTGGCATCGCCATCACCCCGGATTTTTTCAGCGTCGCGATATGCTTCGGCCAGAATCACGGTACGCTGCCGATCCGCATCTGCACGAATTTTTTCCGACTCGGCAGCACCAGTTGAACGCAGTTCGTTAGCAACGCGGGCACGCTCCGATTTCATCCGGTCGTACACCGAAGCATTGATCTGCTCAACGTAATCGACGCGTTTAAGGCGTACGTCTACGATCTCAACACCGATCTGCTTTGCCTCGTTGACGACCTTTTTCTCAATCGCATCCATTACCTTGCCACGCTCGCCGGAAATCACTTCACGTACCGTACGCTTAGTAATCTCTTCGTTAAGTGCCGCCTTCACAATCTGGGACATACGGTCGTTCGCACGCCGCTCATCGCCGGTGAAACTGACGAAATACAGTCGTGGATCGACGATCCGCCACTTGACGTAAGCATCGACCAGAATGTTCTTTTTTTCAGCTGTAATGAAACGGTCGGCCTCGGGCGTATCAAGAGTAAGGATGCGCTTGTCCAGGAAAATGACATTTTGAAACGGCGGCGGCAGTTTAAAGTGCAGTCCCGGCTCGGAAATAACTTGCTTGACCTCACCCAGCGCAAAAACAATCGCATATTGACGCTGATCAACAACGAACAGTGTTGAAAACAGGATCGACAGAGCGATCAGCGCAATGATGATAAAAGAGATTAGGCGATTCATTATCGAGTCTCCCGATCACGTGATTCCCGTCCGTCGCGCGTCCTCGGATCCCTCTGGCGTTCGCCATCTTGTGACCGAAGTTGATCAGCGGTCGGCGGCACGGGATTACCGGTCGGCGCGGGCGTTACCGTCGCAGGCCTCGCCGCGTCCGCGGCACCTTGGGAAATCAGTTTATCCAATGGCAGGTAGAGCAATTGATTTCCTGTACGGGCATCGACCATCACTTTTGTCGTATTTGCGAAGATTTGCTGCATGGTATCGAGATAGATCCGGTCCCGCGTAACGGCCGGCGCCTTTTCGTATTCGACCAGAACCTGTTTGAAGCGGGAGGCGTCACCATCGGCCGCCGCAACCACTCGAGCACGATACGCCTCTGCTTCCTGCATCAGACGCGAGGCCGCACCGCGAGCCCTTGGAATAACGTCATTTGCATAGGCCTGCCCTTCGTTTTTCTGACGCTCCCTGTCCTGTCCGGCTTTGACAGCGTCATCGAATGCCGCCTGGACTTGTTCAGGTGGCTGGACTGCCTGCATCGTGACGTTGGTGATCATTACACCGGAGTTATACAGATCCAATATTTGCTGCATCCGCTGGCTGACATCGAGCGCCACTTTCTCACGCCCTTCGTACAGCACAAAATCCATTTTGCTTCTGCCGACAATCTCCCGGATGGAGGTTTCCGCAACCTGACGGACCATTTCCTCCTGATCACGGTTGTTGAATACCCACTGCGACGCATCCTTCAATCGATACTGAACTGCAAACTGGATATCGATAATGTTTTCATCATCAGTAAGCATGAGCGATTCGTTCGGCTGCTTGTTCTTGATGCTGGAACGATAGCCAACTTCGACGGTCCGAACCTGCGACACATTGACGATTTCATGACTTTGAATCGGATAGGGCCAACGCCAGTTAAAGCCGGCCGGGGTAGTGTGACTGTACTTTCCGAAAGTCAAAACCACCGCAGTCTGACCTTCCTGCACGATAAAGAAACCACTGACCAGCCAAAGAAACGCAATAATTGCGCTCACCAGACCGATGCCAATACCTGCGCCTTTCATATCCGGTGTGAAACCGCCCCCGTCACCTCCTCTGCCACCGCCCTTGTTTCCGAACAGGCGGTTCAGGCGCTGATTGAAATCCCGCCATAGCTGGTCGAGATCGGGCGGACCATCACCTGGTCGTTTTCCATCGTGATTTGGCTGCTGGCCATTGTCTTGTGAACCGCGGCCCCAACGAGGATCGTTCAGAGAAAATTTCAAGCCTATTTTTTTTAGCAAGGAAAAGGGCATTCTTTGGCTATCCGGTTTATACAATGGTTTGCAATGCTGACTGATTATTTTGATTGTTATTGGGTTCGTGCATCGTGATGCTCATCGACCGGCAGGCGATCCAGATGCGTCAGCGCATCCGCTTTTGCATATTCAG